>JABIRL010000293.1 GCA_018667855.1 Rhodospirillaceae bacterium
CCGCTCCCCACAGCCCGATCCGGATCCACGGCAACGAGCCGATGGAGCTGACCCTCAACCCCGAACTGGGTGCCGACAACGACCGGGTCTACGGCGACTGGCTGGGCCTGGACACAGATGAAATCGCCAGCCTGCGGGAGGACGGGGCAATCTAACAAAGGAGGGCGCTATGATGAGGAAACTTGATCCGGACCGCCGTATTCTGAGCTGGGCGCTGACACTCGCGGCACCGGTGCTTTTACTGCCCGCATCCGTGCTGGCAGCTCTGGCGCCGACCCCGGACAGCACCGAAGGTCCGTTCTATCCGGAGCGGATACCGGAAGATGACAATGGCGACCTGGTGCATGTTGACGGTGTCGACCGCGACGCGATCGGCGATATCCTGCACCTGAGCGGACGCATACTCGATACGACGGGGCAGGCCGTGCCCGGTGCGCGGGTTGAGATCTGGCAGTGCGATGCCAACGGCGTCTATCTGCACGCCGGCGACAGACATTTCGCCATGCGGGACCGCGCGTTTCAAGGCTTTGGCCATGTCACGACCGGCACCGACGGCCGCTTTGCCTTTCGCACCATTGTTCCCGTGCCCTACACCGCGCGCACGCCCCATATCCACGTCAAGGTGCTGCACGGCGGCCGTGAACGGCTGACCAGCCAGCTCTATCTGAAAGGCCACCGCAAAAACGCCATCGATTTCCTGTTCCATAGCCTTTCGGCGGATGAGCGGCGGCAAGTCGAGATGGTGCTGAAACCGCATGAAGCAAACACCGGCAAAGAGTTCGAAACGGAAATCGATTTGGTGGTGGCGTAGTAGACGAATTTGTGCCGCATTATTCTTGGCCGCCTGTCGCGCGGTATCTGTATCGCCCAGTAGATCCAAATGGGAGATTGCAATGTCACAACCGGAAATCCAACCAAACACATTGATACTATCTTATCTGGCGCTGAGGAAGGCGGTCGGCGGGCTTGGTGCTTTGTTGCCCGTAATCCTGGCCATCGGCGCCGCGTTGATCTTTCAAACAGGCCTACAGGACTCGGTCAGTTATTATTACTACACAGGCATGGGGAACGTGTTTGTTGGCATTCTCTGTGCGATTGGCGTTTTTCTGATGTCGTACAGAGGCTATGGCATAGTCGATGACCGCCCCGGCGACCCGGCCTTGATCTTCGTGATCGCCGGTGTGTTCGCTATTGGCGTTGCCCTGTTTCCCACCGAACCGTTGATCGCTGCGTCTACGACCGACGTGACGATCGGCATCATTCACCTTGTGTTCGCCGGTCTGTTTTTCCTGACGATTGCCTATGTCTCGCTGTTTCTGTTTACAAGAACCGATCCCGCGAAAACGCTGACCACCATTCGGAAACGGCGCATTCAGACCTACAGGGTCTGTGGTTGGACGATTGTCGGCGCCATTATATTGATCGCGGTGCAGGCGGTTCTGCCGAACGACACCAGGCAACTGATAAACCCCTACCATCCGGTCTTTTGGCTGGAATCGGTTGCCGTGGTCGCCTTCGGCGTGTCCTGGTTGACCAAGGGCAAGGCGATCCTGAGAAACGGGACTTGAAGCAGGCAGGGTCTATTCCGCCGCTTCCTCCTGCTGTAGGGCGAATATAGAGGTATAGCCCTTGGACCAATCAGGCGGATTGAGACACGGTTCGGGGTCAAAGTGGATCCACTTGGCCCGTTCTCCCCGAATAATCTGCTCGGTGTGGCGCACGCCGCTGACGACGCTATCGGCCATGATCAGGGCATCGGCGGAGGCATAGGTGTGCAGCAGCAGCGGCCGGCCGCGGTTGGAATTATTGGCCACGGAGCCATGCAGCATGCGGCAATTATGAATGGTCACGGAGCCCTTGGGGCCTTTCAGCCAGACGGCGTCCTCCAGGGGCAGGGCGGCGTGGTCGCGGTCATTCAGGGCGCCGACCCAGTTGCCGTCATCGCCGTAAAGATCATAGATCGGGCCCTTGTGGCTGCCGGGCAGGACGCCCATGGGGCCCATTTCGTCATCCACATCGTCCATGTACAGACCAATGGTCAGCGGTGAATAGTTGGTGTGGGGCCAGAACTGAATGTCCTGGTGCCATTTCACTTCCTCGCCGCCATCGGCCCACTTCATGTTCAATTTGGAATGATGGTATTTCACGTCCGGGCCCACCAGATCCTCGGCCAGATCAACGATCGGTCCGCGCAGGCCGAACTCCTCGAACACCGGGTCCAGGCCCACGGGTTGGGAGATGCGGCGCAGGCGCGGGTTTTCCGCCGTATGGTTCGGCTCCAGATCAAACACCTTGTCGGATTTTGTTTTCGCCCGACTGTCATCAACGTACCGGTTCGTCACCGCCCACAAACGGTCCAGCCAATCCTGGCCGACGAAGCTTTCCAGCTGCAAATAGCCATGTTCGAAATAGAATTCGCGCTGTTCCTGGCTCAATACTTTTGGTTCGTGCGACAGGATTTGTTCCGGTTTCATTTCTTGTCCTCCTACAATGTCGGCTCACGGCCATCCTATGGGATTTGTACCGCGTCCCGCAATCGTATGGGGCTTGCCGATGGGTATGAAATTCCGATACCAAGACGGATGTGTAATATGTACCGGAGAGCAATTCCATGTCTCTGTTTTGTCCGAGGTTTCTCCCATCATGATCATTCGCGCGGAAACATCAGACGATGTCGCCAGGGTACGGCATGTGGTGCTGTCGGCCTTTGGCCAGGCGGATGAAGCTGATTTGGTGGCGGCCCTGCAGGCATCGGGGGACGTGGAAATTGCCCTGGTGGCGATGCACGGTGACCAGTTGGTGGGGCATATTCTATTTTCGAAACTGGCGGCGCCCGCCGGTTGCCTCGGGCTGGCGCCTGTCTCCGTTCTGCCGGAGTTTCAAAATCAGGGCATTGGCGGCGCCTTGATCCGCGACGGCTTGGACATTGCCACACGAAAGGGCTGGCAGGCGGTCTTTCTGTTGGGCGAGCCGGCTTATTACGAACGTTTCGGTTTTACCGTTGCCGCCGCCCATAAGTTCGGGACGATTTACCCAAAGCCCTATGTCATGGGGTTGGAGCTGACATCTGGTGCGCTGGATGCTTTGGACGGCGCCCTAACCTATGCGCAACCGTTTCTGGACTTGGAATCCTAGGCGAATTCCTGCGCCAGAGCTCGCTTCACGCTCGGCCGTTGCGACAGGCGTTCATAGTGGTTCTGGATCTTGGGCAGGGTGGTAATGTCCACGCTGTCAGCTTCCAGCCATCCGGTCACGGTAAAAAGATAGAAATCGCAAACGGTGCAATCCCGGCCCATGACCCAAGGCCCCTCGAACATCTCATCCTCGATCAGGCGAAAGCATTCGCCGACTGATTTTGGCACGAAGGCGCGCATGGCTTCATGGGCGGCTGGGTCATCGGCCCAGCGGTGGCCGCGCCCGCGATGGGCGTGGGCCACATGCACGGTGGAACAGAGATAGGAATTGAAGGACTGGACCCGCGCCAGCTCGAACGGATCATCCAGGGGCGCCATGTTGGCCTCGGGGTATTGCTGGCAAAGGTAGACCAGGATCGCCGGTGTCTCTGTCAGTACGCCCCGCTCGGTGACCAGGGCCGGCACCCGTGCCTTGGGATTGATTGCCAGAAATTCAGGTTTTTTCTGCTCTTCCTCGGCGAAGTTCATGCGCACGCCGGTGTAATCGGCGCCCGCCTCTTCCAGCGTGATGTGCGATGCCAGGGCGCAAGTGCCGGGCACGTAATAGAATTTCATATAGTCATCCCCCGATTTTCTCCCGCCTTACGATGATGCCTTCGGCTTCCCGATCCCATGTGTCAGCGGTGATGCCGTCGTCCTTGAGCAGATGTTTCTGCACCTTCTGCGTTGGTGTCTTGGGCAGCTCATCGACCACGCGGATGTATCGGGGCAGCATGAAATGGGCCATGCGGGGTTCGAGATAACGGAACAACTCCATCGGTTCCACCGTTTTGCCCGCCGCGGGCGCGACCACGACCATGACCTCATCTTCGCCCAATTCGCTGGGTACGGGAATGGCGGCGACCTCGCCGGCATCGGCAAAGGCGTTTACTTCCGCCTCCACCTCAAAAGAAGAAATGTTCTCGCCCCGGCGGCGGATCGCATCCTTGATCCGGTCGACGAAATAGAAATAGCCTTTGTCGTCGTATTTGAAGGCATCGCCGGTGTGGAACCAGCCGTTGCGCCAGGCTTCGGCGGTGGCTTTCGGGTTCTTGTAATAACCATGGTTCATGGCCCAGGGTCGGTCCGTGCGCAGGATCAATTCCCCGGTCTCGCCCGGTGCCACCTCGCAATCGTTCTCGTCCACCACACGGGCTTCAACGCCATTTCGTACCTTGCCGCAGGTACCGGCATCGGGCGGATAGGAATCCGAGACCATGGGCGAGGATACTTCCGTCATATTGAATGTGGTGCGCATGTCGATGCCGTAGCGCCGTCCCATGGCCATGGTCTCCTCGGACCAGGGGACGCAGCAGGCCTTTTTCAGGGGATGGTCCTTGTCATGATTGCCGGGGGGCAGTTTTAGTAGGAACGGGATCATGGCGCCCAGCAGACAGGTCAACGTGGTCTCGTTCTCCCGCACCGTCTGCCAGAACTCGTCGGTCTTGAAATGAGTGTCGAGGAAACACGACCCGCCTCTGGCCAGGGCGATGATGAAAAACACCGTTCCGCCCACATGGAACATGGGCAGATTGACCAGGGTCCGGTCGGTCTCGTCGATATTCTCCCAGGCCTCCGGCCCCATGGAATAGCCCTGCGCGTAGGATGACAGTACCGCCTTGGACGGGCCCGTGGTGCCGGATGTGAAGATAATGTACTGGGTGTCCCAGGGTTCGATCACATCGGGTATTTCCGATAGGCCGACGTCGGGCGACAAAGTCATGGCCGGATGGGTGGTGTGTTTTGCCAGGCTCGCCTCGCCATTGGTGATGATGACATCGCGCAGCAAACCGGTATCGATATCTTCCAACCGGTTGGCCAGATCGGCGTGGCAGACCATCACCACCGCGTCCGATAATTTAACCACGTGTTCCAGCAAAAGGCCTTTGTACGCCGTGTTGACGGGCACATAGACGGCGCCGAGGTAATTCAAGGCGAACCAGGTCAGGACGGCTTCGCGGTTGTTGGGTTGCCACGACAGCACGTGATCGCCCTTCTTGACGCCCAGATCCCGCAGACCCTTGGCCGCCCGGCGGGTCAGATCCAGGGTCTGGGCCCAGGTCCACTTTTCGCCGCCATAAAAAATAAAGGCGATGTCATCGGGCTTTTCAGCCGCCCATCGTTCGATTTGATAAGCAAGGACGCACACTTCCCGAGCCGGCATGCGGGGATCGTAAACCATTCTGATAACCTCAATACTGACTTTACGTGGGACTATTGTGCCACAGGTTGACGGCGGATGGATCGGAAATCCCAAACCACCTAGACTGCTGGAAATTGAAATCGGGGAACAGGCTCATGACGGACAGCGGTATTGGCACTCTGGTGGATTCGGATCTGGTGGGCGAAGTCTGGACCATGGCGCAGCCTGGCACGGACCCGGTTTTGTACGGTCATGTGGAAATTGAGCCGAAAGGTAAATTCCCGGCCCGCAGCCTGCAGACATTTCGCATGACCTACACGGTTGGCCGTTTCGGTCTGGACGACACCGGCGCGATCCGGATCATGCAGCGTGCCATGGGGGACGGCGGCGCGCTGCAAACCAATGACCCCACCGGCCATAACTACGTCACGGCGACGACCTCCTCCGGTGTGCCTCTGGGCGTGGAATACAGCCGCTACGGCGCCATGCCGCGGCCGCGGTGGAAGGTTCTGACGATCCGCGTCGCGGGCGGCTTCCTGCGCGAGGGTGATGAAATCGAGATCATCTTCGGCGATACTTCGAAAGGCTCGCCGGGGCTGAAATTGCAGTCCATGGTGGAGCCGAATTTCGAGTTCAAGGTGGCTGCCGACGTTTGCGCCGTGGGCCATTACACGCCCATTCCAAACACCCCGAACATCAACATCGTGCCGGGTGAGGCGGCCCTGTGGCGCGCCGTGCTGCCCAGCCTGCGCCGCCCCGGCGAGACCTTTCAGTTTGGTCTGAAGGCGGAGGACAACTGGGGCAATCCCACGGATCAGGCCCAGGGCAACTTCACATTCCGGGCCAACATGGCGGTTAAGGGTCTGCCCGACGGTGTGGAATATTCCTTGGGCGAGCGGGCTGTGAGTTTCGAGGGCTTGAGCGTTGATGAACCCGGTACCCTGCGCATCACGGTTCATGACGAGACTGGGGCGGAGGTGGCGCAATCGCATCCTTTGGTAGTCCAGGACGGCCCGCACAGCGGCTATTGGGCCGATCTGCATGGCCAAAGCGGGGAATCCATCGGCATCGGGACCTCGCGGGACTATTTCGAATTTGGCCGTAACATGGCTTTTCTGGATGCTCTCAGCCATCAGGCCAATGATTTCCAGGTCAACAATGCCTTCTGGGCCTATCTGAACGATCTGACTGCCAGCTATCACCAGGATCACCGCTTCCTCACCTTTCCCGGCTATGAATGGTCCGGCAATACGGCGGTGGGCGGTGACCGCAATGTCTTTTACCGGACCGAGGGCCGGCCTATTTACCGCTCGTCCCACGCCCTGTTGGTGGATCGCTCGGACCTGGACATGGATGCCAACGACGCCAATCTGCTGTTCGAGCGACTGGCCGATGAAGACTGCGTCGTCTATGCCCACGTGGGCGGACGTTATGCGGACATCGCCTTTGCCCATGACGGCACCAAGGAAACCGCCATGGAGATCCACTCCGCCTGGGGTACTTTCGAATGGCTGTTGACCGACGGTTTTCCCCTGGGCCACCGCAGCGGCGTGGTCTGTAACAGCGACGGCCACAAGGGCCGGCCGGGTGCCAGCTATCCCGGCGTCTCCACCTTTGGCGCCTATGGCGGGTTGACCTGCTTCCTGACCGACGAGTTGACCCGCGACAGCTTCTTCGATTGCCTGAAGCGCCGCCATCATTACGGCACCACGGGCACGCGGCTGCATCTGGACGTCACGGCCGGTTTTGCTCAACCGGCCACATTGTTTGACCTGGACCCCAATCTGTTTCCCGATGCCGGCAGCCAGACGGTGGATAAGGTCATGATGGGCGACATAGTCCAAACCACATCGGACACCGCCACCTTGGCGGTCCGGGCCGTGACCCAGGCACCCATAGAGCGGATCGAGGTGCGTAACGGCACCGAGGTGGTCGAAACCCTGCGCGGTTACACCGAAGCTGATCTGGGCAGCCGCATTCGGGTTTTGTGGAGCGGCGCCGAATACCGGGGCCGGGGCCGGGACACCAACTGGAAGGGCAAGGTATCCTTTGGCGGCGCCCGCATCCGGCGCTTCGAGAAAATCAACGCTTGGAATCATGAGCGGCTGTTCGAACAGCAGGACGATAACACCATTGTGTTCGACGCCATCACCACCGGAAATTACGGCGGTTTTGATGCCTGGCTGGAGGTGGACCAGCCCGGCGATCTGATCATCGCGACCAACCTGGGCGGCATGACAATGCCCCTGGGCGATGTTGGCTTCGAAGACTGCGTGATGGAAGCCGGCGGCCTGGAACGGCGGATAACAGTCTTTCGCCTGCCCGATGAGAACCCCTGTCGGGAGATCGAGGAGAAAGTGGAAATTCCTCTTGCCGCCGACAGGGACAACCCGCTGTGGATCTGCCTCAATACCGAAGATGGATTCCAGGCCTGGAGCAGCCCGATCTACGTTTTCAAGTGACGGCGACCATGTATTTGCCGGGCTCCCTGTAGCCAAGCGCCCGAAATGCTCTATGGTAGTTGTTCACGGGTCACGGCATTTTCGTAAGACGGTCTGGATGAATTGACCCAGGAAAACAACAAAGGCTGCCTCGCGGCGCCGCGTTCATGTCCGGACCCAAAACAAAACAAAGATAGATCGTTTCGATCAAAAGGAGTTATTCCGTGTCTTCCGTAACGGCTGAAACAGCCGAAGTCGTATCCAGAATTGCATTTGGTTTCATGGCCTCGAAGGCCCTTTTCGCAGCCCTCCACGTAGATCTTTTCTCCCATTTGTCCGGCGCGCCCAAGGACGAACAAGCCCTTGCCGATGCCGCCGGCGTCCCCGTCAACCGCGTCACCACTCTGACCACGGCGCTGCGCAGCGTCGGATTGATGGTGCGCGAAGACGGTAAGCTGGCCAATGCGCCGGCGGCGGAGGCATTCCTGGTGAAGGGGGCCAAGTATGATTTTGGCGATTATCTGCGCTATCAGATTGACGGACAGATGTATCCGGTGCTGCAGCAATTGAACGCAGCGATGGACGGCACCCTGAACCGGGACGATATTGCCTCCTATGCCAACTGGTTTTCCGATCCGGAACAGGCGCGGATCTACAGCCGGGCCCAGCATGCCGGCTCGTTAGGCCCCGGCCGTACAATTGCCCGCCTGGTGGATCTCAGCGATGCCGAAACCCTGCTTGATGTGGGCGGCGGTACGGGCGCCATGACCATCAGCTTGTGCAAGGAAAATCCCGACCTCGCCGCGACCATAATCGACTTCCCCAATGTCTCCGAAATCGGCTGGGAGTACATTACCGAAGCCGGCATGGTGGACAGGGTCCGCTATATTCCCGCCAATGCCCTGGAATGCGAATGGCCCGGTGATCGCTGTGCGATTTTGATGTCCTATCTGTTCAGCGGCGTGCCGGAAGATTCTATTCCGTCCCTGATCAATGACGCCTTCAAACGGCTGCGCCCCGGCGGTACCTTGATGGTGCACGATTTCATGGTCGATGCCGACAAAGCCCAGCCGCAACTGGCCGCCCTGTGGCAAATGCAGCACATGGCTTTTACGCCCGAGGCGGCATCGCTGTCACCGGAACGGGTCATCGCGGCCATGGAAGCCGCCGGCTTCGAAACCCCGGTTGACGCGGAGGTGATCGCGGATATGACCAGGATGGTTTATGCCCGCAAGCCGGCGTGATATTTGTCAGACGCCCCGGCGTTGCAATAGCAACGTGATCGCATAACCGAAAACAAGACCCCAGAACGGCGAGCCGACGTTAAACAGCGCGACGCCGGACAGGGTGACCAGAAAACTGACCAGGGCGCCCAGGGCGTGGGGCCCGCCGAAGGCCGTGGTGAAGGCGCCTTGCAGCACCGCCAGCATGGCCAGTCCGCCCAGCATGTTGATAAAAACCGCCGGTAGGACCAGGCCCAGGCCCGTGGTGAAGGGCGAGAACAGGCCAAAGCCGATGGCCAGCAGCCCGAATATGACGCCGGCCATATAGCGCCGTTCCCGCTCACCGGAAGTGTTCAGGATGGCGTTGGCGGGCCCCGTGACGCAGGTGGGGACGGAGCCGAACATGGCGAACAACAGACTGCCCAGACCGCAGGCCACGGTCAGGTTGTTTTCCGGCGGCTCGAACCCGGCCTGGCGCAGGATGACGAAGCCTTGGGCGTTTTGCGCCGCGATCACCGTCACCGCCAGGGGCACCACCAATTCGCCCAGGGCCCGCAGGGTGAACTCCGGGGTATAGAAAATCGGCCGGGCCAATTCCACGGCCGGCATCTCCACGCCGGTCATTTGGCCTGAAAAGACGATCACGACGGTGCCAGCGGCCAGTGCGCACAGAACGGGCGGCAGCACCCGCCCCAGTCGGGGGATCGCTGTGGGAATGGCGAAGGCCGCCACCATGGCCACGGCCATCACCGTCGCCTCTTCGAATGCGGTGATAATGTTCAACCCGAACGGCAGGAAAACGCCGGCCACCATGGCCATGACGATGGGCATGGGAATGGCGGCCATGATACGGCGGACCAGGCCCGTGAAACCCAGGAAGGCGATCAGCAGGCCGCAAACCAGACAGGCGCCCAGTACCTCGGGGAAGCTGAGATGCTGCAAAGCGCCGCCCACCAGCACGGCGCCGGGAATTGTCCACATGATGGCGATGGGCTGGCGAAAGATGAAACTGAACGCCATGGTCAGCAGGCCGCCGAAGACGAAAGCGGCGAAAACCCAGGAACTGATATCCTCCGGCCGCAGACCGCCCTGGCGGCCCACGGCCAGAATGATCACCACCGGTCCCGAAATGGCGAACAGCCAGGC
>JABIRL010000021.1 GCA_018667855.1 Rhodospirillaceae bacterium
CCGGCCCCGCCCCTTGAGACTATATTCGAAAACCGCCTAGAGCATGTTCTTTTTAAACATGCTCGGACTCTTAAGAAAAGAGCAATTGAACCAATCACTTGGGTCGCGAAAGTGACTCCGATTAATTGAAAATTGCTCTAGTTCCAGCGGCGCAGTTCCAGACGCCCGATCTGGGCCCGATGGACTTCATCGGGGCCATCAGCGAAGCGCAGGGTGCGTGAATGGGCATAGGCATGGGCCAGGTTAAAGACCTGACTGACGCCGCCGCCGCCATGCACCTGCATGGCCATGTCGACCACCCGGCAGGTCATGTTCGGCACCGAGACCTTAATCATGGCAATTTCCTTGCGAGCTTCCTTGTTGCCCACGGTGTCCATCTTGTGAGCCGCATACAGCACCAGCAAACGGTTGGAATCGATGGCGATGCGCGCCTCCGCGATCCGCTCTGTCGTGACGGATTGTTCGGACACCAGCTTGCCGAAGGCGTAGCGGGATTTGGCCCGCTTGCACATATCCTCCAACGCCCGCTCGGCAACGCCGATCTGACGCATGCAGTGATGGATGCGTCCCGGGCCAAGCCGCCCCTGGGCGATCTCGAATCCCCGGCCCTCGCCCAGCAGAATATGGTCGGCGGGTACGCGTACGTTTTCGAACAGCACCTGACCATGGCCGTGCGGTGCATCATCGTAACCGAACACGTGCAGCATTTTCTCCACCGTGATACCCGGCGTATCGCGCGGTACGATGATCATGGACTGCTGGCGGTAACGGTCGGGATTGTCCGGATCCGTCTTACCCATCAGGATCAACACCTCGCAGCGGGGATCGCCGATGCCTGAGGTCCACCATTTACGCCCGTTGATGACATATTCATCACCCTCGCGCACGATCGCGGTTTCGATGTTGGTGGCATCCGAGGAGGCCACGGCAGGCTCCGTCATAGCGAAGGCGGAGCGGATCTTGCCGTCCAGCAAAGGCGTCAACCAACGTTCCTTGAGTTCATCAGTGGCATAGCGGGTGAACACTTCCATGTTGCCCGTATCGGGTGCGGAACAATTGGTGGATTCCGCCGCGATGGGCGACCGGCCCATGATTTCACACAAGGGAGAATAGTCGAGGTTCGACATCGGCTCGACTGCGTCACTCTCGGGCAGAAAGAGGTTCCACAGGCCGACTTCGCGGGCCTTGGCCTTCATTTCCTCCAATACCGGCGGCACACTCCAGCGTTCGTTGGCGCTATCGAGTTGCTCCTTATAAGTTTCCTCGTTGGGATACACCGTATCGTCCATGAATTTCAGCAGCCGCTCCTGCAGATCCTTCGAGCGGTCCGAATAATCAGGAATCATCTATTACCTATCCTTCCTTGCGGGCATGCATATGCCCGGACGTCATCATTTTATTTTCTTGCATGGCCTCAATGTAACCCTAGTTTCGGACGGAGTCTCCCATGAGTTCATGGCTCGGCGTGTGCCATAAAGTCGCGGAAAGGGCTTGTGGGAAATGGACCAATTGAAGAGTTGAATGATCGAAAAAGGGCGGAACCCGCCGGCACCGGTTCCGCCCCGTTTTTGTCCGTTAGCGCTACCTAGAACGCCAGCTAGTTCCAGCGGCGCAACTCCAGACGCCCGATCTGGGCCCGATGAACTTCATCCGGGCCATCTGCCAGGCGTTTCGTGCGCGAATGGGCATAGGCATGGGCCAGGTTAAAGACCTGACTGACGCCGCCGCCGCCATGCACCTGCAAGGCCATGTCGACCACCCGGCAGGTCATATTCGGCACAGATACCTTGATCATGGCGATTTCCTTGCGGGCTTCCTTGTTGCCCACGGTGTCCATCTTGTGAGCCGTATGCAACACCAGCAAACGATTGGAATCGATGGCGATGCGCGCCTCCGCGATCCGCTCTGTCGTGACCGACTGCTCGGACACCAGCTTGCCGAACGCGTAGCGGGATTTTGCCCGCTTGCACATATCCTCCAACGCCCGCTCGGCGACGCCGATCTGGCGCATGCAGTGATGGATGCGTCCCGGGCCAAGCCGCCCCTGGGCGATCTCGAAACCCCGGCCCTCGCCCAGCAGCATATGGTCGGCGGGAACACGGACATTTTCGAACAGCACCTGACCATGGCCGTGCGGCGCATCATCGTAGCCGAACACGTGCAGCATTCTCTCCACCTTGATACCCGGCGCATTGCGCGGCACCACGATCATGGATTGCTGGCGATACCGGTCGGGATTGTCCGGATCGGTCTTGCCCATCAGGATCAGCACCTGGCAGCGTGGATCGCCGATGCCGGAGGTCCACCATTTGCGCCCGTTGATGACGTATTCATCACCCTCGCGCACGATGGCGGTTTCGATGTTGGTCGCATCAGAGGAGGCCACGGCAGGCTCCGTCATGGCGAAGGCGGAACGGATCTTGCCGTCCAGCAAAGGCGTCAACCAGCGCTCCTTCAGTTCCGGCGTGGCGTAGCGGGTGAAGACTTCCATATTACCGGTGTCGGGCGCCGAACAGTTCATGGTTTCGGCGGCGATGGGAGAGCGCCCCATGATCTCGCACAGGGGTGAATAATCCAGGTTCGACATGGGCTCGACTTCGTCGCTCTCGGGCAGGAAGAGGTTCCACAGACCCGCTTCACGGGCTTTGGCCTTCATTTCCTCCAGCACGGGCGGCACCGACCAGCGCTCTTTTGCGCTATCGAGTTGCTCCTCATAGGTTTCCTCGTTGGGATACACCGTATCGTCCATGAATTTCAGCAGCCGCTCCAACAGGTCTTTCGAGCGGTCCGAAAAATCCGGAATCATCACTTACCTATCCTTCCTTGCGGGCCCGTACGCGCCCGGACATCATCATTGGGAGTTTCATATAATCCCAATGTAACGCCTGTGACCGCCCGAGTCTCCTAGGCGATATCGCGCCGCAATGTGCTATGCTGCCTGGGAAAGTGAATTTACCGAAAGGGCCAAAAAAATGGCTGAACGAACTGACGCGGACGAGGATCTGGGGTTCGCCGCCGCCCATGACCTGCCCGTCCCCTATATGCAGCGGCTGCGGGACTATTATCTGGCCCTGGGCTATGGCAATCCTTATCGTTGGGCGCAATACACGGACGTACCCTTCACCAAGCTGGCAAAACCCTTGAGCGAAACCAAGGTCGGCCTGGTGGTCACGTCCGCGCCCTATCAGTCCGATAAGGGAGATCAGGGCCCAGGCGCGGCCTATAACGCATCCGCCAAATTCTATCGGGTCTATGCCGATAGTATCGACGGCGAGCCGGATGTGCGCATTTCCCACTTGGGCTATGACCGCAAATACACCACCGCCGACGATTTCAATACCTACTTTCCCCTGGCGCAGTTGAAGATCGCCGCCGAAGAAGGACGCATCGGCGGCCTGGCACAACGGTTTCAGGGTACGCCCACCAATCGCAGCCAGGTCACCACGATCGAACAGGATTGCGCGGATGTGCTGCAGGGTCTACGGGAGGATGGGGCGGAAGCCGCCGTCATTGTCGCGGCTTGACCGGTGTGCCACCAGACCGTGAGTCTGACCGCACGTTATCTTGAAGCCAACGGCATCCCCACCGTCATCATGGGTTGCGCCAAGGACATTGTTGAACAGGCCGGTGTACCCCGGTTTCTGTTCAGTGACTTTCCCCTGGGCAATGCCGCCGGCAAACCCAACGATCCGGAGTCCCAAAGGCAAACCATGGCCCTGGCCCTGGATCTGTTGGAAAGCGCCGTCGGTCCCCGGACCACCGTGCAATCGCCGCAGCGGTGGAACGATGACGCGGAATGGAAGCTGGATTTCCAGAATATCGAGCGAATTCCGGCCGAGGAGATCGCCCGCCGCAGGGCCGAATTTGACGAAGTCAAGCGGGTCGCCAAACAACGCCGGGACGAAGCCGCCACGCCACAGCACGATGCGGCGGAGTGACGGCGGAGCGACGGGGGAGACAGGTAAATGAGTAAGCCGTTCGAGGGCGTCCGGGTGCTCGATTTTACCCAAGTCTTCGCAGGGCCATTTGGAACCTTCCAACTGGCCCTGCTGGGCGCGGACGTGATCAAGGTGGAGCGGCCGGGCGGCGAGGAAATGCGCAACGGGCCCTTGTCCAAGGAATGGAGCGACCGGGGCATGGCGCCGGGCTGGCTGGCCATCAACGCCAATAAGCGTAACATCGCCCTTGATTTAAAAGACCCCGAATCCATCGAAATCGTCAAACGTCTGGCCGCCAAGGCCGATATCGTGACCGAGAACTTTCGCCCCGGCGTCATGGAGCGTCTTGGTATCGGCTACGAAGCGCTTTCGGCGATCAATCCCAGTCTGATTTACTGCGCCGTATCAGGCTTCGGCCAAAATGGCCCGGAACGGAATACACCGTCCTACGACGGCCGTATCCAGGCAGTTTCCGGCATCATGTCGATTACGGGCCATGAAGGCACGGGGCCGACCCGGGCCGGTTTCGCGGTTTGCGACGCCATTGGCGGCATGACCTCCGCCTTCGCCATCGCCTCGGCACTGTTTCAGCGCACCCATACGGGCAAGGGCCAGTGCATTGATGTCTCCATGCTGGATTCGACCCTGGCGTTCCTCTCGCCCCTGGTCAGCGAACACACCACGACCGGCCATGTGCACGGACAATACGGCAACCAGGCCATCAGCCGCCGGCCCACCGCCAATCTTTTCAAGGTCGGCGATGACAATCTGCTGTTGGCGGTGAATACGCAAAAACAGTTCGAGGCCCTGATGCATGCCATTGGGCAACCGGAGCTGCTGGAGGACCCGCGCTTTGCCGATTGGCACGGCCGTACGGAGCATGAAGGGGCCCTCCGCGAGATCATTGAAACGGCCTTCGCCACCGCCGACATCACCACGTGGGAGGCCCGCCTGGCCGAGGCCGGCGCACCGGCCAGCCAGGTCCGCACCATCGCCGAGGCCGTCAAACATCCGCAATTGGAACACCGCGATGTGCTGCAGTCTGTGGACAGCCCCTTTGGCGAGCTCAACCTGATCGGCTCCGGCTTCCGATTGGCCCATGGCGGCGGCAGTATCGACCGTCCTCCCGTCTCGCCCGGCGAACATGCCGAGGAGGTATTGGCGGAGGCCGGCTACAGCAAGGATGAGATCCAGGATTTCCGAACCGCCGGCGTGATTTAGCGTCTTTCTTGAAAAAAAGATCGAAGCAGATCAGCCGCTTCGTTTTCGCCAATACCTGGATAGAGGTCCGGTTTGTGATGGCAGGTCGGTTGGTGGAAAATGCGCGGGCCGTGTTCCACGCCGCCGCCCTTTGCATCCGAGGCACCGTAGTAAAGCCGCGTCAGGCGGGCAAAACTGATCGCGGTGGCGCACATGGGACAGGGCTCCAGCGTCACGTAAATGGCGCAATCCGGCAATCGAGGGGCGCCGCGGTCGGCACAGGCTTGGCGTATGGCCAACATCTCCGCATGGGCTGTCGGGTCGGATAGTTCTTCGGTGCGGTTGCCGGCGGCGGCCAGGACCTGGCCCGCATTATCAACGATCACAGCGCCGATGGGCACTTCGCCGCGCGCCGCCGCCCGGCGGGCTTCTTCCAGCGCCGCGACCATGAAGGTTGATTTCGTCGTCTCAATAGGCATGTTGGCCAACATGAATAGCAAGCAGGATAGCGTCAAGCCTTCGGATGGCGAACGTATCGCCAAACGTCTGGCACGGGCCGGATTATGTTCCCGCCGGGAGGCGGAGCGCTGGATCGTAGCCGGCCGGGTAAAAGTCGATGGCAAGGTGCTGGAGACGCCGGCCTGCGTCGTGACGGCGAAAAGCCGGATTGAGGTCGATGGCAACGCCTTGGCCAGGGCGGAACCCACCAAGTTGTGGCGCCATCACAAGCCCAAGGGCCTGTTGACCACCAATAACGACCCGGAAGGTCGGGACACCGTGTTTCAGCACCTGCCCGCAACGCTGCCCCGGGTTGTCTCGGTGGGCCGGCTCGATCTGAATACGGAAGGCCTGCTGCTGTTGACCAACGACGGGGCCCTGGCCCGGCATCTGGAGCTGCCCAGCACCGGCTGGCGGCGGCGTTACCGGGTGCGGGTGCATGGCAACGTGGACGAAAAAGCCCTGGCCCGCCTGGCGGATGGCGTGCGTATCGAGGGTGTCTCCTACGGCGCCATTGAAGCCAAGCTGGACAGCCGACAACGGGGCAATGCCTGGCTGAGCCTGTCATTGAAGGAAGGCAAGAACCGGGAGATCCGCCGGGTCATGGAGCATATGGACCTGCAGGTCACCCGCCTGATCCGCCTATCCTATGGCCCTTTCCAGCTGGGCGATCTGCCGAGGGGCGAGATCGCGCCCGTGCCCCGGCGCATCCTGCGCGATCAGCTGGGCGCCCAGGCGGCGAATTTCGGTCTGGGCGATAGCGACACCGGGGGCGATGCCCGTAAGGGCAAGAAAAAATAGCGTCATGCGGATTGTTGGCGGAACCCATAGGGGGCGGCGACTGTTATCTCCCAAGGGTTTGGACATCCGCCCCACCTCCGACCGGGCGCGGGAGGCCTTGTTCAATATCCTCTCACACGGGGACTACGGCGGCCTGCCCATGGACAGAGCAGTATTGGATATCTTCGCCGGTACCGGCGCGCTGGGTCTGGAGGCTCTGTCGCGGGGTGCGACGCAGGTTTGCTTTATTGAGCAGAACAGAGCCGCTGCCCGACAGATCGAATACACCGCCGCCGATATGGCCGCGGCGGATCGCGTTCAGGTCCTGACCCGCGATGCCACCCGGCCCGGAGCTGCGCCGGACAGCTTCGATCTGGTCCTGATGGACGCGCCCTATCGGATGGGACAATCGGAGCCCGCGCTTTCCGCTCTCGCAGCAACCGGATGGCTGGCGAATGGTTGTATCTGCTGTATCGAGCTGGCCAAGAAGGAACATTTTCAGGCCGGCGCCGGTTTCACTGAACTGGATGAACGAACATACGGCGCCGCGCGGATCGTCATCCTGCGCTGGGACGGCTAGAGCAATTCCGATCAATTGTGAATCGCCCAAACCAACTTGGGCGATTCTAAGTGATTGGAAAAATTGCTCAATTCATAAAGATCGGAGCATTTCCATTTTGGAAATGCTCTAGCGCCGTCCAAACAGACTTTCAATATCACCCAGTTGCAGTTCCACATAGGTGGGGCGGCCATGGCTGCACTGGCCCGAGCGGGGCGTGCGCTCCATTTCCCGCAGCAGGGCGTTCATTTCCTCCACCGTCAGGCGTCGGCCGGCGCGGACGCTGCCGTGGCAGGCCATGGAGGCGCAGACATCGTCCAGACGCTCACGCAGGGCCAGGGCCTGATCCATTTCCGCCAGTTCGTCCGCCAGATCCTGGATTAAGCCCTGAATATTACTTTCACCCAGCAAAGCCGGAAATTCCCGTACCACGATGGTGCCGTCACCAAAAGATTCCACGACGAGGCCCAGTTCGGCCAGCTCATCGGCACGCTCGACAATGCGTTGAGCGCCGGCTTCATCCAGCTCCACCACTTCCGGCAGCAACAGCATCTGGCGCGCCACACCGTTCGCCGCCAGTTGCGCCTGCATACGTTCCATCACCAGGCGTTCATGGGCCGCATGCTGATCAACGATGACGATGCCGTTGGCGGTCTGCGCAACGATATAGGTCTCGTGCAGCTGGCCCCGGGCCACGCCCAGGGGATAGTCACCGGCGGCGACCACGGTCTCCTCCGCCTCAAGGCGGGCGGAAGGCGCGGCGGTTGCGGCAAAAGGCGCCTGAAACGACGCCGCCGCTTCCATCAGGCCGGCGTTGCCGCGGCCGGACATGTGACCGGACATATGAGATGTCTGCCGGTAGGGTAGATCGAAGCCGCCCTCCCGGACCCGGCCCAGGGCGGCCGTGCTGACCGATGTGGCACTGCGATGTCCCGCGCCCGCCAGGGCATGGCGCAATGCGGAAACCAATAACCCTCTGACAATGCCGGCATCGCGAAAACGTACTTCGGCCTTCATGGGATGGACGTTGACATCGACCAGCTCGGCCGGCACATCCAGAAACAGCGCCGCAAGGGCATGGCGGTCATGGGCCAGGACATCCATGTAACCGGCCCGCAAGGCGCCGGCCAGGACACGGTCACGCACCGGACGGCCATTGACGAACAAATACTGCATGCGGTTGTTGGCCCGGTTCAGGGTCGGCAGGCCGGCATAACCGGTCAGGCGAATGCCCTCCCGCTCCGCATCGATGGCCAGGGCATTGTCCGCGAAGTCCCGCCCTATAATGGCGCCCAGACGGGCCAGGCGGGCGTCAAACAGGTCGCCGCCGGTGGCGGTCAAATCTAGGCTGCGCCGCTCCCCATCGGACAGGGTAAAGGCGATATCCGGCCGCACCATCGCCAACCGCTTGACCACATCGGCCGCGTGCTGGAATTCCGTACGCGGCGTTTTCAGAAATTTCAGCCGCGCCGGGGTGGCATAGAACAGATCCCGTACCTCAACCCGGCTGCCCCGCGCCTGGGCCGCCGGAATAACAGTACCGACCTCACCGCCATCCACCTCGATACGCCAGGCCTCGTCATCCCCCCCGGTGCGCGAGGTCATGGTCAGCCGGGACACCGCGCCAATGGACGGCAGGGCCTCGCCGCGAAAACCCAGCCACCGGATGTGCAGCAGATCCTCGTCGGGCAATTTGGATGTGGCATGGCGCTCCACCGCCAGGGCCAGTTCGTCCCGCGACATGCCATGGCCGTCATCGGTGACCGAGATCAATTCCCGGCCCCCGTCAATCAATACAATATCAATCCGTCCCGCGCCGGCGTCGATGGCATTTTCCACCAGTTCTTTAAGGGCCGAGGCCGGCCGTTCGACCACCTCGCCGGCGGCAATACGATTTACGGTAACCTCCGGCAGGCGGCGCAGCAGGCTCACGTGACATCCCCCTGAGAATTTTGCGCCCGCAGATACTGCCGAGTCAGCACCTTGCTTTCTTCCACTGCCGGCTGGCCAAAGGGATCCACGTCCATCAGATCGGCAGCGAATAGTGTTTCGAGCATAAAATGCATGAACAGGGCGCCCAGGGCCCGTTCATCCAGCTTCTCAACGCTTAGGCGGCGAACCGGGCGGCCATGCTTGATCAAGGTATCCGCCGTTGCCGCCTGCATGGCGCCAACCAGATCACCGATGCTGCGCCCCGCCAGATAATCCTGTTCCAGGCTATCCGCCAGCGCGGCGTCAACCACCGGGCCGCGCCCGTTCTGTGACAGCGTCAACATGGTGAATTGCTTATCAGAGGGCCCGTCGAGATAAAGTTGCAGCTGGCTATGTTGGTCAATCGGTCCCAGGGCATCGATCGGGGTCAACCCCTGACCCTGTTTGCCCAGACTTTCCGCCCATAACTGGCGGTGCCATAGAACGAACGGCTTGAACGCATCGCCATAAGCCAGCAAAACCGACTGGCTCAAATCCCGGCGTTGCAGCCCGACCTGCAGCGCGGCACCCACGGCCGGCGGACAATCCTTCGTCCCCATGGCATGCTGCAGGACCGAACAGGCCCCCTCCCGCACAGCCGCGGCATCCAACCCCAGGATCATGGCAGGCAATAAACCGACCAGGGACAACACGGAAAAGCGCCCATCTATGTTTGGATCATGATCCAGAACCGGGGCGCCGATATTCTCGGCCAGCCGCCGCAGCGCACCATCGCCAGGCTCGCTGACCATGAGAAATTGCCGCGCCGCCGCGTCCCCGCCCAAATGATCCCGCATCGCCGAGACAGCCGTCAACGCCTGCGCCAAGGTCTCTCCCGTACCACCCGATTTGGAGATCACCAGAAATCCCGTATGGGACAAATTTTCCGGCGCCAGCACCTTTGCCATCACCTCCGGATCCAAATTGTCCGGTACGCAAAATTCCGGGCCGGTCCCGTCCGCCAACGCCGCCAGGGCCCGGGCCCCCAGCGTGGACCCGCCAATGCCGAATAATACGACCCTGCGAAACCGCTGCCGCCAGTCCGCAGCAATTGGTGCTAGTTGCAGCAGATCATCGCCGCCCCGGGCAACGGACAGGGGGGCCAAGCCGCCAGCGGCCAAATCCCGGGCCATGCGAAGACGGGCAGCATCGCACTGCTGTAGCAATGGCGTCAGATCAGCCTCGCGCAGCCCGGTTCCAGACTGCAGGCAACCTGCGATATCTTGGTGAAGGAGACCACTCATGGCGGCAAGCTACCAGAGCATGACGGCGACCGAAAGCGGGGTAATCGGGCTATTCGCTGGCCACCAGGCCGGCTGGTTTTCCGACCACCACGATTAACAGTTTTTCAGGCTGTAACAGCCGTTTCGCGACCCTGGAAACATCCGCGAGGGTTACGGCATTGATCAGTTTTGCCCGCCTGTCCAGATAATCGATGCCTAGGTTTTCACGCTGGATCGCCAACAACAACCGGGCGATTCGGCCCGACGAGGTCAGGCGCAGGGGAAACGAGCCATTCAGAAAGGTCTTGGCATTGGCGAGTTCTTCAGCCGTAATTCCATGGTCCCGGGCCAGGGCAATCTGATCCTTGATCACCTGCAAGGCTTCCGCAACCCGTTGGTTCTGCGTACCCACCCCGCCCATGTGAATGGCCGCATGATCCAAGGGGTAGAGATAGCTGTAAACGGAATAGGCGAGGCCGCGTTTTTCCCGCACCTCCTCGTTCAGGCGCGAGGAAAAACCGCCACCGCCCAGAACATAGTTCAGGACATAGCCCGCAAACCAATCCGGGTCATCCCGCTTCAGGCCCGGACCGCCAAACATCACCCGACTTTGCGGGATGGCCTTTTCCACGATTTTAAGCACCCCGGCGCCCATCGGCATCACTTCCGCCACCGGCGTAAATACGGTGCTTTCCGGTAGGGCGCCGAACGTCTTGTCCAGCAAGGGGCCCAGTTCCGCGGCCGAAATGTCACCGACCACACCGATTGTCAGACGATTCTTGGCCAACGCCTTGGCCAGAAACGCCCGCAGATCGTCCGCCGTGATCGCCTTGACGCTTTCAATATCACCCTTGCTGGAGGGGCCATAGGGGTGGTTGGGGAACGCGGTCTTGAACCACAGGCGACCGCCAATGGCGCCGGGGTTTTCCTTGTCCTCCATAAGGCCGGTGATGATCTGCCGGCGAATGCGCTCCACCGCCTCCGCCTCGAAATGAGGCTCGTTCAAGGCCAGGCGCAACAATTCAAATGCTGCATCACGGTTCGTCGTCAGGGTCCGCATGCTGCCCGAAAAGCTGTCCCGATCAACATCAAAACTGATGCGGACGGCCAGTTCCTCCAACTTTGTTTGAAAGGCCAGGGAACCGTAGGGCCCGGCCCCCTCGTCCAACAGGCCGGAAACCATATTACCCGTGCCCTTTGGCGAGGGATGATCGAGCGGGCCGCCACCCACGAACGAAAAACTGAGGCTCAACAATGGAATGGTCGGCTCCCGCACCAGCCAGGCCGTGATGCCGTCGGGGCTTCGAACGGCCTGGATTTCCGTGGCGCTGGCGGAAAGTGGGAGCAAAAGAGCAAAGGCGAGAGCAACGAACCGTGGATAGAGCCGCATCATTTGCCCGCCTCCGTTTGGGGCAGCAACAGCCCCGTAACCGAATGCCGGCGCACCAAAACGGCGCGCCCGGCGGCCATGACCTGTTCCATGGTCACTTTCCGCACTTCATCGGGCCACTCTTCCACCTGTGCAACGGTCAGGCCGGAGGTCAAGGCGTCGCCAAATATCCGCGGCGAGGTGAAAAGGTTATCCCGCGCATAAACCGCCGCCGCCAACAAACCGGTGCGGGAGCGCTCCAAATCGACGGTGGCGAAGCCGTCTTTCAAGGCCGCCGCCAAAGCCTCGTCCATGGCGACCTCCAGGGTTTCAAGATCAACCCCGGGTGATGGTGTCGCGTAAAGGACAAAACGGCCCAGATCCAGCCCCGTGGAGGAATAATAGGCACCGGCATTGGCCGCCAGCTTTCGATCCATGACCAGTGTCCGGTACAGCAACGACGTGGTGCCGCCGCCCAACAGATCGGAAAACAAACTCAAAGGTATCGCGTGCCGGCTATCGCCGGAGGTTCGGGTGGGGGCAAGATAACCCCGCCGCCAATCGGCCTGACTAACCCGCCCATCCTTGAAGATGACACGCCTTTCCGCTCGTTGCGGCGGCTCCTGTGGGCGCTGCCGCTTTGGCGTATCGGCGCGGGCCAGAGGTCCAAAATGTTTCTCCGCCAATTTGAATACGGCATCGGCCTCGACATCCCCCGCCACCACAAGAATGGCATTGTTGGGGGCGTAATAGCGGCGATAAAAGGCCAACGCATCCTTCAGGTTCAGCTTTTCTACCTCGTGCTTCCAGCCGATCACTGGAATGCCATAGGGATGGGCCATGTATTGCGCCGCGTTCATCGCCTCACGCAACTGGGCGGAGGGATTATTGTCGGTGCGGGATCGCCGCTCCTCCAACACCACCGCCCGCTCGGTCAACACATCGGCTTCGTCGAGTTCAAGATTGATCATGCGGTCGGCTTCCATCCCCATGACCAGATCCAGCTTGTCTTTCGCCACGTTCTGGAAGTAACCGGTATAATCGTAGGAGGTGAAAGCATTGTCACGGCCGCCGTTGCGGGCAACGATCTTGGAAAACTGACCCGACGGCACCTTCGCCGTGCCCTTGAACAACAGATGCTCCAATAAGTGGGCGATGCCGGACTTGCCCCGCGGCTCGTCGGCCGAACCCACCTTGTACCAAACCATGTGCGAGACCACCGGAGCCCGGTGATCCTCGATTACCACCACTTCCATACCGTTGCCCAGGATATGGGTTTTCGGATGAAACAACGCCCCGAGCGCGGCCTGTGAAAATCCGATGGCGGCAAGTGCGAATGCGGCATAAGCAAGATGACTGCGTGACATGAGCCTAACATGACCTCCCCAAAACGTCAGTCCAGATATGACCACTGACCCCGGCAACATAAGGTTTCAATTGCCGAACACTCTCAAGCTATCGTGAGGACCGCTTGAATACGGCAATGGAACTCCAAACTAGAAGATATCTTCCAACCAACCGCGCTTGCGTCGTTTTATAATAGGTGTTTGACCCTTATCGGGAGATTTCCCGGCCGCCGCGGCCTCGCGCAGGCGCTTCGCTTCCTTGCCCGCATCCACCGTTGAGCCGAAGGGTTGTTTCTGCTGCCAGAAAATCAGACGATCGGTGAAGGATGAATCCTTTTGCGCCAGTACGGAAGTCTCACGATTAACGATTTGCCGGATATTTGGATCGGCGCTGGCGGCGCCGGCTTTCTGCAGTAGCTGCAATTCGCCCCCCGCCGCCCTTTTTGACGGATTTCCGCCGACCGTACCGGACGGGGCATTTTGGCCTGTCCGCGCCTGTCCGTCATCGTTTGCCTGACCAGCCTTGCCCGCCGATAGCAGAGCTGTTCGGGCCTGCTCCCGCGGTTGCACTTCCAGCGGTCCCTTGGCGCCCGGACGTGGAGGCCGCAACGAGAAATCCGGCGGCATGACCAGGGGTGCCTTGGTAATCACGGTAAATTCGTCCGGCGCCTTTTTGGTCATACCGACCTGTTCCTTGAAGGTATCGCAGGCCGACAGACCCAGCACCACAGCCGCCGCGACCGCCAACCTGAAATCAAACTGTATCATCAACTTATACGTCCCCCGAACGATGATCGGAACTGTCTGGATCGCCCGTACCCTTACTGGGTCGAAAACTATCGTACAATAGCATGGCAACGCCAATAGTAATGGCACTATCAGCCACATTAAAGGCCGGCCAATGATAGCCAAACATATGAAAATCAAAAAAATCAGCGACGGCGCCGCGCCAGATCCGGTCGATGATGTTTCCCAACGCCCCACCGATCACGGCACCCAAGGCAAGGCCGGGCCAAAACTTGTTCTGCCGCCATAGCCAGATGGCCATACCGAGGCAGACCAGAGTGGAAAACAGCACCAGCAGCCAACGGCCGGTTTCGCCGGACTGGAACATGCCAAAACTGATGCCCCGGTTCCAAACCATGACTAGATTGAAGAAACCTGTCACTTGCTGCCAAGCACCCTGTTCCTCCAGCCAAGCCAGCAGCCAAGCCTTGCTGACCTGATCCAGGGCAACGACAACCCCGGCCAGGGTGAACCCGGCCCAAACAGGTTTCCGGCGGGTCGGCGCCATGGCGCCGGCTCTAGGCGGCCTGATGGGCAGCCACAGCCGTGGCGCAACGTTGACAGACACCACCATCCTCGTCGGCCTCGCCAGCTTCGTCCGCCGTCACGTCCGGGGTCACGTCCGGGGTCACGTCGGGCAGGATCTGCCAGCATCGGGCGCATTTGCCACCCTTCGCCAGCTCCACGACAACACCGATATCGGCGACATCCTCAACCGTGAAGGCGCCGGCGGGAACGGCGCCCTCGACCAGGGAAATGCCGGAGGTGATGCAAATTTCCGCCGCATCCAGACCGTCCAGGGCCGCCAGGTATTCGCCCGGCGCATAAACCGTTGGATGGCCCTGCAGAGAGGCACCAATACGCTTTTCCTTGCGCTCCACCTCCAGGGCGCCGGTTACCACCCGGCGCAGGGTCCGCACCTTGGCCCAGCGGTCGGCAACCTCCCTGTTGTGCCAATCATCGGGAATCTCCGGGAATTGCCGCAAATGCACGCTGTCATCGTCAGGGAACCGGGCCTGCCATGCTTCCTCGGCCGTAAAGCAGAGAATTGGCGCCAACCAGGCCGTCAGGCAGGAAAACACCTGATCCAGGACAGTGCGGGCGGCGCGGCGGCGGATCGAGGCGGCGTCATCGCAGTACAGGGCATCCTTGCGAATATCCAGGTAGAAGGCCGAAAGGTCGTTGGTACAGAAATTACCCAGGGCCACGTATAGTCGGTGGAAATCAAAATCAGCGCAGGATTTTCGGGTCAATTCATCCAGTTCCGAGAGACGGTGCAGCACCCACAGCTCCAACTCCGGCATTTCCGCGAGGGGCAGCCGCTCCGCTTCATCGAAACCGTCCAGATTGCCCAACAGGAAACGCAGCGTATTGCGCAGGCGGCGATAGGCATCCACTTGCGCCTTGATGATCTCGTTGCCGATGCGCTGGTCCACCGCATAGTCGGAACTGACCACCCACAGGCGCAGGATATCGGCCCCGAATTGATCGCAGATCTTTTGCGGCGCGGTGACATTGCCCAGAGACTTGGACATCTTCCGCCCCTTGTCATCCTGGGTGAAACCATGGGTCAGCACCGCGTCATAGGGCGGGCGGCCACGGGTCCCACAGGCTTCCAGCAATGAGGAATGAAACCAGCCGCGATGCTGGTCCGAACCTTCCAGATACAATGATGCCGGCCATTGCAGTTCGGGCCGTTGCTCCAACACGTAGGAATGGGTCGAGCCGGAATCGAACCAGACGTCGAGAATATCGTCGATTTTTTCGTAGTTGGTCGCGTCATAATCCGGGCCCAGAAGATCACCCGGTTCGGCGTTGAACCAGGCGTCCGCGCCATCCTGTTTGACGGCGGCGATGATACGTTCGTTCACGGCCTCGTCCCGCAATGGCTCCCCCGTCCGCTTGTCCACGAACAAGGTGATCGGCACGCCCCAGGCGCGCTGCCGGGACAGCACCCAATCGGGCCGGTCGGCGATCATGGCATGAATACGGTTGCGGCCCGAATGGGGCACCCAGCGCACATTATCGATGCCCGTCAACGCCGTCTCCCGCAGACCGGTCGTGGTCATGGAGATGAACCATTGCGGCGTATTGCGGAAAATCAGCGGCGCCTTGGAGCGCCAGGAATGGGGATAGCTGTGCACCAGCTCGCCATGGCACAACAGGGCATCAACGGCGGTCAGTTCCTCGACCACCGATGCATCCGCCTTAAAGACATGTTGCCCGGCGAACATGGGTACATGTTCAAAGAACAGGCCATCGCCGTCCACGGTCTGGGGCACTTCCAGGCCATGGGCCATGCCAACCTCGAAATCCTCGGCGCCATGTCCGGGCGCGGTGTGGACAAACCCGGTACCCGTATCGTCGGTCACATGATCACCGGGAAACAGACGTACATCGAAATCATAGCCCTGACCCCGCCAGGGGTGGGCACAGACCACATCCGCCAACACCTCGTGACCGACATCGCCAAGCACGGTGTGGGATGTTATCCCGGCTTCACCGCAAATTTCCTCGATCAGACTGTCGGCCACCACCAGCTTTTCGCCGGGCCGCGCCAGGGAACCCTCGGCAACCTCGCCCACCTCGATCAGCCGATAAGCCAGTTTTGGGCCATAGCAGATCGCCCGGTTGCCCGGCATGGTCCAGGGCGTGGTGGTCCAGATCATCACCGAAGCATCACTCAAGCGCGCATCGTCACTGCTCACCACGGGAAAGCGGACATGAATTGTGGTTGAGGTATGGTCGTGATATTCGACCTCCGCCTCGGCCAGGGCGGTCTTTTCCACCACCGACCACATGACCGGTTTCGAGCCGCGGTATAGGGCCCCGTTCATGAGGAATTTCAGGCATTCGGCAACGATCTGCGCCTCCGCCCCGTAGGCCATGGTGGTGTATGGATTTTTCCAATCGCCAATTACGCCCAGGCGCTTGAATTCCTCGGTCTGGACAGCGATCCATTTATCGGCGGAGGCGCGGCATTCCTTGCGGAACTCGTCAATGGGGACATCATCCTTGTCCTTGCCCGCCTTGCGGTAGCGTTCCTCTATCTGCCATTCGATGGGCAGGCCGTGGCAATCCCAGCCGGGCACATAATTGGCGTCCTTGCCCTGCATCTGCTGGCTGCGGTTGATGATATCCTTGAGGATCTTGTTCAAGGCATGGCCGATATGGATGTTGCCGTTGGCGTAGGGCGGGCCGTCATGCAGGATGAATTTTTCGCGCCCCTTGGCATCAGCCCGTTGGCGCTCGAACAGATCAATCTTATCCCAATGTTCAAGCAGCTTGGGTTCCATTTTCGGCAATCCGCCGCGCATGGGGAAATCGGTCCGCGGCAGGAACAGGGTGGCTTTGTAGTCGGTGGTCATTTTATCCGCCATTGGGGATGAGGTCCCCGAAGCTAAAAGAAAAGAATATAGATGATACGCCTATCGGGGCTCACGGTAAGCACGTTGCCAGCTAGGCGGTCGAACCAGCTCCCGGCCCTAACTCGGGGCCGGGCCGGTAATTCGCAGTATGCCGCCCGTCCGGGGGCTATGGCGCATAATTGTCATCATTGCCGCTATGTAGCAGGGGCCCGGCGGACTGTCCATAGATGCCATCGAAGACTAAGAAATGGGATAAAAGGTCGTTGTATAGCCGACGGATGGACCGCCGGCTGGTTCCACATAGCCAAACCAGTCATAAAACGTGCAACCGAGAATAAATTCATTTCGGCCATCATCCGTTGCCAAAGGCATGATCAGACGCTCACCATCTCCCGGACGGTTCGTGTTCGTGTAGATGGGACCGACCTCGTGACAAATCGCCGGTTCCGAACAGACCCTCGTCAATTTGCCCTCCACGATACCGGCGACCTCTTCATCCAATAGGTCCTGATGGGTCTTGCCGGACAAATTCTGCTCGAAAATGGTCTGCACGGATTCTCCCGCCAGCCGAAACCGAAACCGGCCCACATCATGGTCCAGCTGCATCAACCAGATTTCGGCCAGCGCCCATGGTATTGCAATGGGATCAAGCTGCGAACGCTTCGGCACGGATGCGCCGTTACGCAGGTCCAGCCAATAAACCAGAAGCTTGCGGAGGCCCTCGTTCTTTATGTGATCTATGGGGCTGAGGTCTGAAATTGATCTAAACTTTCTTTCCTAGGCGCCTAATTCCCGGCCACGCTTTTCCGCCGCCCGGACCGCCGCGGTCATCAGTGGCTGTAGGCCGCCATCGCCCATCAGAACTTCCAGAGCCGCTTGCGTGGTACCGCCGGGCGAGGTGACATTGATACGCAACTGCGCCGCCGCGTCATCGGATTGACGGGCCAGTTCGCCGGATCCGGAAACCGTCTGTAGGGCCAGACGCGCAGCCAGATCCGGTTCCAACCCCACATCGACGGCCGCCTGCGCCAGGCACTCAATCAGATGAAAGACATAGGCCGGCCCGCTACCGCTTACCGCCGTTACCGCGTCCATTAGAGCTTCATCCGCCAGCCAGGCCGTATCACCCACCGCCGCCATCAGACCGGCGCACAGCTCTTTCTGGGCCACGTCCGCATTGCCGTTGGCGCAGAGGACCGACATGCCCCTGCGCACCGCCGCCGGCGTGTTCGGCATGACCCTGACCACCGCCGCCGCGCTGCCCAGATTATCTTCAAAAAATCGGATCGGCGTACCGGCGGCAATAGACAGAAACACCGCGCCGCCCGCCGCGAAGCGGCCATACGGCGGCACCACATCGCCCATAACCTGGGGCTTGACTGCGAAAATCACCACCGCCGGTGCAAAATCCGCCGGTATACCGGCGGCCTCGGCCAATACGGTCACGCCAGACGGCACGGCGCTGCGGTCGGCATCAAGGGCGGGTTCCACCACCAAGACCTGGTCGGCGACGATCCCCTGATCCAGCCAGCCGCCCAGCAGGGCGCCACCCATCTTGCCGCAGCCCACCAATAGTATGGGTCCGGTCACACCGGTCATTTCAGACATAACTTAGGCCTCTCCCATGGTCTCCAACATGGCAGCGGCAATGGCCTCCGCCGGAGACTTCCCGCCCCATATAACAAATTGGAAGGCGGGATAGAAGCGTTCGCATTCAGTTATGGCAATTTCGATCAGCTCTTCCATCTGACTGGCGTGCAGTCCAGCCCCGCCGCGGGTCAGGACCGCGTGACGGAACATGGGCACGCCGTCCTCGATCCACAGGTCGAAATGGCCCAGCCACATGCGTTCGTTGACCATGGCGAGCAGACCGTGAACATCTTCCTGACGCTTATCCGGCACGCGCATATCGTAGGCGGAGGCCAGCTGCAGGCCGCCCTGGGCGGAGTTGAAGGAAAAGCCAAGGTGGTAGTCACACCAGGTACCGGCCACGGTGACCGACAATTCCTCGTCGCAGTTACGTTCGAACGGCCACTGATTGGCAGCAACGATATCTTCGACCAGATCGAGAGGATTATCCGCTGTCGAAACGAGATCATCCGCAACCATGCTCATAACTCTGAAGCCCCACATCTTGTGGTGTCGAGACGTCAATACACCATGAAGGGTAATCTTGCAGAAGGGCCTATTCGGTGCAAGGAGACTCTGGACGACCCGTCGGCAGGGCAGGCCCAGCGCGGCGAAATCTCTATTTTTTGGCTGTTTTAGGGGATTACTTTGCTTTGGCCGCAGGATTGACCTTGGCTTTGGCCGCCACCTTCGTCTTGCTGGCCGCGGCGGCGCGGGGTGTTCGTTTGGCATTGCCGGCCTGAATCACCTTTTCCAAAGCCGCCACGCGCTTATTCAAAGCCTCGTTTTCCGTGCGGGCTTTCTCCGCCATGGCCTTGACCACATCGAATTCTTCCCGGGTGATCAGATCCATACGATCCAGCAGACGTTCCAGACGCTGGCGCAACAGGGTCTCGGCTTCCCGACCCGCGCCCTGAACCAGGCCGGCGGCTGATGTGGCCAGCTTGGATACGTCATCCAAGATGCTGCGGTTTCCAGACATGTGCGATCCTTCTCGTATACCGCCTTAATATGGCCATGGCGGGGCCGGCTGGCAAGGCGTCTTGCCCCATGCCCGCGCCCCGGTTATATCGGAACCATGATTGCTTCAACTTCATTTGCCGCCCCGCTGGCGGTACTGACCTTTCCGCAAATCGACCCGGTGCTGTTGCAACTGGGTCCCTTCGCCATCCGTTGGTATGCCCTGGCCTATATCGCGGGTCTGTTGCTGGGCTGGCGTTATATGCTGCGTCTGAACACGAAACGGGCCCATATGACCACCCCGGAAGTGATCGACGACCTGTTGGTCTGGGCTATCGTCGGCGTCATCCTGGGCGGGCGCATAGGCTATGTGCTGTTTTATAACCTGCCCTATTACAGCGCCAATCCCATGCAGGCCCTCGCTGTCTGGCAAGGCGGCATGTCATTTCATGGCGGCTTGCTGGGTGTCACGGTGGCGATGATCTGGTTTTCCCGGCGGCGCGGGCTTGAATTGCTGCGGCTTAGCGATCTGGTTTCCTGCGCCGTTCCGTTGGGGTTGTTTTTCGGCCGCATCGCCAATTTCATCAATGGCGAGCTGTATGGCCGGGCCTCGGATTTACCCTGGGCATTCGTTTTCCCCCACGCGGGGCCCCTGCCCCGCCATCCCAGCCAACTTTATGAGGCCGTTCTTGAAGGTCTGGTGTTGTTTCTGGTTCTGGCCTGGCTGGCCTGGCGCAGGGACGCTCTACAAAAGCCGGGTCTTTTGACCGGCGTCTATCTGTGCGGCTATGCCCTGGCCCGCGCCCTGGTCGAACTGGTCCGCCAGCCCGACGCCCAGCTGGGCCTGCTGACCCTGGGCACCACCATGGGGCAGTGGTTGTCCCTGCCGATGTTGCTGGGTGGGCTGTATCTGATCTGGCGCGCCCGGCGATGAACCAATTGGGGCGCTATCTGGCCGAACAGATCCGGCTGCAGGGCCCTTTATCCATCGCCGATTACATGGCCGCCGCCCTGGGCCACCCGAAATGGGGCTACTACACATCACGCGACCCCTTCGGCAGCTCGGGAGATTTCATCACCGCCCCGGAAGTCAGCCAGATGTTCGGCGAGTTGATCGGCCTGTGGTGCGCCGAACGCTGGCAGACCATGGGCGCGCCGCCGCGCTTTGTCCTGGCCGAATTGGGTCCCGGCCGCGGCACCCTGATGGCCGATGCCCTGCGCGCCGCCGCCGCGATGCCGGGGTTTGTCGCGGCCGCGCAGGTGCATATGGTTGAAACCAGCCCTGTCCTCAGGGCCGCGCAACGTGATGCATTAGCGGATCATAGCGTTACCTGGCACGACCGCATCGCCGAGCTGCCCCCAGGGCCCCTGTTGGTGATCGCCAACGAATTCTTTGACGCCCTGCCCATTCGCCAATTCCAGCGAGCGGCGGACGGCTGGCACGAACGCATGGTGGCCGTAAACGGCGAAGAGTTTTGCCTTGTACTCAATCCAGTCGTGACGCCGGGAGAACCAGCAGCAGACGCCGCCACGGGCGCTATTGCGGAGGTATCACCAGCGCGTTCGGCGGCCATGGGCGAGCTGGCACAGCAAATCTCTTCCGGCGGGGGCGCGGGTTTGATCATCGATTATGGCCATCTGCGGAGCACCGCGGGCGACACCCTGCAAGCCATGCGCGCCCACGGTTATGCCGACCCCATGGCGGCGCCGGGCGAGGCCGATTTGACGGCACATGTGGATTTTCAGGCTCTGGGCGATGCTGCCCGCGGTTGCGGCGCCGACACTTTCGGCCCCGTGAGCCAGGCGCAGTTCCTGAACGCGCTGGGCATCGCCACGCGGGCGGAGATGCTGCAAGGCGCAGCAACGCCGTCTCAAGCGAAAGATATCGCCTCGGCCTTGCATCGGCTGACGGGCCGGGATCAAATGGGCGAATTGTTCAAGGTCATGGCCGTCGCCGCGCCCGGCGGCCAAGCCCCCCTTGGTTTTGAGGATAATTGATGACGCCCGCCCCGATCACGCATCCCCCGCTTGGCGTTACCCATGGCTTCTTCACCCGCCAGGGCGGCGTCTCCCAGGGCATACATGGGGGTCTGAACTGCGGCTATGGCTCCGATGATGGCACTGACGCGGTACGGCAGAACCGCGCCCGCGTGGCGGAGAGCCTGGCCATACCGGCGGAGGCCCTGATTACCGTACATCAAATCCACAGCGCCGATGTCATCGTGGCCGAGCAGCCCTGGCTGCCGGGTGCTGCCCCCCGCGGCGACGCCATGGTCACCACCCGGCCCGGCCTTGCCCTGGGTATTCTGACCGCCGATTGCACGCCGGTGCTGTTCGCCGATAGAGAGGCGGGCGTGATCGGCGCGGCGCATGCCGGCTGGCGCGGGGCGTTGGGCGGCGTGCTGGAAGCCACGGCGCAGGCGATGGAAGAGCTGGGCGCCGCGCGGCAACGTATCGCCACGGTGGTCGGGCCCTGCATTGCCCAGGCTACCTATGAAGTGGGACCGGAGTTCAAAGCTGAATTCCTGCGTAAAGACCGCTCCTACGAAAAATTCTTCGTCCCATCCACCAAAGCGGATCATCACCAGTTTGATCTGGCCGGCTTCGTCATGGCGCGGCTGGCACTGCTTGGCCTGGGTCCAAGCCATGATCTGGCCCTCGATACCTATGCCGACGACGAACTATTCTACAGCTATCGCCGCTCGTGCCATCGCGACGAAAGCGATTATGGCCGGCAAATCTCCGCCATCGCCCTGCAGGCCAACTGAACGTCAGGATCACCCATGACCATCGCCACCGTTCAAGCCGACCGATATTCAATTCCCCTGCCCGAAACCCTGTCGGATTCGACCCATGGCGAGATGAGCCATTTTGAGCTGGTCACCGTGCGGATTCGGGATCAGGACGGCGCCGAGGGTCTGGGCTACACCTATACCGTCGGGGCGGGAGCAGCGGCTATCTTGAACCTGATCCACGATATGAAGCCCCTGCTGATCGGGGCGGAGGCCGGCCGGATCGAAGATCTGTGGCAGAAAATGTGGTGGCACCTGCATTATGCCGGGCGCGGCGGGCCCACCAGTTTCGCCATCTCCGCCATCGATATCGCCCTGTGGGATCTGAAGGCCAAGCGCGCGGAACAACCTCTGTGGCGTCTTTTGGGCGGTCACGATGCGAACGTCACTGCCTACGCGGGCGGTATTGATCTGTTTTTTCCGCTAGAAAAGCTGCTGGCCCAGACCCAAGGCAATCTGGACAAGGGGTTTCATGCCATCAAGATGAAGGTCGGACGCGACAGCCTGAGCGAGGATTTGGAACGGGTCGCCGCCATGCGGGATTTCCTCGGTGCAGATTTTCCCCTGATGGTCGATGCCAACATGCGCTGGCGCATGGATCAAGCCATTCGCGCCGCCCAGGCGCTGCAGGAATACCGTCTGGTCTGGCTGGAGGAGCCCACCATCCCCGATGACCCCATGGGCCATGGCCGCATTGCCAGAGAGGGCGGCGTACCCATTGCGGCGGGAGAGAATCTTCACACGCTTTATGAATTCCGCAATCTGATCGCTGCCAGCGGCGTTGATTTCCCCGAACCGGATGTTTCCAACTGCGGCGGCATCACCATCTGGATGAAAGTGGCTCACCTGGCGGAAGCCAACAACCTGCCCGTCACCTCCCACGGCGTCCATGATATCCATGTCCATCTGCTGGCCGCCGTGCCCAATAAATCTTATCTGGAAGTGCATGGCTTTGGCCTGGAACGCTTCATCGCCAATCCCATGATCCTGAACGACACCGGCCACGCCGTCGCCCCCGAACGCCCCGGCCATGGCGTCGAGTTCGACTGGGATGGGCTATCGGTCTATGGTCCCTGAGGTTTCAGGGCGGCATCCGCACATGTTACAGGATCTACAAATCCGCAAAATCAACGGCCTTATCGGGGCCGAAATCACCAATGTGGATTTATCGCGGGACCTCGATGAAGAGACGTTTGCCGCCATTCGGAAGGCGTTAGCCGAACACGTTGCCGTCTGTTTTCCCGATCAACCCTGGTCGCCGGGCCAGATGGTGGAGTTTGTCGGCAGATTTGGCCCCACATTAGTGCATCCGTATTTGAAATCACTCGACGGCCATCCGGCCATACACCAGTTGCTGAAAGAGCCCGAAGACAGCTTGAATTTCGGCAATGACTGGCATTCCGATTTTTCCAATTTGGAACTTCCCGGCGCCTTCAATGCGCTCTACGCCGTGGAGGTCCCTGAATTCGGCGGCGAAACCGTAATCTGCAACACAGCCGCCGCGTACGAGGCGCTGTCGGACGGCATGAAATCCCTGTTGGATGGCCGACAGGCCTGGCACGGGTTTTCCAGCCATTATGTGGACAGTTATGCCGAGATCAAAGATCAGACCAGTGACAAACTCATCGAGCCGGAGGAATTGGCGGTAGATGGCGATCCGGTGCGCCATCCCGTGGTGCGCAGCCATCCCGAAAATGGCCGAAAGTCACTTTACGTCAATCCGTTCTTCACCCTGCGCCTTGACGACATGACTGAAGCGGAAAGCGCGCCGCTGTTGGGATACCTCTACCAACATTGCATCCGCCCGGAGTTCTGCCTGCGCATCAAGTGGCGGAAGGACATGCTGGCGATCTGGGACAACCGCCAATCCATGCACTACGCCGTCAACGACTATCACGGCCAAAGGCGCCTGATGAACCGGGTTCTGGTGATGGAGACCAGCCGTCCGGTCTAGCTATCTCAGCACGGAAAAGATCAAAACGTATCGAATTTCTTATAGGCATCGACCGGGTCCATGCCGCCCAGGATGGCATCCCGCATGGCGGTTTCGGTCGAGGCGACGGCCTCCGTTTCCGCAACTACCGCCTCGGCCATATCCTGCGGAATGATCACCACGCCGTCGATGTCGGCCAGCACATAATCGCCGCTGTTAATGGTGACACCGCCGATATCGATGGGGGCGCCCATGCTTTCGGCAACCCAGCGCTTGCAGATGTCCTTGGGCGTGTTGAAACGGCAGAACACGGGAAAATCATTCTTCAACAAAAACGGCACGTCGCGGCAGCCGCCATCGACGATATAGCCGCGCACGCCGCGATAGTTCAGGGTCTCCGCCGATAGTTCACCCATCAGGGCCACTTCGTAGGTATTGGGCTGGCAGATCAACACCTTGCCCGACGGCGCCTTGGACAGCACCGTGGCCCAGGCCAGCAGGGTCTCGCCCGCGTCCTTGTCCTCGCTGTAGTCGCCGTTGATGGTCTCGATCTGGCCGGCCAGACGGTGGTTGGGATCAAGGGCGTTGATGCCATGGGGCAGAACGCAGTTTTCATGGCCCATAGCGTTCATCACGTCATACACCGCGCTGGCATAAAGTTGTTCCAGGCGTTTCGTCAGATCCATCTCGAAATCTCCCAAAGTTAATTTTGGGACATCATAGGACCTGTGTTGCCGCAAAGGAACCAATCGCCTCTCCCGTCCGGTGGCAGCGGGCCATCTCTTTGTAGGCTGCCTCCAGATGGCGGGCCAGACGCGGGGTGTCAAACAAGGGCGCCGTGGTCTGATTGCCCCGCACGCGGGCTTTCAAGGCGGCCAGCGCCGCTGGATCCCGGGCCAACTCCAACGCCTTGGCCCGATAGGCGTCCATATCATCAACCGCCAGTTCAGCCAGACCCGCGGCATGCAGGATCGAGGCGCCGGTGCGGGCGGATTGGTTATCGCCGGCCATGGATATCACGGGAACGCCTGACCACAACGCGTCCAGGGTGGAAACGCCGCCCGTGTGATGGCGGCAGTCCAGGCTGATATCGGCCAATGATTGGCGCGCCAGGTGTTCCGGATGGGGCGCACGGGGGGCAAAAACCAGGCGTTGGGCATCGATGCCCCTGGCCGTTGCGGTGTCGCGCAGATTGGCCATGGCCACATCACTGCCCTGCAGCAGCCAGAGCACACTGCCCGACAGTTCCGCCAAAAGATCCAGCCAAAGACCGAAGGTCTCGGGATCGAACTTGTAGTGAGCATTGAAATTCGCGAAGACCGTGCCCGTTTCCGGCAAGCCCTGGCTTTGCCGCGTGGGCGGGGCCGGGGCAATATCCGGGCGCGATGTGGCCATGAAGCTATCTGGCAAATAAACCAGCGCCTCGGCGCAGTGGGCCGCCAGATGGGGTGGTGTGTGAACAGTATCAATCAACAGATATTGTACGTATTCGCTGCCCAGGGTGGCGCCATAACCAAGATAATGTGCCTGTACGGGCGACGGACGTAATTGCAGAATATCCAACGCCGAATGGCGGGTGAAACCGGACAGGTCCACCAGCACGTCGAGATTATCGCCATGGATATGCCGGGCGGCGGCCTCCGGATCCATGCCATCTAAATCCGTGAAATGATCGAATTGGCTTCGAAAATAGTCGGTCATCTGATCCCTGGCGCCGGCTCCAACGACATAGCCGTACCAGTCGAAACCGTCACGGTCATGTTGGGCTATCAGGTCCTTGAAGGCCGTGGCAACACTGTGCTGACGAAAATCCGGTGAGATATAGCCGATGCGGAGCCGTTCATGGCTCGCAGGCATATAGCTAAATCCCAGCCGCTCCCGCAGCGCGGTATCCCTGCCGGCGCAATGCTTTGTATAAGATCGCGCCGCCGAAAGGCGCAAGGCGGCATCCGCGGACGTACCGACCAGGGAGAACGGCTGTACGGTGATCGGCAGATCATCGCGCAACCGGCGGCGTGTTTCATCCAGCACCCGCTGCATGATCCCAGGCATATCATCCCAGGCGCATTGATACATCAACGACTGCATAAGAAACGGCGCCACGTTTTCGGCCGCTTGATCCAGTTGCAGCGCCCGGCGAAACGCCCGCACGGCTTCATCATGGCGGCCCAACCCCTGCAGGACCTGGCCGAGATTGCCATGCAGCTTGCCTATTTCCGGGTTCAGAGCGACCAGATCCCGATACAGCGCCAAGGCCTCGTGCTGGCGGCCCAAATGGAGCTGGCAGATCGCCAAATTGTTTATAGATACAGTATGTTTTTTATTTATTTTCAGTGCGTTGTGATACTTTTCTGAAGCTTTATCATAAAAACCGGTTTGCATCAGAATACCGCCCAGACCGGACCAGGCGGCGGCCAATTCGCAATCCTGTTGCAAGGCCAGTTCGTAGTGGCGACGGGCGCCGTCCGTGTCGTCTCCTTGGCTCAACAAATTGGCCAGGGCGACATGCAGGGGGGCATAATCCGGGCGGCGTTCCAATCCCAGACGGGCGATGTCCGCCGCCTCCTCCAGGCGGTCCAACTGCTCCAGGGCCGCCGTTAGATTGTGATGGATTTCGACCACGTCGGGCGCCGCGCCGAGGGCACGGCGGTAGTGGGCGACCGCATCCCCGGCCCGCCCCTCGGCCAGGGCGCCGTTGCCGCCCTCGAATTCCGCCCGTGGGTCAATCTGCTCCATATTATTCTTATAGTTCCCTATGGTTAACCATCCTTAAATCGTCAAATTGCCAATGCGGCTTGACGCCCGAGGATCACTCCGATTTGATGGTGGAAGCAGATGAAAATGGCAGAGACGGACGAGTGGTATGAATTTTGAGTTCAATGACGACCAGCGCATGCTGCGCGATCAGGCCCGGCGCTTTTTACTGGATAAATCCCCGCCTGAAGTGGTGCGCGAGACCCTGGAAACCGAGCAACCCTATGACAAAGATCTGTGGCGGCAATTCGGCGAAATGGGCTGGCTCGGCGCGGCGATCCCCGAGGCCTATGGCGGCTCCGGCCTGGGCCATCTGGAACTATGTGTGCTGGCGGAAGAACTAGGCCGTGCCCTGGCGCCGACGCCCTTCGCCTCCTCCATCTATCTCGGCGCCGAGGCGCTGATGGTGGCGGGCAGCGAGGAACAGAAACAAGGTTACCTGCCCGATATCGCCACGGGAGAGGCAATTTGGTGCCTGGCCCTATCGGAGGGGCCCCGGCCCGCTACGGAAGCCAATATCGCGGCCAGCGTCTCGAACGGCAAATTATCCGGCGAAAAACTGCCCGTTGCCGACGGCGACATCGCCAACCGGGCGATCGTGGTGGCAAAGGACGGTGGCGCGGCGGGCTTATATATTGTCGATCTGAACGGCGCCGGCGTGGAACGGACCACGGTGGAAACCATGGACCCAACGCGCTCCCAGGCCAGATTGGTGTTCACCGACGCCCCGGCCGAAAAACTGGGTGACGAAGGCTGGCCCCTGCTGGAACGGATCCAGGACCGGGCCGCCGTGCTGATCGCCTTCGAACAGGTGGGCGGGGCCGAGACAGCCCTGGATATGGCCAAGGAATATGCTCTGGGCCGCTTTGCCTTTGGCCGGCCCATCGCCGGTTATCAGGCCATCAAGCATCGTCTGGCGGATATGTATATTCAGATCGAACTGGCCCGCTCCAACAGCTATTACGGCGCCTGGGCGCTGTCCACGGATGCGGCCGAACTGCCCGTGGCGGCGGCCACCGCGCGGGTTTCGGCGACCGAGGCCTATCACTTCGCCTCCAAGGAGAACATCCAGATCCACGGCGGCATGGGCTTCACCTGGGAGTTCAATTGCCACCTTTATTATCGCCGGGCCCGCCATCTGGCCCTGGTTCTGGGCAGCCAGCGGCGCTGGAAAGACCGCCTGATCCGCGCCCTCGAACGGCGCAACGCGGCCTAGTGCGGCCTGGTAAGGAGTTAAAAAAATGGATTTTGACGACACCCAAGAAGAAGCCGCGTTCCGGGTAAAGGTCCGCGATTTTCTGGCCAACAATGCCGAGGCCAAGGCCAGCGCCAAGCGTAACGCGGGCACCGGCTGGAACAAGGATGAAGCGCTGGCGGCGGCGCGGACCTGGCAGGCGAAGAAATTCGACGGCGGTTTCGCCGGCCTGACCATGCCCACCGAATACGACGGCCAGGGTCTTTCCCCCATCATGCAGGTGATCTACAGCCAGGAGGAAGGCAATTACGTGGTCCCCCGCGGGGTCTATGAAATTGGCCTTGGCATGTGCATTCCGACGATGTTCGCCTACGCCACCGAGGAGCAAAAACAACGCTATGCCAAGCCGGCCCTGCGCGGCGAGGAAATTTGGTGCCAGTTGTTCTCCGAACCCGCCGGTGGCTCCGATCTGGCCGGTCTTCGGACCCGGGCCGAGCGGGACGGCGATGCCGATGACGCTGATTGGATCATCAACGGGCAAAAAATCTGGACCTCGGGTGCGCAGTTCTCGGACTACGCCATCCTGGTCACGCGCAGTGATTTCGATGTGCCCAAACACAAGGGCCTGACGTTCTTTTTCCTGTCCATGAAATCACCGGGCGTGGAAGTCCGCCCCATCAAGCAGGTATCGGGGGCCTCGAACTTCAACGAGGTCTATTTCACCGACGTGCGTATTCCCGACAGCCAGCGTCTGGGCGCGGTGGGCGAAGGCTGGAAAGTCTCCCTGACCACCCTGATGAACGAACGTTTCGCGGTGGGCATCGCGCCGGCGCCGGATTTCGAGGAAATATTCGATCTGGTCCGCGAGACCGAGCTGGAAGACGGCCCCGCCCTGGACAACGCCATGGTGCGCGACCGCCTGGCGGATTGGTATGTGCGCCAGCAGGGCCTGAAGAATGCCCATTTCCGCACTATGACCGCGCTTTCGCGGGGCGGTACGCCGGGGCCTGAATCCTCCATCAACAAGGTAGTCAGCGCCACCAAATATCAGGATATCTCGTTCTTCGGGATGGAGATGCAGGAAATGGCCGGCGTCATCACCGACCCCGACATCGCCGCCATGGACGGCCTGTTCCAGACCGGCGCCCTGTCATCGCCGGGCTACCGCATAGCGGGGGGCACGGACGAGATCCTGCGTAACATCATCGCCGAACGTGTCCTCGGCCTGCCCCAGGACGTCCGCCTGGACAAGGAAGGCGCGTTCAGGGATTTGCCCACCGGCCGCGATTAAACGGCGGATCGCAGACAACAAAAAAAGGGGCGGCTCCAGCACGGAGCCGCCCCTGTTTTTCTTGATTATCGAACCATCAATGTCCGATCATCCACGTATGGCAGTGCCCGTCAATCGTGCCCCTCAATCGTGCCCAATGAGATTGCGCCAGCCGCCGTTGCTTTCGGGATAGACGATATACATCAGCCGCGCCTTGCCACTCGTCTCGTAGAGTAGTTGCGTGTTTTTGGGCAGGAAAATGGTGTCGCCCACCAAGGCCTCGAAAACCTTGCCGTCGATGACGCAGCGGAAATTGCCTTCGAGAACGTAAAAAATCTCGTCGTAGTTCAGGAACCATTCCGCCGACATGTCCTCGCACTCAATGATGCCCATGCCGAGGCCGTTGCTCATGGGCTGGCGGACGATGCGCCCAAATCGCGTCATCACCGGGTCCTGCCCGACCCGGTCTTCGTAAACCACTTCCTCCGCCTTGATCACCTGTGCGCGCCAGAATGAACCCTTATTTGAACCGGTGTTCGAACCTTTTTGTGAACCCGTCATGGCCCGGCCCTTAATCTTTGCCGATGAGGGAACGCCAGCGCATATTGCCCTCGGGATAGGTGATATAGAGCAGCCTCGCCTTGCCGGTGGTCTCGTAGCGCAGTTGCGTGTCCTTGGGGATGAAAATGGTGTCCCCCGCCTCACCCGCATGGACCTCGCCGTCGATGACGCAGCGGAAATTACCTTCGAGGATATATAAAATCTGGTCGTAGTTCTGGAACCAGTCTTCACCCAGGTCGTCACACTCGATAACGCCAAAGCCGAGACCGCCGCTCAACGGCTGGCGGACGATGCGCCCATAGCGGGACGTCACCGGGCCCTCGCCGACCCGGTCCTCGAAGACCACGTCGTCCGCCTTGATCAGCTTCGCTTCCCACATGACACGGCCCTCCTTCTGCATAGTCCCGCCAGCCAGCCTATCATCCCGTTCTAGGGAAGGAACAAGGATTGTTGCAGGAAAATCGCATACAATGAGTTTTGCGAGAGATAAAGGGGCCGTCATGCTGATACGAACAATGGAGCAGATCGAGGCGGAAGGGCGGGTGATATCCATCGGCCATGGCAAGGCGACGGCGGTGCGTCTGTTGACCAAGGCGGACGGGCTCAGTTTTTCTATTTCCGAGGCGCGCGGCAGCAAGGCCGGCGCCACGACGCTGTGGTACAAGAACCACTGGGAAGCCAATTACGTGCGCTCCGGCAGCGCCACCCTGGAAGACTGCAACTCCGGCCAGCGCTGGCAGTTGGAGCCGGGCGTGCTCTATTGCGTCGGCCCGCTGGACCAGCATCGCATTATCCGCGAAGTCGACACGGACATGCGCCTGATCTCGGTCTTCAGCCCGCCGATCATTGGGCAGGAGACCCATGACGAGAGCGGCGCCTATCCGCCCAGCGGCGAGCTGCCGCCGCGCCAGGGCCGCATGACCGTCACGACCCTGGAAGATGTCCGCAACGCAGGCCTGGAGGTGAACGTCGGTGGCGGCCAGGTGCTTTCACAGCGCTATCTGAACGCCGCCGATCAGATGGGTTTTTCCTTCAGTTCCGTGAAGGTCAAGCAGGGCGTCGAAGCCGACCTTTGGTACAAGAACCACTGGGAGGGCAATCTGGTTCTGGACGGCAGCCTGGAGGTTACCCATAAGACCAGTGGCGAGGCGCATATCCTGGGCCCCGGCGCGCTCTACCTGGTCGGCCCCAACGATCCCCACCACATCAAGGCCCTCACGGATGTCCACGCCATCTCCGTCTTCGACCCACCCCTGACCGGCACCGAAAACCACGACGCCGACGGCGCCTACCCCCCGACCGGTCCGATACCGCCTGGGCCAAGCGCGGAGCGGTAGCAGTGGGGTTTTGTTAAACTCGAGCCAAGATTCTCATGGCGATTCAGATAGTTAGACAACTGTCACCGAAATTAATGGTTCACTCTTGGGGTCAGTTGCAGCATCAGTCCGGCGGCGTCTTTGGGGTGAACGATTTGGTGGGGGGGCTGGTGCAGGACGCGGGCGCCGATGGCTTTGACGCGGGCCACGGTTTTTTCCAGATCGTTGGCGGGCAGAGCGACGGCCGCCAGGCCTTCGCCTCTATCGGCGAGACGATGTGCCAGTTGTGATGGGAAATCCTTAACGGGGCTGATCAATTCCAGCATCTGTTCGCCGATCTGCGCGCCCATGGCGATGCGGGCGGCTCTGAACGCACCATTCGATACGGGGTGAACGCCCATAATATGGGCCGTGCCGCCAGTAATTTTCTCCCAACCTGCGCAGGCTGCCTCCAAATCCGCGACCAGAATGGCGAGATGATCGAATTTCGCATCGCCGGATTCGGGCCGTTCCCCAAATTCCCGCCGCGGTGTCAATTGCACCAGTACGCCATTGGCGAAATTCGGATGCACATAGACATGGCCGTCGTTGCGTATCAGCTTAACGCCATCGGCTTCCAGGCTGGCGATGGCCACGTCCAGATTAAAAGGTTGAATGCAAGCCAAATGCATCCCCTGGTCCTTGGATTTTAGGCGCTGGTGAATGATGCCGCCGATGCCATGGCTGGGTTCATTGAGGGGCTTGGCCAATTCCACCACGCTTTCGCCCAAGTAAAATCGGCTCAATAAGGCGCTGCCATCCGCGCTCTGATGATCCACATGCCCGCCACCGCAAACCGCCTGGAATACCTTGAAGGCCCGGTCAAATTCCGCCGGGGCAATGACAATGTGATCAATGAAACCTTGGGGCATGGGCCTGTACTCTATTCCAAAATGGGACGAGGATCCTACGCTAGGGCATATGTCAAGGGAACCCGGGCGCGGTGGCATTGGTTTTGCCTGTTTCCGGAGGCTCTTGCTGGCAACAGCCACGGCAATTTGAATAACACTCACCGCACAAAAAAGGCGGCTCAAGATGAGCCGCCTGTGATTTGTTTGAATTACGCTTGGACCTGTCAGCCGCCACCAATCTTCGGCAGCACATAAATCTCGCTCGTATCCGTCACCTCTTCCAAAAACGGATCGGGCAAAATCGTGCCGTCGATGGCGACAGACATGGTGGTTTGGATTTCTTTGCCCAGGCCGGGATATTTGTCTTCCAGCGCCTGGACCATCTGGCGGACGTTTCTGGCCTCCACATGGACCTCGGTCTGCCCATTGGTGTACTGCTGTGCAGTGCCGCTGGACAGACCGATTTTGACCATGTGTACGTTGCCGTTCCGAACGCTACTTTTTGGCGTCCACCGCCGCCACGATGGCGGGTGGCGACAGGGGCAACGCGTTGAAGCGTACGCCGGTTGCCGCCGAGACGGCATTACTGACCGCCGCCAGCGGCGGGATGATCGGCACTTCGCCCACGCCCCGAACACCGAACGGGTGCGTCGGATTGGGGATTTCGATCAACACCGTATCGATCATGGGCAGATCTGATGCCACCGGCACCCGGTAATC
>JABIRL010000111.1 GCA_018667855.1 Rhodospirillaceae bacterium
CACCAGGTTTTGTCTTTGCCTTTACCTGTTATTGATGTCAGGTGGGCCTTCATCGGCTCACCGCATGCCTCTCTTTTCAGTGCTAGCCTACCATATTTCTTATAGAAAACAGGAGAGCGATCGACCGAGCTTTTCAGGCGGGTATTCGTTGGTATAGCAAGGTTTTTAGCTACGGACTTAACGATGAATGGTCGAGGCTGGTTGCTCCATCGCTTGTAGTACCAATTTTTCGACCCTGTCTAAAGCACCCTTGTTGCGGACCATCACCGTGCCCAGCCAGGTGATCCATGGCATGGACGATCCGTTGTTGAATATCGCCGGCGGCGAGGACACGGCGGCCAATATTCCCGGCGCCGATTTTCACGCCATCGCCGGCATGGGACACGAAACCCCCGCCCTGCTGTCGCCGGTTCTGGCCGACCTGATCGGCGGTTTCGCCAATCGTGTCGACGAAGCCGCCGGCTAGATTTACTCCGCCGCGATGGTCAGGGGCTGGCCGCCGCCCAGCGCCGGGCCCACGTCCAAAGCCTTCAGGCGCGGCATCACCTTGTCGGCGAAGGTGCGCATGGAGGTCTTGGCCAATTCGTGGGGCATGCCGCCGAAGCTGAAGCCGTTGATGAAGCCGGCGGCGTTGGTCATTTCCTGATAATCGCGCATCTGCTCGAACACCTGATCGGGGGTTCCGCGGACCTGCAGGTCGGCCAGGAAGTTCACGAAGCTGTCGATGCCGTGCTTGTTGATGTTCTTGGACAGGCCGCCGTAATACTCATAACCCTTGATGTCGGCCAGGCCCTCGTTGTGGAATTCGTAATGATCCAGGGCTGAGCGGCTGTAGCGGCGGGTGTATTTCAGGTGCATCTCGTTGGCGATGCTTTCGTCCTCGTGACAGCAGTTGAAGACCACCATCAGGGGCTGCGGGGCCTCCTCGCCGTCGTTCATTTCCCGATAGATTTCCCGGTAGCTTTCCAGCTCTTCCAGTGTCTTGTCCCAGGGCTTCTGGGCGATGATCATGATGCCGATGCCCAGGCGCGCCATGATGCGTGAGGATTCGGGCGATACGGCGGAGGCATAGAAACGCCCTTTAAAGGATGTGAACGGGAACGGCCGCACGCCGACCTTCGGTTGCTTGTAGAACTTGCCGTCATATTCGATATGGCCGGTTTCCAGGCCCTGGATCAGCGCCTCGGTATATTCCACGAAGCGTTCCCGGCTTTCCCCCATGGCGACGCGGAAGCCTTCGAATTCGATGCGGCCCAGGCCCCGGCCGACGCCAAGGATGCTGCGGCCATTCGACATATGGTCCAGCACGGCGATTTCCTCGGCCACGCGCACCGGGTCATGCCAGGGCAATACCATGACCATGGTGCCCAGCAGGGCCCGCTCCGTGCGGCCCGCCATGTAGGTCAGAAACTGCAGGGGGTTCGGGCACATGGTGTAGTCGTCGAAATGATGCTCCGCCGTCCAGATACTCTCGAACCCCAGGGGTTCGGCCATGTCGGCCATGGACAATTCGTGCTCATAAACCTCGCGGTCGGTATGGTTGCCGCTGAGGTTTTGGAAAAATGTGGTCATGCCAACATGCATCTGGACGTTCCTTCCTATTCAAATTTGTAGCAAATCAGCATGTCGGAAGGCCGGGGTCAACCGCAGCGTCTGACAAAGGCCGCCAGTTCGCTATTGAAACGGGCGCTGTCCTCGAAAAACGGTGCATGGCCGATGCCCTCGTAAATGGACATCTCGGCGTCCGTTATATGGGCCTTGGCATAGTCTCCCATCGCCGGCACCACCAGGGCGTCGTCCGAACAATAGGTCAGCAACGACGGCACCGAAAGCTCCGCCATGACGCCGTCAAAATCCAGTTCACGGTTGAACATCGCCAACCGGGCATGGGCCGGGACCTCCATGTTGAAGGCCAGCCAGGTCTCGAAAGTATCCTGGTCCACCGGCTTGGCGGTGCAGGCCCGCAGAAAGGCCCGGGTGCCTGAAATGCGCGCCGGCAGATCTTCCGATAGCAGGTTCTGCCGTGCCTCGGGAATGGTGGGCGGGCCGAATTTGTCATCGGAAATCTTGCGCACGGCGGCGGCGACAAAGTTGATGCCGGCGATATCGCCGCAGCCGTGGCGCTGGCAATAATCCAGCATGATCAAGCCGCCATAGGACCAGCCCGCCAGCACAGGTTTATCCAGCTCCAGCTGCTTAATTACGGCGGCGACGTCATCGGCCCAGTTCACGCCATCCTGATAGGCGGCGGGATCGCTGGGCTTGTCCGACCGCCCATGGCCCCGGTTGTCGATGGCGACCAGGCGGAATTCATCCGCCAGTTCGCTTTCATATTGCGCCTGCCAGGACATGTGGCTTTGCATGAAACCGTGGATCAGCAGGATCGCCGGGCCGTCCGGGTTGCCCCACTCGCCGGCCCAGATGTTGGCGCCGCTGCCGCCCTTTACGTTGTGTTCTTTTCTCATTTTGTTGCCTCCCGCCAAAGATTTTCCAACATACCCGGGCCGCTCTTCGCCATGTACAGCCCCATGGCCATTGCGGCCAGGGTTTGTAAACGAACCAGATCGGCCGGTTTATACGTATTGCGCGCCTGGGCGGCGCAGATCATATGGCCCATGAAAACGCCCTGCCAGATCATCGGGGCGTATATCGCCGAACCCATGCGCGCGGATTTCAGAATTTGTTTGAAATCAGCGTGATCGTCCGTGTTCTCCAGGATCAGCGCCTGCTCGTTCTTCCACACCCAGCCCGGATGGCCGGTATCCAGGGGATAGTACAGGCGGTGCTGTTCGGGCGGAAAGCCCCATTCGGCGATCAGGAAATGTGATGCCGCATCGGGGCTGACCATGAATATTCCGCCCACATGAAAATGCCGCTCCCCCGGTTTCAGGGCGCCGGGGCGCCCGTGGGCCTCGCCATCGCCGGTCACGCGCAGGGCGCAATGGACAATTTCGCGCACCGCATCCTCCGGCCCGGGCGCATCCGCGGCCCGTTGCGCGGCGCGGGCCATCTCGTCCCAAGGCGTATCGGTCAGACTTGTCGGCTCGACTTCCGTCATTGCGGGGCCGGGTTCTGGGCCATCCAGTTCTCGGCGATCTCCTGGCGGGTGGCGATCCAGACATCGGGCATGGTTGTCACGTGTTGCAGAAATTTCTCCAAATAGCCGATGCGTCCGGGCCGCCCGATGATGCGCAGGTGCAGACCGAAGGACATCATTTGCGGATCGTCCTTGCCCTCCCAGTACAGCCAATCGAGGGTATCGACAGCGTATTGCAGCCAATCGGCGGGCGTCAGGGACGGCGCCGTCCACATCTTCATATCGTTGGAATCCAGGGCATAGGGCAGGATCAGGATGGGCTTTTCGTAGTCCGTGTCCCAGAACGGCCGGTCGTCGGAAAAATCATCCATGTGATAGGTGAAGCCTTCTTCGACCAACAGACGCCGGGTGTTGTCGGTCAGCAGATAGCGGGACAGCCAGCCCGTGGGCCGGGTGCCGGTGGTCTTTTCAATGGAGCTTACGGCCTTGCGGATAAACTCCCGCTCCTGCTCCTCGTCCATATGGAACTGATGCACCCAGCGCCAGCCGTGGCTGCAAACCTCGTGCCCGCCGGCAACGATGGCCTTGGTCAGGTCTGGGGCTTTTTCCAGGGCCTGGGCGGCGGCGGTAAAAGTCGCGCGGATCTTGTGCTCATCCAGCAGCTTCATGATCCGGGGCGCGCCGGCCTTCAGGCCATAAAGATAATTGCTTTCGTTGGCATAGTTGCGAACCGGCTTGTGCAGGGCCACGCCCAGTTCATCGACGACCTCGGGCCCCCGGTCACCCTGGGTGATGCTCATCTCCGAGCCTTCCTCGACATTGACCACGATCGACAGGGCGATCCGGGCGCCACCGGGCAGATTCCATTTGGCCATTGCGGGGCTCTACAGCTTCTGGGTATTGACGGCGGCGCCTTTGTACAGCACCTCGCTCTGGGCCTTGGCGGCGCGGGCGTGAAAGGCCATGGCTTCGGGGTCGAAATCCTCCGCCGGCACCGGCGTCGGCGCAAAATTGCCGTGACTGTCGGTGCCCCGGACCAGGGCGGCGCTGTCCCAATCGCCGACGATCTGCCGGGTGTCGGGGGGCATGAAATGCATGGAGATGCCGATCCGCCGGTCGGGCGCGCGGTTGGCGCCAGAGGCATGGGCCAGGCGGTAATTGTGAAACGACATCTGGCCCGGCTCCAGCGGCATATGCACGGCCACGTCCTCGTCCACGCCTTCGGAGATTTCCTGCCCCCGGGTCAGCATGTTGGCCTCGTCATAAAGGTCTTCGTGGGGCATCACCTCGCCCACGTGGGTGCCCGGCAGCACGCGCATGCAGCCGCTTTCCATGCTGGCCGGCGACAGGGCCAGCCAGGCGGTGATCACATCGGGGCTGGACAGGCCCCAATAGCGGGTGTCCTGATGCCAGCCCACGAAACTTTCCGAGCCCACATCCTTGATCCAGAAAATGGTGTTCCAGCATAGAATATCCGGGCCGATCAATTGCTCGATGGGATCCAGGATGCGCGGGTCGCGGATCAGATCATCCAGCCACTTGAAGATCAGATGCGATTTGGCCCGCTGTCCCGGCTCCAGATTGCCGCCCTGCAGGGCTTCCCGCGCCTCCAGCCGCTGGCGCAGGTCGCGAACTTCCGCCCCGTCCAGAATATCGAGAGGCGAGACATGGCCGTCCCGTTTGAACTGTTCCACTTGCTGGGCGCTGAGCACCATGGCGGCGTTTCCTTTTTGACGTTGCAGCCCGCCACGTTAAACGAGACTGCCGCCGCTATCAAATCGTCACTATTCCGCCATGTCATTCAGCAGCGTCGGAACGTTCCCCTGAACCCTGTCGCGCCACCAGGTGGGCGTACAGCCCGCCCAGGGCGGCCAGTTCGTCGTGATCGCCCTGTTCCACGACCCTGCCCTGTTCCAACACCACGATATGGTCGGCATCGCGGACTGTGGAGAGGCGGTGGGCGATGACGATTGTGGTGCGCTCCGCCATCAGATCATCCAGGGCGCTGCGCACCAGTTGCTCGTTCACCGCGTCCAGGTGGGAGGTGGCCTCGTCCAGGATCAGCACCGGCGCGTCTTTCAGGAAGGCGCGCGCGATGGCGACCCGCTGACGCTGGCCGCCCGACAGGCGCATGCCCCGCTCGCCCACCGGGGTTTCCAGGCCCTCTGGCAGGCCGGCGATGAATTCATCCAATGCAGCGCGCTGGATGGCCAGGGCCAGTTCGTCCTCGCTCGCTTCCGGGCGGGCAATACGGATGTTGGCGCCCAGAGTGTCGTTGAACAGATAGGTGTCCTGGGCCACCAGGGCGATGCGCCGGCGCATCTCGTCCAGGCGATAGTCCCGCAGATCGTGGCCGTCCAGCTCGATCACGCCCGTGGCCGGGTCCCAAAAGCGCATGAACAGATGCGCGATGGTGGTCTTGCCCGCCCCCGACGGGCCCACCAGGGCCAGGGTCTGGCCGACCGGCACCTCAAAGCTGACATTATCCAAGGCTGGCCGTTTGGTGCCCGCATAGCTGAAGTTGACGCCCTTGAAGGCCAGGCCGGTATTGCCCGCCGGCGTGACGCCGGGGCCGTCCTGGACCGGGATTTCCTCCTCGTGCACGGCGTAGAGGCGCCGCGTGGCGCCCAGGGTATCGGCCAGCTGGCGGCCGATATTGGCGATTTCGGATATGGGCAGGAAAGCCGCCATGGCCAACAGGGTCAGCAGCGGCAGATGCTGGGCCGGCAGGCTGCCGTCATTGACCAGCCCGGCGCCCACGGCGACCACGGCCAGCCCGCCCAGGCCGGTGGCCAGTTCCAGAGAAACAGTCTGGATGGTCAATTCGCGAAAGAACGGCAGGCGCACCTGGATCTGCCGCTTCGCCAGTTCCATGAAGCCTCGCCCCCGGCGTTCCTCTGCCTGGAAGGCGACGACCTCGGTCAGGCCCTGGATGCTGTCGACGGCATGGGCGTTCAATTCACCTAACGCTTCCCGGGCGGCGGAGCCCAGGCGGTCGACCCTGCCGCGCATCAAAAACGGGCTCAGGCCCACCACCAGCAGAAACGGCGCCAGGGCCAGGGCCATGGGTGGCCCGAAATAGCCCAATGTCAGCAAGACCAACAGGGGCACCAAACCAGCGACAAAGGCCGGCGCCACGGTGTGGGCAAAGAAAAATTCGACCGTTTCCACGTCCTGGGTGGCGACCGAGACCAGATCGCCCGTGCGCCGGCCCAGCAGATAGGCGGGCGCCAGCTTGTCCAGCTTCTCGAACAGCGCGATGCGCATTTCCGCCAGCAGGCGAAAGGCCATGTCATGGGCGATCCAGCTTTCCAGCCAATGCAATATGCCGGCCATGGGCGCCATGACGGCCATGGTCCACAACAGATGGTCGTAGGGTTCCCCGGCCTTGACGGCGGCCACGGCCAGGGCGCCGACCAGGCCGATGCCGGTATAGGCCACGACCCGGCTGACGCCGAAGATGAAGGTCATGGACAGCCGCCCTTTCCAGGGCGCCACATGGCCGAGAAGGTTGCGGAAGGCGCCGGCCCAGCCCATGCCCTGGGCCCGCAGGATGGCGTTGCTATCGCCGGCCTCGATGGGCAGATCCTCGACAATTGGCAGGTCTTCCCGGGCGTCGCGGGCTTCCAGTTCTTGCGCGCCGCCCGCAACAGCCCGCGCCTGAGCCGCCATCAAACGATGATAGGTGCCGCCCAGGGCCATCAGCTCGCCGTGGCTCCCCGTTTCGGCAATGCGCCCTTCGCCCAGGACCAGGATGCGGTCCGCGTCGATGACCGATGACAGGCGATGGGCGAAAATCAATGTGGTGCGCCCGGCCATCAGGCGGTCCAGGGCCTGTTGGATGACGGCCTCGTTCTCCGCATCCACCGATGACAGCGCCTCGTCCAGCACCAGAATAGGCGCATCCCGCAGCAGGGCCCGGGCGATGGCGATGCGCTGGCGCTGCCCGCCCGACAGTTTCAGGCCCCGTTCGCCAACGATGGTGTCATAGCCTTGCGGCAGTTGGTCGATGAATTCAGCCGCATTGGCGGCCTTGGCGGCGGCCTCGACCTCCCCCTGGCTGGCCTCCGGCTTGCCCAGGCGGATGTTGTCCTCCACCGTGCCAAAGAACAAATAGGTGTCCTGTTGCACCACGGCGAACTGACGGCGCAGGCTGGCCAATGATTGCTGCCGGATGTCCTGCCCGGCGATCAGGATCTGTCCGGCGTCCGGGTCATAGAGGCGCAGCAACAAGCGCTGGATCGTGGTCTTGCCCGCCCCGGACGGTCCGACAATGCCGATCCGCTCGCCCGCCGCGATCTCGAAATCCAGGCCGTCGTGGGCGTCGAGCCGGGCGCCGGGATAGGCGAAATGCACGTCTCTGAAGGTCACGCCGGCGGCCTGCGCCAGATCAAGGGTTTCGCTGCCGTCGTCGCGCAGCGATGTTTCCGCCGCGAGGATACTCAAAATGCCCTCGGCGGCCGACTGGCCCACCATGCCCTGGTGCAGCAAATTGCGCAGCTCCCGCAGGGGGCGGAAGACTTCCACCCCCATCATCAGGATCACCAGCAGGACCCACAATTCCATCTGCCCCTCGCTGACCCGCCAGGCGCCCAGGCTCAATGAGGCGGCGGCGCCGAGCGCGATGCCCGTGTCCGCGATGCCCCGCCCCATGGCATTGGCCGCCAGCACCCACATGGTGGTGCGAAACAGATCGTGGGCCTTTTCCGCCAGGCTTTCCGCCCGCACGTGGCTTTGCCCAAATGACTTCAGGGTGCCCAGGCCCTGCAGGCTGTCCAGGAACTCCGCCGCGAAGGCGCCGTAGGACTTGGACCGGGCCCTGGCGCCCAGGCGGTCCCAGAAATGAAACAGCGACGGCGCCAACAGGGCCGCCATGGCAAAGATCAGGAAGATGGCCGCTACGGGGGCGTCGAGGAAGACCATGAACAGAAAGATCATCAACGGCGTCAGGGCGGCGACGAAAAGCTGCGGGATATACTGGCCGAAATAAGTCTCCAGCTGCTCCACGCCCTCGACCAGGGAAACCAGCACGTCGCCGGTCCGCTTCAGGCCGAAATAGGCCGGGCCCAGGTGCACGATCTGGTCATAGAGGTGCTGGCGCAGGCTCATCTGTACCCGGGCAGAGGTGTGATGGGCCACCATGTTGCGGCTGTATTCCAATCCGGCCCGCAACAGCATGGTACCGCCGACCAGGATCACCGGCGGCCACAATTCCGCCAGCCCGGCGCCATCAAAGACCAGTCCCAACAGCCAGCCCAGCAAGATCAGGCGCAACACGCCCACCGCCGCTGATAGCAGCCCGATGGAAACCGCCGCCACCAGGCGATGGCGCAGGCCGGCGGTGAAGCGCCAGAGTCGGGCGTCCAGATACATAAGCGATTTCCCCAATTTGTCCGGCGCCCCCCGCGCCGCACTGGAAACAATGTCAATCGCCGCAGTCTATCAGAAATCGGGTGCCATATACGAGGGCTGCCGTATGATACGACCGATGTAAAATGGAGTGAGGTCATGACCGAAAGCGTCACATTCGAGAGAAGCCATAGCATCATGATCGATGCGCCGCCCAGGGACGTGCTCGATTATGTTTCGAACCCGAATTCCTGGCCCGAATGGATCGCCGCCTCCCATGAAATGGACAGCCCCAATCACCCACTTCAGGTGGGCGAGGCCTTCCATGAAAAATGGCATATCCGCAGCGGCGAGGTGCAATTGGACTGGGTCGTGACCGAGCGCGAGGAAGGCCGCCTTTGGATTGCCAAGACTTCCACGGTCTTCATCGGCGATATCATCGCGCGCTACGATGTGGAGCTGGTCGACGGGCAATGCCGCTATGCCCGGACCCTGATCAACCCGGCCCGGCCCAAGCTGCCGACGGACGAGATGGTCCGGCGCATTGACGACGAAGCGCAGATCTCGCTGGAAAATATCAAACGAAATGTGGAGGCGCGCTCGTCGCCTCTATTTGGAAGCGCCTGAAGGCCGGCCAAAACGCACGATGCGGCCCCCAATGGGGACCGCATCGCGAACCATTTGACTTAAGCGTCGACGCGGCCGGTGGCGTTGCCGGTCACGACCACATCACCATTTTGATTGGTGGTGGTGATCTTCAGATCGACCAGGGTTTCGCCGCCTTCCTGGCGAATGTCCTCGATCACGGCGGCGCCCTTCAGGTCATCGCCGGGCCAGACCTGATTGGTGAAACGGACGCCATACTTCTTGACGTTCTCGGCCCCGAACAGATTGGTCACCACGCGGCCGGTCATGCCCATGGTCAGCATGCCGTGGGCAAATACGCCCGGATAGCCGGCCGCCTCGCGGCAATAGACATCGTCCGTGTGCAGGGGGTTGTAGTCACCGGAGGTGCCGGAATACATCACCAGCTGGGTGCGTTTGAGATCCTCCACCAGGACTTCCTCGAAGGTATCGCCGACTTTTATTTCACTTGCCTTGATTGTCATGGCTGCTCTCCTCAACCCTGGTCCACGGGACGTTCGGTCTTCACTCCGACGCCGCGGGCGGTGCAGACCAGCTCGCCATTCTGATCCCGGTATTCCGTGATGCGTTCGGAAAACATCAGCTTTCCGGCGCGCTTGCTTTCCTTTTCCCAGGTCTTGCCGGGCTTGGTGACCACGGACAACACATCGCCGGGGCGGATCGGCCGCTCGAACTCGAAATGCTGCTCGGCGTGCAGACCGCCCGAGGAGGCGGCCTGGCCTTCGACGCCGCTGGGGTTTTTGCCGGAGCCGAACCAGGCCTCGCCCGGTTTGATGCGCAGGAAATAGTCCTTGTCGAACTGGGCCACGGATTGCGGGAATGTGGGCGGCGCGGCGGCATCTTCCAAGCCGGTATCATCGACGGAAAAATCGCCGATTGAGCGGCGGAACATCATGATGTGCGTAGCCTCGACGGGCATTGTGATGGTTTTTTCATCTGTCATTGTCTGGTGCCATTGCCTTTTCTGGTTTCAACATCACGCACGGAAAGGCCGCGCGTTGATTCATTGCTCATGAACCCTGCCGCCTAGATTTCCACATCTTGACGCGACTCCGCAAGCGATTGGCGCGGCAGGGCATGACCTTTCAGTCAATATCCGCCACAATGGAAGCTAGGTCCTGTGCACGATCCAGGCCACAGGCGAGGATCATCGCCCGCGAAGCGGTGTTTTCCGGTTCGATCTGCTCGGTCGCGTATTGCCAGCCGAAACACTTTTGGCTTGCCAATAGCGCATTTGCTTTGATCAGCTTGCCCAGTCCCATGCGCCGCCGGTCGGCCGATACTGACACCATGCCGGCGAATACATGCCCGCTCAACCGGCCGCCGGACGGGTAACGGTCGGCGACGGATGCCGTCGCCACAAGCTTGCCGCCGTCGTCATGCAGACAGGCCGTCAGGACGGGCACGGCTTCCGACCGCATATAATAGGCCGGGTAGGGCCCGACGCCGGTTTCCGCGTTCAAGGTTTGAACCTCGGTGATGAGTTGTTCGTTTGGATAATCATGCATGGATAGGTGCCATCCCACGGGCAGCGGATATGCCTCAACCACGGCGTCGCAGGCGGCCAGAACCCGGTCCGCTTTGCCCAGAAATACTTCAAACACCGAAATTTGCCAGTTCGGTCCAAGGTGCTGATTGATTTGGTCGATCGTCGGTTCTGCCATAACCACGGGAAACCCCACGATTTTGTCTTCCGCTACCAAGGTCCTCACAAGATCCCAGCCGGCCTCCTCCGGCTCAAGAACATGCATGATGCGGCCGCCGTTCACCAGATGGGGCGTGCGGGCGAATTCAAGCTGTCTCTCCCGTAGCCGCCTTTGCAAAGCCACCGTCGTTGCCGTTCCCATGAATTCAGGCAAGATTCAAGATCCCGTGGTCAGAACGACCTTGCCGATGGCGCGGCGTTCGGTGATGACATCCAGGGCATCCGAGACGTCGCTCAGGTCGTAGGTGCCGTGTACCAGCGGGTGCAGTTTGCCCTCCGCCTGCCATTCGAACAGCTGTTCCATGGCGTCTTGCAGGCGGGCGATATTGGCGTCCGTGCGCGGTTGCCGGGCCCAGCCGCCGTAGTAGCCCCAATAGACGCCATGCACGGATATGTTCTTGACCAGCAGGATATTGGCCGGGATTTGCGGGATTGTTCCGCCAGCGAAACCAATCGGGAAAATGCGGCCCTCGGGCGCGATGCAGCGCAGGGATTGATCGAACACCTCGCCGCCCACGGGATCGAAGATAACATCGGCGCCGCGGCCGTCGGTCAGATCGAGCACGCCTTGGCGAAATTCTTCATCGCGGTAATTGATCAGGTGATCGGCGCCGGCGTTTCGGGCGGCGGCAAGTTTTTCGTCGTCGCCGGCGGTGGCGATAACCGTGGCGCCCAGGGCCTTGCCCACATCCACCGCCGCCAGGCCGCTGCCGCCCCCCGCGCCATGCACCAGCAGGGTCTCGCCCGGCTGCATATGGGCCTGCCAGACCAGACAGCCGTAGGCGGTGGCATAAAGGGTGGGGAAATTGGTGGCGGCGGGAAAATCCAGATTGTCGGGAATGTCGAAAATATTATCGGCCAGGGCGACGGCCTGCTGGGCAAAGGCGCCCTGGGGCATGGAGGCGGCGACGCGCTGGCCGGCTTGCAGACGGTCAACGTCAGCCGCGACCTGCCGCACGATGCCCGCCACTTCGGTGCCGGGAATAAACGGTACGGGCGGTGAATTCTGGTGTTTGCCGGCGACGGCCAGGACGTTGGCGAAACCGACGCCGGCTGCGGCAACATCGATCAGGACTTCGCCCGGCGCCAGCGGGCCGGTCGGCGGCGCCACATCGACAACGCCGATATCATGATACGGGCCATATTCGCGGCACAGGACGGCCCGCATATCAGGCAAATCCGTTCAGAGCTGTTATCACATCGCACCGAGCGTTTCGTGCATCATCATCGTTCCGTAACTTGCCGGCCGCCTCGCAAGGCATTTCCGTGCGCTTTTACTACCCCGTTTGACCCAGATCAATCGCCGCGCCGCGGCAGTGTCGTAGGATCGAAACAATCGGTTTTTCCACCACGGGAATTGAGGACAAAATGATGGACGTAATCCCGATAGAATTTGTCACGGAATTTGATGGCCAAGCCTTGCGCGACGATATGGCATCGGTGAGCCGGGAAATTGTTCAGGTCGCCGATCAAGGCGGCTTGGTGCTGGTCCGCAACTTTCTCGATGCGGCCTCGGTCGCCGCGATCAGGGAAGGTTCAACGCACCTGTCGCAACAGCATCCGGCGAACGAAGGTTCAATTGAGCTGCATCAGGGCTGCCCCGACATTCATAACTGGGAACAGCCGAAGTTCCGCATGCGGGACCGGGTCCGGGCCACGCTTAGCGCTGGCTTGAACAGTGAAACGCGGCTGAAGCGCAAACTGCGGGAGCGCGACTTCCACAGCCACAAATTCTTCCTTTGGAACCGCCATTCCGAGCTTTTCGACAAGGCGGCCCTGGACGTTGTGCATCTGCGAAATGCCCTATACGGCAACGATCCCGAGTTCGGCATCGATCTTGAGCAGGGCTTTTTTACCGTCGTCACCGTGCAGCACTATCACAAGGGCGGTGGCTTTCTCAGCGAACACAGCGAGGCGAATTTTCACGAACGCCAGGGCCTGTTCTGCCGGTTCGAGATCATCACGCTGCTCAGCAAAAAAGGCGTCGACTATAAAGAGGGCGGTCTTTTCGCCCGCGTTAAAGGCAAATTGTATGCCGTCGACAATCTGGCCAATCCCGGCGATCTGGTGATCTATGACGTCAAACGGCCGCACGGCTGCGCGCCCGTTGATCCGCGTCAGCAGACGGATTTAACGGCCAGTGATGGCCGCTGGATGATGTTGGTGCCGCCGTACAGTGTCGCTGATCATCTCAGACATTAGCGCATGTCGCGTTCAATTGAACGCGCAGCCATGCGCTAAAACCTTTAAGATAGAGAAACTTATCCGCAGTCAATTGAATCCAATTGACTGCGGGTTGCTCTAAACCTATCGCCGAACGCGATAGTGCGGCGGAAACCCGGATCGGTACGTCGCCCGGCGCCAGCGGCCTGGATGGCGGCGCGTTTGCGGGTTGGGGTGCTCATTCTTCCGGCAGTCCCAGTTTGCGCAGAGCATCCAACATTTTCTCCGCGTACGGTGGGTGCAAGGTCTCGCACACCGACCGATAGAAGATAACGGACAGCTCTGAATTGATCTCTCGCGCGCGATCCAGGGCTGCATGGGCTTCTTCAATTCTAGCCAGCGAACTGCAAGAGAATGCCAAGACAAGGTAAGGCCATATTTCATCGCCTTTCGCTTGTATCGCGGTTTTCACATCGTCGACGGCCAAGACGAATTGGTCCGTGTGGGAATAGACGGTAGCTCGCATATGGTAAAATGCCCAAATGTGTGGGTCATTCGGGCTCAGACGAATTGCGCGCGTGAGATAGGGAACCGCTTCTTCCGCCCGCCCGAACCAGAACAGCGCATAGCCAAGTACGTGGTAAGACTGAGCCGAACTTGGGTTTAAATCGATGCATTTTTCCATTGCGCGAATGGAGCGGTCACTATCCCCTGTTAACATACTAATTCGCCCGAGCGCATAATGGCAGAACCACTCCCGGTCATCTAACGCCACCGCCCGTTCGGCATTGCGCAAGCCCTGTTCGAGATTTGCTGCTCTATCGACCGAATAGCCACGGATAGCATTGGCATAGGCGACAGCGGAGAGCGCCGCATAGGCGTTGGCGAACTCCGGTGCCCGCTCCAACGCAAGGTCAAACAGCTGCCGTGCCTCGGCCAACTCATCTTTGGTGTTCTTATAATAGTGCCACATTCCGCGCTGAAAAAGTTCCCAGGCGTCCAAGTCGGTCGTGGTTTTATTGTGTGCCTGTTGCCGTTCGCTACCGGCTAATTCGGTATCGACCCGGGCGCTGATGGCCTCCGTCAATTCGTCCTGTAGATCGAAGATATCGGCAAGCTCCCGATCATAACGTTCCGCCCAAATATGATTGCCGGTGTCGGCCTCGATCAACTGCGCGGTGACACGGACGCGCCGGCCAGATCTACGGACACTGCCTTCCAGGACGTAACGCACGCCCATCTCGCGCCCGACCACTTTGATATCGACCGCGCGGCCCTTGTAAGTGAAACTCGAATTGCGGGCGATTACGAACAGCCAGCGCAGGCGCGAGAGTGCCGTGATAATGTCCTCCGTCATGCCGTCGGAGAAATATTCCTGTTCCGGATCGCCAGACATATTATCGAACGGCAGCACCGCGATGGAAGGTTTGTCGGGCAGCGGCAATGCGGCTTCGACGCTCGGCGTTTGATCGGTTTCAATATCTCCAGAGACAAATACCCGAACGGCTTCGGCAATATTCTTCAGCTGTTTATCACCAACATCCCGAAATAAAACAGCAAGCTTGCCATCGAGAAAGTCCCGCGCTCGCCCGGACAACGCAACACTGCCCGGCTCGGCGATTTCCTGCAACCGCGCGGCAATGTTCACGCCATCGCCGTAGATGTCCTCGTCTTCATGCACGATGTCGCCGATATGGATGCCGATACGAAGTTTGATAGTTTCGTGGTTGACGAGATTTTCCTGGACTTGAAGGGCGCAGTTGACCGCATCGACCACGGAAGCAAATTCAACCAACCAGCCATCGCCCATGGATTTGACGAGGTCGCCGCCACGGGCCACCACGGCATCCGACAGGCCCTGGCGCAGTTCCCGTAATGCCGCGAGCGTCCCGGTTTCATCCTCGCCCATAAGCTTAGAGTAGCCAGCGACATCAGCGGCCAGGATGGCGGCGAGTTTTCGAGTTGGCGTTGTCATTCTTCGGGCAACCCCAGTTGCCGCAGGGCAGCCAAAATTTTCTCCAAGTACGGTGGGTGCAGGGTTCCGATCAGCGCCTTGATATGGGCTGCGGATAATCCCGAATTCAACTGTCGTGCGCGCTCATAAGCCGTGCGGGCCTCATCATTTTTTCCTGACCGGAACATTGCGCAAGCCAACGTCAGATAAGGCCAGAATTCGTCGCCTTTCACTTGTGTTGCGGTTTTCGTATCGATAGTGGCCAAGTCATATTCATCGAGCACGAAGTTAACGGTGCCCCGTATAAAGTGAAAGGTCCACAGCATTGGATCGTAAGGGCTCAGGCGAATTGCGCGGGCAAAAAGAGGTACCGCCTCTTCCGCCCGACCGAACCAGTACAGGGCCAAGCCAAGCGAATGATAGGATTGCGCGTAACTTGGATTCAGCTCGATTGCTTTTTCCAGTGCCGGGATGGCGCGGTCATGGTCGCCCAAAAACGTGCAAATCATCCCAAGGACGCCATGGTTCATGCTATCCCGGTTATCCAGCGATATCGCCTTTTCGGCGTCCCGCATTCCTTGTTCCAGCGTTGCGGTATTGTCTTGGGTGTAGCCGAAAACGCTCTCATTGAACGCAACGGCAGCAAGCCCGGCGTAGCTGTTCGCAAAATCGGGTGCCTGCACTGACGCAAGTTGGAAAAGGCGGCGGGCCTCCGCAATATCGTCTTTGGAGTTTTTATAGAAATGCCACATGCCACGCTGATATAGCTCCCAGGCGTCCAGGTTGGTCGTTGACTTCTTATGCGCCTGCTCGCGCTCGCGACCAGCGAGTTCGGCATCGACCTGGCTGCTAATGGCCTCCGTCAGTTCGTCCTGCAAATCGAAAATATCGACGAGTTCGCGGTCATAGCGCTCCGCCCAGATGTGATTGCCGGTCTCAGCTTCGATCAACTGCGCGGTGACGCGAACCCGCTGACCGGATTTGCGGACACTGCCTTCCAGCACGTAACGCACGCCCATCTCGTGCCCGACCACTTTGATATCGACCGCACGGCCCTTGTAAGTGAAACTCGAATTGCGGGCGATTACGAACAGCCAGCGCAGGCGCGAGAGTGCCGTGATGATGTCCTCCGTCATGCCGTCGGAGAAATATTCCTGTTCCGGATCTCCCGACATATTATCGAACGGCAGCACCGCGATGGAAGGTTTGTCGGGCAGCGGCAATGCGGCTTCGACGCTCGGCGTTTGATCGGGTTCATCATCTCCCGACACGAAAACACGAACCGCATCAGCAATATTCTTCAGCTGTTTCTCACCGACATCCCGAAAAACATTGGCAAGTTTGCCATCGAGAAAGTCCCGCGCCCGCCCTGACAAGGCAACTCCGCCAGGCTCCGCAATTTCCTGCAACCGCGCGGAAATGTTCACGCCGTCGCCGTAGATGTCTTCGTCTTCGTGGACGATGTCGCCGATATGGATGCCGATGCGAAGCTTGATGATCTGGTGATTGGCGAGAATTTCTTGGACCTGAAGGGCGCAATTCACCGCATCGACAACAGAGGCGAACTCCACAAGCCAGCCGTCGCCCATGCTTTTGACGACTTCGCCACGATGTTCAGTGACCGCCGGCTGGAAGAGGCCATTTCTCAGTTCTCTTAGGGCTGCCAAAGTGCCGGTTTCGTCCTCGCCCATAAGCTTGGAATAGCCGGCGACATCGGCGGCCAGGATGGCGGCGAGTTTGCGGGTTGGTGCGCTCATTCTTCCGGCATTCCGGCTTTGCGGAGGCCGAGAATTAACGCATCAACATACGGAGCGTACAATTGCAAGAACCGCTTTCTCACGTCCTTGATGTTCGCAACGCGTTTCAATCTGCTAAGTTCGCCAAGTGCGGCGCGTGCGTCGTCGACCTTATCCATCATTCCGAAATTGGCGGCAGAAACTAAATGAACAGACGTTTCATCGCCTTTTGCATGCTTCGCCGATTGGAGGTCCGACATAGCTGCCTCGAAATTTCCAAGCACAAAACTTGCAAAGCCGCGAAGGTGAAAAAAAGTCCATATTTGCGGGTCATTCGGACTTAGGCGAATGGCAACCGCAAAGAAATCGGAAGCAACTTCCGCACTGCCGAACCATAGATGGGCGAAGCCAAGACCATAATGCGCCTGTGCGAAATTCGGGTTTAGGTCGATGGCTTTCTCTAGGGCGGTAACGGCGCGGCCCCGATCGCCAAGTATCGTGCAAATTCGCCCCAAGGCGTAGTGAGAATAAGCATCCCGATTATCAAGTGCGACGGCCTTTTCGCCATGTTGTAAGCCTTCTTCCAGTGCCGCGGCCGGGTCCTTGGTGAAGCCAAAAAACACTTCCCCCGCAGCAACATAGGCCAGCGCCGCGTGCGGTCCAGCAAACTCCGGCGCACGCGCAACAGCGGCTTGATAATGCTGCTTTGCTTCGGAAAAACCATCCTTGGAATATTTGTAGAGGTGCCAATTCCCCTGCTGGAAATGGTCCCAAGCGTCCAGGTCCGCGGCGCTCTTTCGGCGTGAAATTTGACGCTCGCTGCCTGCGAGCTCAGCATCGACGCTGGCACTGATGGCAGCAGTCAGCTCGTCCTGCAGATCAAATATATCCTGGAGATCACGGTCAAAACGTTCCGCCCAAAGGTGATTGCCGCTGGCGGTTTCGATCAACTGTGCCGTCACACGAACCCGGTTACCGGACTTCCGTACGCTGCCCTCCAACACGTACCGCACGCCCAATTCACGGCCAACTTGCTTGATATCAATAGCCTTGCCCTTGTAGGCGAAGGTGGAGTTCCGTGCGATCACGAACAACCACCGCAGACGGGACAAGGCGGTGATGATATCCTCGGTCATGCCGTCGGAGAAATACTCTTGTTCGGGGTCGCCCGACATATTGTCGAACGGCAGAACGGCGATGGAAGGTTTGTCAGGCAGCGGCAATGCGGCTTCGACGCTCGGTTCTTGGTCGAATTCGCCGTCTCCCGACACGAAAACACGAACCGCATCAGCAATATTCTTCAACTGCTTTTCGCCGGCATCCCGAAATACATTGGCAAGCTTACTATCGAGAAAGTCCCGCGCCCGCCCTGACAAGGCAACACCGCCCGGCTCCGCAATTTCCTGCAATCGCGCGGCAACGTTCACGCCGTCGCCGTATATGTCTTCGTCTTCATGCACGATATCGCCGATATGGATGCCGATGCGAAGTTTGATAATTTCGTGGTTGGCGAGATTTTCCTGGACTTGAAGAGCGCAATTGACCGCATCGACCACGGAGGCGAATTCGACCAGCCAGCCGTCGCCCATGCTTTTAACGACTTCGCCGCGATGCTCGACGACCATATGCGACAGGCCTTGGCGAAGATCGCGCAATGCTCCGAGCGTGCTGGCTTCGTCCTCGCCCATAAGCTTGGAATAACCGGCGACGTCGGCGGCCAGGATTGCGGCGAGTTTGCGGGTTGGTGCTGTCATTCTTCCCGCAAACCGGCCTGGCGCAGGCCTTCCATGAAATACTCTACCTTTGCTGGATCGGAAAACCCGAAAACCTGTCGCACACGCTCGTAATTGAAAGAGCCAGCTTGTGCCATGTAGTTCGACAAGGCCTCTTTGGCCGTCTCTAATCGTCCAGAGTACGCACAGGCCGCCGCCTGAACCAACTTCGCCCCCTGCTGTCTTGGCCGCTCGCGCAATACCTGCTGCGCGAATTTGATGGCTTTGTCATGCTCCCTAATTTGAAAATGGGCAAGCGCCAGGTAAAGGCGAAACAGCCAGATCACGGGATCGCGGGGACTGAGCTTCTCGGCGATTAGCAATTGCTCAATAGCTTCATGATGATGGCCGGTATAATCCAGGGTCACCCCCATCATCCAGCGCCCCATGGCGCTACTTGGGTTAAGAGAGATGCTTTGATTGCCTGCGTTGATCGCTTCTTCGTAACGGCCAAGCCGCCATAGCACATTCATCAAGGCAAGATAGGCGACACTGTTGTTACGATCGAGTTCGACGCCTCGTTGAGAGGCTTCCAATTGTGCTTCAAGCCGACCTGTCTCGGCGGCCAAATAGCCGGACTGTATGCGCCAACCACCGATAAGCGACCAGCCCGTGTGCGACATTGAATAGTCTGGATATCTTTGCCGCATCGCCTCGAAGATCGCCGTACCCTTTTCAAGGTCTTCGCGTGTCGAATTATACAAACAATTCAGACCAGCGAGATATTGTTCCCAGGCGGATAGATCTTCGATCGAATTGCGCTCGATCCGCTGGTGTTCGAACTGCATCAACTCCGGTTCGATGGCCCCGGCAATGGCCCGCGCGACTTCCTCCTGTAGATCGAAAATATCGTCCAATTCACGATCGTAACGATCGGTCCAAACGTGGTGGCCGCTGCTTGCGTCGATCAATTGAGCTATCACACGGATGCGGTGACCAGCTACCCTGAAACTACCTTCGACGACGTAACGCGCTCCAAGTTCCTGGCCGACGGTTTTGACATCCACCGGGGTGCCTTTATAGATAAAAGTGGAGTTTCGGGCGATCACTGGGAACAACCGCCAATCAGCGAGCGCGGTGATGATTTCTTCAGTCAAGCCATCACCCAGATAGTCGTTCTCCGCCGCGCCGCTCATGTTGTCGAACGGCAGTACTGCGATTGCCGGTTTATCAGGCAGTGCCAATGCCTCTCCGGTCGTGGGAACCGGGGAAGTCGTAGGCGTCCATTGCCAGACCCGAACTGGACGGGAAATGTTCTTTAACTGCTGATCACCGGCATCGACAAATCCGACTTCAATGCGACCGGCAATATTCTCGTGCGCGGTGCCGGAAATGGCGACGCCACCTGCTTCGCAAATAGCTTCAAGCCGTGCCGCGATGTTGATGCCGTCACCAAATATATCATCCCCTTCGACCACCAGATCGCCCAGGTGAACGCCGATACGGAAGACGATGCGTTTGTCTTCTTCGACCGCCTCGTTACGCCTTCCCATGGCCTGTTGAACGTCGATCACGCATTGGGTGGCATCCACGACAGACGGGAATTCTAGGAGCAGGCCATCGCCCATGGTCTTGACGATGCGGCCGCCGTGTTCGGCGATCTTGCCGTCGATCAATTCCCCCCGATGGCTCCGCAACGCCGCAAGCGTGCGGGCCTCGTCCGCGCCCATCAGGCGCGAATATCCGACAACATCGGCGGCTACGATGGCCGCCAGTCTACGTTGTGTTCCTTCCGACATGGCGCGAGTGTAGACGCCGCCGCCGCCGGAATCCATCCGGATCGATAGAAGAGGGACCGAGAGGCAACCGTGTCAGCGGATGCCGTTCAATGCCGCCGTCAGGTCTTCTTCCAGATCGGCGGGGTCTTCCAGGCCGACGGACAGGCGGACCATGCCGTCGCCGATGCCGACCTTGGCGCGTTCTTCCGGGCCGACGGCTCGATGAGTTGTGGTGGCGGGGTGGGTGATCAGACTTTTTGCATCGCCCAGATTGTTGGAAATATCGACGATGTCCAGGCCGTTGAGGAAGCTGAAGGCCTCCCCTTTGCCGCCCTTCAGGTCAAAGGTGATGACCGAGCCGCCGGCCGACATCTGTTTTTCCACCAGATCGCGCCGGGGATAGCTGTCCAGGCCCGGATAGATCACCCGTTCGACTGCGTCATGGGCCTGCAACAACTCGGCCAGGGTCTGGGCATTGGCGCATTGCTCGGCCAGGCGCAGCTCCATGGTTTCCAGCCCCTTCAGCAGCACCCAGGCGTTAAAGGCGCTCATGGCCGGGCCGGTGTGGCGCAGGAAGTTCATCAGCACGTCATCGATATATTCGTGGCTGCCCAGCACCGCGCCGCCCAGGATGCGGCCCTGGCCGTCCATGTGCTTGGTGCCGGAATAGACCACCACGTCGGCACCGAAATCCACGGGCCGCTGCAGGATCGGCGTGGAGAATACATTGTCCACCAGCACCCGGGCGCCAACGCCGTGGGCCAGATCCGCGACCGCCTGAATGTCGATCAGGTCCAGGGTGGGATTGGACGGCGTTTCGAAAAACACGCATGTGGTGCTCTCCCCAATGGCCGCTTGCCACTGCGCCAGATCGGCGCCGTCAACCAGATCCACTTCGATGCCGTAGCGCGGCAGCAACTGCGTCAGAATATAGTGGCAGGATCCGAACAGGGCGCGGGAGGCGACCACATGATCGCCTTTTTGCAGCTGACATAGCAGCGCCGCGAATACCGCCGACATCCCGGACGCGGTCGCGAAACAGGCTTCCGAGCCGTCCAGTTGCGCCAGCCGCTCTTCGAACATGGAAACGGTGGGATTGCCGTAGCGGGAATAGATAAAGCCCTCGTCATCGCCCAGAAACCGCGCCTCGGCCTGCTCGGCCGTGTCATAGACAAAACCGGAGTTGAGATACAGCGCCTCCGACGTTTCGCCGTGGGGCGAGCGGTCGAGGCCGGCCCGCACCGCTTGGGTGCGTGGCCGCCAGCTCTTTTTACTGTCATCGCTCATGATCTTGTTCTCCTCAATTCAGGCTCAGCCCTGGCGCCAGGGCAGGCCGGCGTATTTCCAGCCGCCCACATTGCCCCGGTGGCCGCCGTCGTCCTTGTCGCCTTCGAAGCCGCCCGCCACGTTGTAGCAATTTTGATAGCCCAGCTCCGTCAGCAGTATGGCGGCATTACGGCTGCGCACACCCGAACGGCAAAGCAGGAAGATGGCCGCGTCCTTGGCGACGCCGGCCTGGTTCACCGCCGCCTCGAAATCGGCATTGCGGTCCATGGAGGGGAAGGACTGCCATTCGCTGCAGATTGTTTCCTTGCCTATGCCGGATAGATCCGGCAGCCCGACGAAATTCCATTCCGGCACCGTGCGCACATCAATCAGTACGGCATCCGGTTCCCGACCCAGGCGGTCCCAGGTTTCGGTGACATCAATGTCGCCCGCATAGTCCATGATCTGGCCCCTTTTCGAAATCCCCACTACATGCGGGGTCCCCCTGGTTGGTGGATCCCGCATTCATTCTTGTCCGACCCGGCCCAGCGCCCATCCCGCGAACCCGGACCGCCCCCTGCCCGGCGGGTACATGTGGCACAGCCGATGGAGGGATAGCCCTCCGCGATTAAGGGGTGTGCCGGCAGCCCAGCCGTGCGGAAGGCGGTTTCTACCTGATCCGGGGTCCAGTTGGCCAGCGGATTTACTTTTACCTGGTCACCGACGTATTCCACGGTGGGCAGGACAGCCCGATCCGCGCCATGAAACCGTTTGCGCCCGGTGATCCAGGCCTGGAACGGCGCCAGGGCCCGTCGCAGCGGCAGAACCTTGCGCAGATGGCAACATTGGTCGGGATCACGGCGCCATAGTTCGCCCGACGGATCACCCGCCCGCAGGCTTTCTACATCCGGCTCGATGTTGCGCACATCGCTAAAGCCGAAGCGTTTGATCAATACATCGCGGTACGTCAGGGTCTCGGGGAAGTGCTTGCCGGTATCGAGGAAAATGATCGGCACATGGCGGTCAATGTCCGCCAGCATGGACAACAGCACCGCCGCCTCGGCACCGAACGAAGAGACCAGGGCGATACGGCCGGGGAAGGCCCGCCAGATCATTGCCGCTAGCAGCTCCCGGCCATCCAGCTGTCCGAAGCCGGCCCGCCAGGCCATGGCCAGACTGCGGTCCTCGACCGCGGTAACGGGCAATATGTCCTGCCGTATCGACATGCCGCCGTACCGATCAAAGGCTAATAGGCCCAGGCCGCGGCGCAGTCGGCGGTGCTCGCGCCGGCCGCGCCATGGATACGCCGGCGCAGGGCGGGGATCGTGGCGCCCTGGTCCAGGGCCGGTTGATACCAATGGGCGAATTCCTCCACCGCTTCCAGTATGGCCTCGGCCTGGTGGTCGGTGGCGACCAGGAAACTGTCGAAGCCACAGCGCAGCATGAACGTCAATTGATCCCGCAGGATGTCGCCCGAGGCCCGTAGTTCGCTCTTGAAGCCATGGCGTCCGCGCAGTAAACGCGCCTGGGAATAGGCCCGGCCATCGGTGAACTTGGCGAACTGCAACTCGATCAGTTCGAAATGATCCAGATCGGCGGCAACCAGGTCCGGCGTTTGTCCCGGTGTCAGGCGCAGACCGATCCGGCCCCCGATCCTGGCGATTTGGGCCAATATCTCGTCGCGGTGTTGGCGCCAGATATCCAAGTCAACGATCACCGGACCCAGGGGCGCCAGGGCCTGAAGTTCGGCGAATTCGTCGGTGTCGTGCCAGATGTTGTCAGCCAGCTTGCCGTGCTTGATCAGTGCCATAGAGCGTCTCCTTAAAAGGTTGGGGTCCAATGCGTTGATAGGTTTCGATAAAGGTTTCATCCGTTTGGCGTTGGTGGAGATAGACATCGACGATGTCCTCCACCGCATCGGCGATCTGCCATTCATCGAACGCGGGTCCGATGATGGCGCCGACGGCGGCGTCCTCGGTCGCCACGCCGCCCAGGGTAACTTGATAGAATTCCGTGCCGTTCTTGTTGACGCCCAGAATGCCGATATTGGCCACGTGATGATGGGCGCAGGCATTGATGCAGCCGGATATATTCAGGCTGATGTCGCCGATGTCCCGTTCCCGTTGCAGATCCGTGAAGCGTTCGGAAATGCGCTGGGCGATGGGGATGGAGCGGGCATTGGCCAGATTGCAATAGTCCAGGCCCGGGCAGGCGATGATGTCGCTGATCCGCCCGGCATTCGCGGTGCCCAGATCCAGGCCGTCCAGGGCCCGCCACAAGGCCAGAAGATCGGCTTTCGCCACGTCGGGCAGAATCAAATTCTGTTTGTAGCTGACCCGCAATTCACCAAAGCCGAATTTTTCCGACAGGGTGGCGACCGCATCCATTTGATCGGCGCTGGCATCGCCGGGGATGCCGCCATGGGGCTTAAGCGAGATCGTCGCGATGGCATAGCCGGGCTGTTTGTGGGCCACTACATTGCTTTCCACCCAGGCCGCGAAACGGCGATCGGCGGCGATCGCCAGATCCAACGCAGGACATACGTCGGGCAGGTCGTCATAGCGGGGCGGTGCGAAATAGGCCGCGATGCGGTCCCGCTCCTCCATTGGCAGATCGACGGCATTGTCGCGGATTTGCAGCCATTCCGCCTCGACCAGTTCGGCGAATTTTTCGGCGCCCTCGCTCTGCACCAGGATTTTGATGCGTGCCTTGTAGATATTGTCGCGGCGGCCCAGCTGGTTATAGACCCGCAGCACGGCCTCCAGATACGACAATAGGTGATCCACGGGCAGGAAATTCCGGATGGTCTTGGCCATGATTGGCGTCCGCCCCTGGCCGCCGCCGACCATGACCTCGAATCCCGGCCGGCCCTGCAAATCGCGATGCATGCGCAGACCGATGTCGTGGCCGCGGGTCACCGCCCGATCATTGGGCGAACCGGTAACGGCGATTTTGAACTTGCGCGGCAGGAACGAGAATTCCGGGTGCAGGGTGGACCATTGGCGGATGATCTCGGCATAGACCCGTGGATCGTCGATCTCATCGGCGGCGACGCCGGCCAGGGGATCGGCGGTGGTGTTGCGGATGCAGTTTCCGGAAGTCTGAATGGCATGCATCTCGACATCGGCCAATTCGTCCAGAATGGTTGGCACATCGTCCAGTTTGGGCCAGTTGAACTGGATATTCTGGCGCGTGGTGAAATGTCCGTAACCGCGATCATGGGTCCGCGCGATATAAGCCAGCTTGCGCATCTGCCGGGCCGACAACGTGCCGTAAGGAATGGCCACCCGCAGCATGTAAGCGTGCAATTGCAGGTACAGCCCGTTCATCAGGCGCAGGGGCTTGAACGCGTCCTCGGTCAACTCGCCGGCGATACGGCGGGCCACTTGGCCGCGAAACTGCTCCACACGCTCGGCAACGAAGGCGTGGTCGAATTCATCATACCGGTACATTGTTTCACCTCCGATCCAGGTCGGTGCCGACACTGGGCCCGGTGGTCCGCAGTATTTCCCGCCGGCCAAGGGGGACGGGCTGGCCGCCCTGGTTGTCAATTTTGAACAGATAAGGGCCGACCACCAGATCGTCGGCGGCCCGGCGTTCGGCGCGCCGCAACAGATCGTCCGCGACCGCAAGGTCGTCGATGGCCTGACAGTCTTCGATCTGTTCCGACCAGCTGTTCCGCTCGGTCAGATAGACCACATAGCCATCCGACAAACGATTAGCGGTGATCGCCTGAACGATCATATTTGAGGTGATGTTCTGATTTTGAATATTCGACACGGGTCCGCTCCCTAATTAGGCCAATTAAAGGGCCCACGGAGCATTTCCCCGTGGCGCTTTAGCAATTGTTGACGCGGTTGCAAGCTGCCCAATCAAATTTCCGCAGGTTCGTCACGGTGAACCAAACCGAGTTTTTCGGGTCCGGCAGCGCGTCATCAAGGTCGGCTTTACCAACTTGATTTCACTGTGGCCCCTGAAATCTGTAATCATATTTACGCCATTTGACGTGAATGTCAATAAATCACATAGAAAAAAAATAAAGAAAATTATTTACATTTTATTTTGTGAAATAGACTAGATCCAAAACATCCCCTGGAACAAAATCATCCATGGGTCGCCGTGTTTAGTGCTAGTTGCCCTTAAGAGGGGTTGTGCCCTGCCGGCAGGCTGGTATCGACCTTCATGCGTTGGCCATAGGCATGCACGCAGCCCTTGCCGTCGGGCATCAGTTCAACCAGGGTCCAGGTGCCCCGTCGCGAGAGGAACAATTCGACCTTGTGGCCGTTTTCCAACTCGGCATGGGCGATACGGCCTTCGCCGTAGGCTCGATCGAGATAGTCGTTCAAGGTATCGCGGGCCAGGCAGCTGACATCGGACATATGGGGCATGGCAACGGCGCCTGTTCCGCCGATCAGGCCGATCAGAACGAGGGGAAGCGCCAGGGCGGCGCCAAGGGCAAGATTCAATTTTGACATGATCAATAACTCCACGGCTTTGACCCCTACACATGGGATGAAACGGCGGATTTATGAATTCACGTCATGTCAATTGGTTGTGAAGGCCTGAAAGGCCAGGAACAATGCAATCGCGGCCGTGGCGGAAACATTCAGGCTTTCCATGGCCGAAGACATGGGCAGATGCACCAGGCTGTCGCAGTTGCGCTGGGTCAGGGGCCGCAGGCCATCGCCTTCCGCCCCCAGCACCAGGGCAACCCGGCCACTCATGGGCATCTCGGTCAGGGCCTGGCCCTCGCCCATGGCCAGGCCGTGACGCCAAAACCCGACACCGGCCAACTGTTCCAGGGCACGGGCCAGATTGTTGACCCGCACCAGGGGCACCGTCTCCAGGGCGCCGCTGGCGGCCTTGGCCAGGGCGCCGCCTTCGGGCGGGGCGTGGCGGTCCTGCATGATGACGGCCATGGCGCCGAAAGCCGCCGCCGAGCGTAAAATGGCGCCCACATTGCGCGGATCGCTGATTTGATCCAGCACCAGGACCACGCCCTCGTGGCTTTCATCCGCCAACAATGTCTCAAGGTCGTGATTGTCCAGCGGCGCGACCTGCACCGCGATGCCCTGATGCACGGCATCCATGGGCAGGTGCTCTTCCAGGCCGCGGCGGTCGACAATCTCGGGCTTTTGTTCATGATCGGGCTGCGCGCCGTCGGTGGTGCACAACAGCCGCAATATCTGCCGCTCGGGATTGGCGCAGGCGGCCGCCACCGCGTGCTGACCATAGATCCAATACGGCTGCCGCTGGCTGCGGCCACGCCGCGCCGTCGGCTTGTCCGGCCGGCCCTCGGCCCAGCCTTCCCGCCGCCGGCCGCCCTGCCGTGCATTATGCCGTATACTTGTGCGCTTGCGCCCTGCCATGGCACCGCATATAAAGCCGCGCTGTTGGTATTGCAATTACATCCGGCCCCCAAAGCCATATCCGGACCGATATAGGGCGGATTTTCGGCTGAAGCCCGGGGCGCCGAGTGTGAAACGGTCGAGGTGTGCCTATTTAGCCTTTTTTTGCATTGACTTGCGAAGTTGAAAGGTACATATCAGCCCACCGCCAAATGTGGCGGTTTGGCTTGTGCGGAGGGGTGCCTGAGTGGTTAAAAGGGATGGGCTGTAAACCCATTGGCTATGCCTACGTTGGTTCGAATCCAACTCCCTCCACCACTCCGCCGTTCCAAAGAAGTGTAGCCGTTGGGTTGGGGCGGAATTTCGGTTCGCGCGAGTTGGTTTGAGTGCGGTGGTTTGAGTGCGGTGGTTTGAGTGAGACGGTTTGAGTTGGGCGGTTTGAGTTAAGCGGTTGACGACGCGGGTGTAGCTCAGTGGTAGAGCCCCAGCCTTCCAAGCTGGTTACGCGGGTTCGATCCCCGCCACCCGCTCCAGCCAGGCAGTTGAAGATGTAACAAAGACCCAATGACGACGTAGTGAAAACATTTGACGGTTCGAAAATTAGAGACGGTCGGAGAATAAGCGAATGGCGAAGGCAAAATTTGAGCGTACGAAGCCCCATTGCAACGTTGGCACGATTGGCCATGTTGATCATGGCAAGACGACGCTGACGGCGGCG
>JABIRL010000211.1 GCA_018667855.1 Rhodospirillaceae bacterium
ACCAGCCAAACCAATACGGATAAACCATAAAGGCCAAACCAATCAGACATGTTCGCTCAAAGCCTAAAACCTAGGCACCGGTCCATAAAAAACACCGCCGCCCACGTTTCTCTTCCGAAAATCAACAATATCAAAGAGCAAGGTAACAAATTATCGGGTAACGAATTACACTCCCAAAAGAGCAACCGCGCAGCACCACCCACCAGGTAAGCACCTGATGAGTTCAGTACATTGCGGGACTGCGCGGCACGCTGTGCGCCGTGCGGACGATGTTTATATCCATATCCAATCTGGTAATCAAGTAGAGATGTTTTATTTTTATGATGTTTTTGAAGAAATTCGAGAAAACCAACACGATGAGTTTTTAGAACCATGACAAGACCGAAAATCGGCCTGGCTCTGGGCAGCGGCGTCGGCCGCGGCTGGGCCCACATTGGCGTCCTGCGCGGTCTGGAAAAGGCCGGCATCGAAGCCGACGTGGTGGCGGGCACCTCCATCGGCGCTCTGGTCGCGGGCGTGCATCTGGCGGGCCATCTAGATGCCCTGGAGGCCTGGGCCCGTAGCCTGAACCGCATGCGCATCATGCGCTATCTGGATCTGTCGTTGCAAAGCGGCGGCATCCTCGGCGGCCGGCGCCTGGGCCGGATTCTGACCGAAAATCTTGGCGATCTGTCCATCGAACATCTGCCCAAGCCCTTTATCGTCGTTGCCACGGAATTGGCCACGGGGCATGAGATCTGGCTGCGCCAGGGCCATCTGGTGGAGGCTTTGCGGGCCTCCTACGCGCTGCCGGGCATTTTTCCGCCCGTGGAACTGGACGGCCGCCCCCTGGTGGACGGCGCCTTGGTCAACCCGGTCCCCGTATCGGTCTGCCGCGCCATGGGCGCCCGCCTGGTCATCGCGGTCAATCTGAACGCCGACATGCTGGGCAGCGAGCGCGCTCACAGCAACGGCAACGGCAAACCGGGCCATACCGCCGCATCGGAAAACGGCTCCAACATGCTGGAAAATCTGTTCCGCCGGGACGGTACGCCCAGTATGTTCAACGTCATGGCCTCGGCTCTGAATATTTTACAGGACCGCCTGGGCCGCAGCCGCCTGGCCGGAGATCCGCCAGATGTGACCATCGCCCCGAAAGTCGGCCACATCGGCTTGCTGGATTTCGATCAGGCGGAGGAATTGATCGAGATCGGCGAAGCCGCCGTCGCCGATGTCGTGCCGTCTTTGGAAGAGGCGCTGAAAATCCTGCAGCCCTGAGCATTCATGAAGATCCATGCAAAAGGCATCGTCGCCGCCGGTGACCGCCAGACCGCCCAGGCGGCGGCGGACGTCTTGGCGGAGGGCGGCAACGCCTTCGACGCCGCGCTGGCCGGCTTGTTCATGGCCTGTATCGCCGAGCCGGTTCTGTGTTCCTTGGGCGGCGGCGGTTTTCTTCTTGCCCAGCCGGCAGCCGGCAATCGTGATGGCGCCGGCGTACTGTATGATTTCTTTTGCCAGACGCCGGGGCGCCGACTGCCGGAAGGGGACCTCGAATTCTTGCCGGCTCCGGTGGACTTTGGCGCCGCCAGCCAGGAGTTTCACATCGGGATGGGCGCCGTGGCGGTGCCGGGCATGGTGGCGGGCGCTTTCGCCGTGCATAAAGATCTCTGCACCCTGCCCATGACACGCCTGATGGCGCCGGCAATCGAGCTAGCCGGCAAGGGATTGCCGTTGGCACCCTTGCAGAGCTTCATTCTGGACGCCGTCGCACCGATCTATCAATGGTCGGCGGAGAGCCGGGCTATATTCAACAGCCCGACAGTGCCGGGGGCAACCTTGCGCACGGGCGAAGTGCTCGCCCTGCCAGCGCTGGCGGATCTGTTGGGGGCCTTGGCCAAGGATGGTCCCGATCTGTTTTATAAAGGCGACATGGCACGAACGATTGCCGCTGCGAACGACGACGGCGGCGCGGTCGATATGGCCGACCTGGCGGCCTATCGGGTGCATCGGCGCGCACCGTTAAGCAGGCGGTTCGGCGCGGCGGAGATCCTGGGCAATCCCGCACCTTCGTCGGGCGGGCCGCTGCTGGCCTTCACCCTTGGCCTATTGGAAGCGAAAACAATGGAGCCTGGTCCCGAACATCTGACACGTCTGGCCGCGGCAATGGCGTTGACCGACCAGGCGCGCGGGGCCTCGCGCCTGGATGGGGGCAGCGATGACGACAAGGTCGGCGAACTGCTGTCGGAAGAGTTCTTGGCCGCCTACCGGGCGGAAATGCCGGGCCGGGCCGCCAAGACCGGCGGCACGACGCATATTTCCGTGGTCGACGGCCAGTGCAACGCGGCCGCCATGTCCGTCTCCAACGGTGAGGGTTGCGGCCATATGCTGCGCAACAGCGGCATCATGTTGAACAATATGCTGGGCGAGGAAGATCTGAACCCCAACGGCTTTTTCAAATGGCGCCCCAACAGCCGCATCACCTCCATGATGTCACCCACCCTGGTGCGCTGGCCCGACGGCCGCATCCTGGCTTTGGGCAGCGGCGGCTCCAACCGCATCCGCAGCGCAATTTTACAGGTGCTTTTGAACCATTTGTGCCTGGGCATGAGCTTGGAGGAGGCGGTGGGCGCGCCACGCGTCCATATGGAGCGGGATCTGTTGCACATCGAAGACGGCCACGGCCAGGATGTCCTGCGGGACCTGACGGCGCGGTTTGCGAACCATCAGACCTGGCCCGACCGGAACTTCTTTTTCGGCGGTGTGCACGCTGCAGCCCATGATCCGAACGACGATACATTCACCGCCGCCGGAGACTCCCGACGAGGCGGCAGCACCGCCTAGCCCGATGCTTTAAGCCGCATGACGATTTAGGCGGCCGCCCGTCATGGGGCGGGGCACGCCCGTGGTACCGGGCAGGCTGAGGGGCAGGCCGTCCAGGTGTCGCAGAGCGAGATAGGCGAAGGCCTCCGCCTCCAGAAAATCGCCGCGCCAGCCGACAGTTTCAACTGGCGCAACCGGAGCCGATAACGCAGCGCCCAGGGCCGTCATGAGCGCCGGGTTATGACGACCGCCGCCGCAAACCAACCATCGTTCCGGCGGGCTGGGCAGATGTTCCATGGCTTTGGCCACTGATCGGGCCGTGAAGGCGGTCAGGGTCGCCGCGCCATCTTCCGGCGACCAGCCGGGCTTGGGCGGCACGGTGAAATCATTCCGATCCAGAGATTTTGGTGGCGCCAGGTCGAAATAAACATTGTTGAGTAACGCCGCCAATCCGCCCTCGTCCACCTCTCCGGCCAGGGCCAGGTGGCCTTGCAGATCCATCTCGCCACGGCCGCATTGACGGACCCAATCATCGATCAAAGCATTGCCGGGGCCCGTGTCGAATGCCAGCATCTCTTCGCCATCGCCCGACGGCTTACCAATCCACGTGACGTTGGCGACGCCACCGACGTTGAGCACGGCAAGCGGCTTGGGCAAACCGGCCGCAAGGGCGCCGTGATACAGCGAGGCCAAGGGCGCCCCCTGCCCGCCCGCCGCCACATCGGCCGAGCGGAAGTCGTCCACCACATCAATGCCCGTTAAAGCGGCCAGCAAGGCACCATCGCCAATCTGCCGGGTTCGGCGGACCTCCGGCTGATGCAAAATTGTATGTCCATGAAATCCAATAATACTTATGTCATAGTTATTTATATTATTTTGTTGAACTAAATTATTGACAATATCGGCATGTGCCCTTGTCAGCAGCTCCGACACGGTGGCAATTTCCGCCTCTCCGCCCCGGCCGCCCAGAATGGCCCTGATGCGGGCTTTCGTCTCGCCATCGTAGGGCTGCGTCAACGTCGCGCCTTGGTGCATGTGCCCCTTCTCGTCCACAGATAGGAGCGCGGCATCAATGCCGTCCATGGACGTGCCGCTCATCAGGCCAATGGCGGTCCGGTGCCCGTTCTTAAGATTCATGATCCCCATGCTCCGCTTTTCATCAGGTACATTGCCCCGCCCACCTTGACCATGTTACACCACGCCGCCCGCACGGGGCCCTGGTTGGAGTGGAAGCAGACATCATGAGCGCCTTTAAATCCGAATTCGTGCGCACGCTGGTCGAGCGCGGATTCATGCACCAATGCACCGATTTGGATGCCTTGGACGAACTGGCCGCGGGCCAACGGATCACGGCCTATATCGGCTACGATTGTACCGCGCCCAGCCTGCACGTGGGTAGTCTGGTGCAAATTATGATGCAACGGCATCTGCAAAAGACCGGTCACCGGCCCATTGTATTGATGGGCGGGGGCACCACCAAGGTCGGCGATCCGTCGGGCAAGGACGCCGCGCGGCAGTTGTTGAGCGATGATGCGATCAACGAGAACATGGCTGGAATTCGCGAGGTTTTCGGCCGGTTTGTTGAATTTGGCAACGGCGCGGACGATGCCATCATGGTCAACAATGACGACTGGCTGAGCGAGCTGGCTTATGTGCCGTTCCTGCGCGATGTGGGGCGCCATTTCTCTATTAACCGCATGCTGAGTTTTGATTCAGTGAAGCTGCGGCTGGATAGGGAGCAGCCGTTGAGCTTCCTGGAATTCAACTACATGATTCTCCAGGCTTATGATTTTCTGGAATTGAGCAGGCGCCATGACTGCGTGCTGCAGATGGGCGGATCGGACCAATGGGGCAATATCGTCAACGGCGTGGAGTTGGGCCGGCGGGTCGATGGCAAGGCGTTGTTCGGCTTTACCACGCCCCTGATTACCCTGGCTTCGGGCGCCAAGATGGGCAAGACGGCGGACGGCGCGGTCTGGCTGAACGGCGATATGTTGAGCCCGTATGACTATTGGCAGTTCTGGCGCAATACGGAGGATGCGGACGTGGGCCGCTTCCTGCGCCTGTTCACGGAACTGCCCCTGGACGAAATCGCCCGTCTGGAGGCCTTGCAGGACGCCGAAATCAACGAGGCCAAGAAGATCCTCGCCGATCAGGCCACCACCCTGTGCCACGGCGCCGATGCTGCCGGGGCGGCAGGGGAAACCGCACGCCGGACCTTTGAAGAGGGCAGCGTCGCGACGGACCTGCCGACCATCGAGGTCGCGCGGGGGGAATTGCAGGCTGGCGTCGTATTATTCGAGTTACTGCGGGGCGCGGGGCTGTGCAAATCCAACGGTGAGGCCCGCCGCCTGATCAAGGGCGGCGGCGCGCGGGTCAATGATAAGGCAATTTCAGACGAAATGGCCAAAGTCACGCTTGAAGACGCCTCCTCGGACGGCG
>JABIRL010000156.1 GCA_018667855.1 Rhodospirillaceae bacterium
AATTTCGAGGTGGAACTGCCCCGCCCCGCGAACGTCGCACCCGATTGTGGTGAGCGGTGCCGGTTGGAGGCCGTGGGCCGCAACGCACGCACCCTGGCCCGGGACCTGGGCGCCGTCTTGGCCCGTAAGCTGGACGGCGAGACGGCCCGCGCCACGCCCGCGCGAAAGAAGCAAACCGGCGGCGGACACAGGAGCGGCCTTGCCACCGCCTACACCCTGACTTTCGTCGGTTTCGATATGGACGAAATGACCGAGATCGAGGACCGTATCACCGCCTTCGATGGCTACGAACATCTGCGGCCCATCGGCACTTCCCTGAAAACCAATGAATATTGGTACGAAACGTCCAGCGCCTCGGCCCGGCTCAACCGAAATTTGCGGCTGATGGTCAAGGATATGGGTGTAGCCGGCCGGGTCAGCTTCGGCGGCAGTCGCTTCAGGGTGGAAAAGATCAACCGCCGCAAACGGCGCTAGATGCCGCCACTTGGCGCGATAGCAATCGAGATTATTCAACCGCCATGTTAAGGTCGATAAATGAAATCGCCAAGGAAGACAGCCATGATTGGGAGGATCAGAGCAGCCGCATACTGCCTGGCAATCATGTTTTCCCTGATCGTCAATATCCTTGGCGCGCCGCCTGCTTTCGCCAAGACTGAAAAAGCAATCGATGCCCGCATCTTCGCTTTCCAGGAAATGGCCCGCGACATTGTTTCCGGGATCGATGGCAGCCGCCGTACTGAAACCGAGGACGGAAAGACGGACAAGGCGCTCAACTATCTGCGCAAGGCCTATGACTATGTCCGGCCCAAACGGCTGCGCATCGCCGTGGCGCCGTTCGAGCAGGACAATATCAAGATCGCCAAGGCGGTGGCCGATGAATTCAACGCGTCTCTGTTCGCCGCGTTGATACGGGTCGGGGGCGGGCGCTATGATCTGATGGCGCGGTCCCATCTGAAGGGCCTGATCGCCGATATGCAGCAGACTGGCGCCTGGGATGCCGCGGCGGGTAATCCCATCAATGCGCTATTGGCCAATGCCGGCAAGGTGGACGTGCTGATCTGGGGACAGATCCGGGTTGACGGACAATGGGCGGTGCTGAGTTACAGCGCGGTCACCATGGATGGCCGGGTGGTGGCGCAAACCTTGCCCCAGCGCCTGAAATTAAGCCCCGATGACGCCAAGATCAGCCGGGCCACGATGCCGCTGGATCGCGCGATCCAGCTGGCGGCACAGCAACTGGCCGATCAGGCGCCCGATCTCAAAACCTTGATAGAGGGCGGTGTCAGATTTGAAGATACCGGCGCCCAACCCCCCTTTGGCCGTTATGTCCAGGGACGGTTGTCAGCCGCCCTGCGCAATGCCTATGCCAATATCATCACGGGCAGGAACATCAAAATCGGCAAGTTGCGGGCAAATGCTGCGCTGCGCGGTGGCGACAAGGTGGCGGGTAAGGACCTGAATGACAAAAATCTAGGCGGCGATGATACCGCGCATGTTCTCAGCGGCACCTATTGGCAACTGCCGGGCGCCATCGAAATTCGTCTCGAGATAAAGGGACCGGGCGGTTCATCCGCCGCCTGGACGGGCTGGATCACGGCCGGGGATACCGCCGGGCGCAGACTTCGCCCCAAAGGCAATTTTGGGGCTTTGCGGGATAATGACGGGGTCGGGCCGTTCGCGTTCAAATTGACCTCTGATCGCGGCAAGAACGCGGCCTATAAGATCGGCGACAAAATGCAGTTGCTGATCCGTCTCGATCGCAAGGCCTGGCTGTACTGCTTCTATCGTGATGCGGGCGGCAACATGATCCAAATCCTGCCCAATCCGCATTTCTGGAAAAATTTCAAACAGCCCAGTTTCGAGGGCGGCGTTCTATACACCGTACCCGATGCCCAGCGCTTCGGTTTTGAATTCACGGTATCGCCGCCCAGCGGTCAGGAGCTGGTCAAATGCTTCGCCGTCTCCCGCGACGTGACGGCGGAGCTGCCGAAGTTGTTGCAGGGCAACAGCCTTGCTCCGCTGCCTTCGGGTCTCGACCTGCAACTCTCGGCGACCTTTCAGGAACTGCCCGATACGGCTGTCTCGGAAGCCAGTTTCGTGGTCACGGTGAGCCAATAATGAAAACCGCAATTGCCAGGAGCATCGCCGCCGGAATGATCGTCGGGGCGCTCCTGCTGGCCGGTTTACCGGCGGAGGCCGCCCGGCGGGTCGCCTTGGTGATTGGCAATGATACTTATGCCACCCTGCCCACCTTGAACAACGCGGCCACGGATGCCCGGGGCATCGCCCGGAAGCTGAAGGGCCTGGGATTTGAGGTGATCCTGAAAATCGATGCCAGCCGCCGCCATATCGGCCGTGCCGTCGTCGAATTCGAGAACAAGCTGGGCAAGGCGGAGGTCGGTCTGGTGTTTTATGCCGGCCATGGCATCCAGGCTGGCGGCGAAAATTACATCATCCCATCGAATGCGGAGATCGAGGTGGAGGACGACCTGAGTTTCGAAGGGATCAAGGCATCTACATTTCTGCACGCCATGAAACGGGCCGGCAGTCGCCTGAACATCGTCATCATGGACGCCTGCCGGGACAACCCCCTGCCCAAACGCAGCCGTTCGGCCACACGCGGCCTGACAATTACCGCCGTCCCCGCCGGCATCATGGGCACGGCGTTTTCACCGGCGAGCTTTTGGCGGTGATGGGAAAACCCGGCCTGAAGCTGGAGGATGTCTTCAAGGAAACGGCGCGGCGGGTGGCGGCGATCACCCATGGCAAACAGGACCCGTGGATCAATTCCTCCATCAAGGGAGATTTCTACTTCAACCAAACCACCACGGCCAAGACCGCCGCCCCGGCCACACCCAGCGCATCTGACCGGCCGGGAGATAATTCAGCCGAGTTGTTGTTCTGGGAATCCATTAAGGACAGCCGCAACCAAGCGGTCTTTCACGCCTATCTGGCGCAATATCCCACCGGCCCCTTCGCCACCCTTGCCCGCCTGAAACTGGAGGAATTGAAGCCAAGACAGACAGCCAACCTGCAGCCGCCCACCGTACAAGTGACGGAGACCGATGCCAGATATGTCGCCCTGAAGACCGCCAACGTCAGGGCCGGCCCCTCAACAACAGCGGCCAAGCAGGGCAAACTGACCAAGGATAGTGGCGTCACGGTGACGGGAGAGGTTGCGGGCGGTAAATGGCTGCGCATCGAACGGCCCAACGGCGGGACGGGTTATGTCTTCGCCACCCTGTTGGCGCCCGTCGAAAGCGGCGAGTTGCCGGCCTGGAGAAACGTAAAGGACAGCCAAACCGCGTCCAATGTCGCGGCTTTCTTGAAAGCCTTTCCTTCCGGCCATTTCGCGGCCCGGGCAAAACGCCTGCATGCGGTCCTGTCCTCCCGCACGGCAGCGCTCATTCCACCGAAGATCGAGGCGCCGACCGTCGCGAAACCCGCCGTTGGCATCTATCCCGGACGAAAGCCGGCCGAGAACTTTAAGGATTGCGAATTTTGCCCCGAGATGGTGGTCATCCCGCCTGGAAGCTTTCGCATGGGTGATTTTCACGGCAACGGTAAGGATCGCGAAAAACCCATACATGAAGTTCATATCAATTACAGCTTCGCGGTCGGCAAATATGAAATCACACGTCGGCAATACGCTGAATTTGTTCGTGCCAATGACAAGAGCTTTACCGACGGGTGCGATCAGCATAAAGACGATAAATATGAAACTTACCTAAGCCGAAACTGGCGGGACCCGGGCTTTAACCAGACCAGCAGTGATCCGGCTGTCTGTATCAGTTGGGTCGAGGCGAAACAATATGTGGACTGGCTAAATGAAGTTACACCGGGACGATATAGATTGTTGTCGGAAGCGGAATGGGAATATGTCGCACGCGCCGACAGCCGCTCAGTATTCAGCTTCGGCAATGATGTAGCCGACCTTTGCGATCATGCGAATAGTGCCGACAAAAGGTTGGGCGTCAAATGGCAGAATGACGAATGTGATGACGGATATGGCTGGCAAACGGCGCCGGTCGGTCGCTATCACGCAAACAAATTTGGCCTGCACGATTTGTATGGCAATGCCGTGGAATGGGTTGAGGATTGCCAGCACAAAAATTATCAGGGAGCCCCGACCGACGGCTCAGCTTGGATTTCCGGCGGCGACTGTACAATACGAATGGTGCGCGGCGGAGACGCGGTAGGTGGAACGAAATCAATGCGCTCGGCTTTCCGAAGTTGGCTGGCCATTGAGATCAACCAACAGTTTAACGGCTTCAGAATTGCTAAAACATTGACGCCGTAGGTCGACGGGATTTTGACTTACCCGCTACTCCCGCGCCTTGGCGAAGGAGACCAGTTTGCGCCGGCTCTCATCCCACAGGCGCAGGCGTGCGCAGGCAAAACTTTGCCATAGGGTCAGGCGGCGGAACGTCGCCAATTCAGGGTAGTCGCGCAGCACCTGGGGCAAGCGGTAATAGGGTATGCGGCTTTGCAAATGGTGGACGTGATGGATGCCGATGTTAGCGGTAAGCCAGCGCAGCGGCTGCGGCAGGGCGTAGTGGGAACTGCCATGAAGCGCGGAGTCCTGTAGATTCCAGTTTTGATCCTCGCTCCAATAGGCATCCTCGAATTGATGCTGCACATAGAACAGCCAGACACCGATGGACGAGGCCAGCAATATAATAGGCAGATGCACCAGCAGAAACGGCTCCGGCCCGATGGCGTAAATCATCAACCCGGCGGCCAGAATGATCATGATGTTGGTACCCATGGCCGAGACCCAATTGCCCCAATCTTCCCGCCGTATGCCCTGCGGCAGGCGGTTTCGCAGCAGAAACTGAAAAGCCGGGCCAACAACAAATATGACCAGCGGCGTGCGATACAGACGATACGCAAGGCGCCGGCCGCGGGGCAAGGCCTGGTATTCGCGCACCGTTAAGGTATCGATGTCACCGATTCCCCGTTTGCCCAGATTGCTCGAGGTCGCATGGTGGGTCGAATGACTGCGCCGCCAGACAGCGTAGGGTGTTAAAGTCAGAACGCCAATGATCCGACCGACCCAGTCATTGATCACCCGGCGGCGGAAAAACGCGCCGTGGCCGCAATCATGCTGGATCATGAACAAACGCACCAGCAGCGCGGCCGCCAGCACGCTAATGGCCAGGGTCAGCCAATAGCTGATTGAATAAACCAGCCAAGCCCCGACCCAGAGGGCGGCAAATATGGCGCCGGTCAAAACCAGTTCACCTAGGCTACGAATTTGATTTGGTTCCCGATAAGGTGCCAAAAGCCGCAACCAGTCACGAGATGGGGTCGGACTCAATTCGTACTCGGAATGTTGCAATATGTCGTCCGTTCATTCGGCGCCCGCAGTCCAGCTCCGGCGCCACGCCCAAGGTTTCGTGAAGACACCTCTTATGGGTGCTATCGCGACCGTGTATTCCAGAGCCACGGAAGTTTTCCGGCCAGCCGCGATGCTTTCCTAGGGGTCTTGGAGCGGGAAAGCAAGGCATTTTCAATCCAGATCATCATCAACCTAAGTTAGGCGAAATTGAACAAGCAAGAGGTAACTAACCGTCACCGATCCAACGTCGTTGCCGAAGGTAGGCGTCCGGCATTTTGTCCTTACTTTCGGCCTCGACCATTGCCGCCAGGCGGGCCCGTTTGTCGCTGTTATCTTCAGCAATGTCGCCAAGAGCATCTTCCAGCATCGCGGCATAATCCGCTCCTACGGGGCAGACATCCTGGCAACGGCGGCAACCCGTGATCACGCCCGCGCCGCGCAGGGTGCTTTGCCAGATATTGAAGCTTTCTTCCGATCGCACCAGCTTCATCTGGGCATCGCTGTCGGGCGCCGCGAGCACCTTTTGCAGAAAATCCGAAACCTCTTTGAATCCATGGGGAGAGCGGAAGCGGTCGCAGCCCTGCCAGTCCCGGTCCCAATGGCCCACAACATCGCCCGGACAGGCCTTCAGACATCGGCCGCACTCGGGACCATGGCAAAGTTGCTCGTTGATACGGCTATCGGGCTCCACGTCTAACGAACAGAGGATGATCGTCACCATCAGTCGCGGGCCATATTCCGGCGTCAACAGCTGGCCGTTCAGGCCCAAAGTGCCCAGACCGGCCTCCACCGCCGCGTGGTTGGCCGAAAGCAGGGGCGAAAGATGCTGGGCGGGTTCACCGAAATAGAGCCAGGGATCCACATGGGTGGGCGGGATAATTAAAGCCGGATAGCCTTGTTTTTCGAGCCACAGCACCGTCTCCAGTGCCGCTTCCTCCAACATGGTCAGGGTCAACTCGTCGTTATAGTATTTGTGCCGCTCATCCCAGCGGGGCAGCCGCGTTGGGCCCGCCAATAGCCGTTTGCCCAGCACGATGGCATGATCACCGTCGTAATCGGTGACATCCGACGGCCGGCGGGGGGCGTCCGGATCGGGTGGAAATTCGTTCATCACCGCGCCGTCTGCAATGCCAACGATATCGGCGCCAAAAGATCTGGCCTTGGCCTTGATGTCATCAGCTGTTAGGGGCGCTCGAAAAACCGTATCCATATCAGCTCCCGTCGCCACGTTCAGCGGCAGTGATCAAACGTTTTTGCCCATCCTTGAATTCCTGGCGCACCTTCTTGGCTGCCTGGCCTGTGTAGCCGTTCGGGCCGACCCAGCGGATGTTCCAATCGTTCAGGCCGGGAATGTCATCGCCATCCTTGCGCGCCTGCTTGAAGCGTTTGCCCAAGGCGACTTTCTCCGGCGTTTGTTCGGGGATGTGCTTCTGGTCATCGGCCAGGAAGGCATGATAGTCGACGCCAACGGGACAGACCGCCAGGCAACGGGGACAATCGCCAAATGAGCCGACAACGCGCAAAATACCCTGCCAAAAGCCGAACAGATCGCGGGATTTCAACATCTCCCGCTTTTCCGCTTTGTCCGCCTTGGCGAATTTCTGCATCATCGCCGTCACGGTCATATAGCCGAACTCCTGTGCGAATTGCGCGCAGGCCGGCTTGTTGATATCGAAATGTCCGACCGCATCGCCCGGACAGGAATACAGGCAGCGCGAACAGCCCTCGCCGACGCAGACCTGTTCCGCCATGGGGCCGTCCGCTTCCAGTTCCAATTCGGTCAATATGCCCGTCAGGTAAATTCGGGGGCCATACTCCGGTGTCAGGATATTGACCTCCAGCCCGAAATTGCCCAAGCCCGCCTCGATCCCCAAATGCCGGGTGGAGAGGTAGCCATAGCTGGCCCGTTTCATGTTCCAGTCCGTTTCCTGGGCCGCGGTGACGAAGCTGGGATGGCCTTGGTCCTCCAGCCAATAGGCGATCCGGCCGGCGATCTTGTCCATGCGGCGCAGCACGATCATGTCCAGATACTGTACCGGCACCATCTGTTTGCAGCGAAAACCGGCAGCGGGAATATGCTGGGCGACGACCACGACGCTTTTCACCCGCGGCGAAATACGTTCCGGGGTTTGTGGATACCGCGGGTCGGGGGGAAAGGCGTTCAGAACCTTGGCGGAGGCAATTCCCACCAGATCGGCGCCCAGCTCAACCGCCTTGGCCTTAACCTCGGCGGCGTTCAACGGAGCTGTGTCCTGTCCGGGCGACATTGCAGCGGGCGAAGCGGGCTTAGGCCTCGAAGACCAGGTAGCAGCGCGCCTCGATACTTTCCCGTGGCGGCGCGCTGTCATCCTGGTCCGGCAATACGAAGGCACCGTGGGGCGTATATTGCGCCGTGCCGTCGTCCAGGCTGTCCCAGCCCTTGATCAGCAAGACTTCATCACGGTCCATTTCCGGGGCCCAATACCAGCGTTGTCCATCACCGTGGGCCAGCTGGAATATCTCACCGACCCGGTCCGGGAACCGCTGATCCGTCGCGACCAGTTCCTCTCGTGCGACACTTGCCGCATCGGCCAGCGCCAATGGCGCCCGGTGCACCGGTCCCGAAATAGGCCGCCAGACGTTGATTTGCGAAATACGGCCGCCGGAACCAAGAATTCGCTCCACCTCATCCGCTCCCAGCGCATCCTTGGCCCGCTGCGGTCCCGATTTAGGGGTGTAGTCCACATGAACCCGCGCCGCCGGACCGCGCAGGCCGTCCGGATTGGCAGCACCTTCGGAGCTATCGGAGCGGCGGGTATAGTCAAACACCACCGCATGATCGGCACCCGTGGCGGATTTCAAAAGTTCAATCAATTCAGTTTCATATGGTCCCGCCACGGCGTCATCATCGTAGAGATCTTCGACCGTCGTCGGAAAGGTCAGCAGCTCAAAGCCCTGTCGATCGACGGACAATTCGCCGGCCATGGGGCGCATGTCATGGATCGTGACGGGTAGGTTCTCGGACTTGAAAAATGTCTTCGCCTGGCCGCCGGTCAGGGCCGAGCTTTCAAAATATGGTTTCGTGTCCTGGGGCACGATAAATGTCAGCTCGGCTCGGATGGTATCAGCGGTCATACCAGGGGCATTCATGTCATCTAATCCTAATTGCTAGGTAAACAAAATAGAGCCGATTGCCACAATTACCAAGGCTTGGGATTAGCCTTCCATCATCCCGGCAACGGTGTAGCCGCCGTCGGCGAAGTACGTATGGCCGGTAACGAAGCTGCTTTCCTCTGCTGCCAGAAAGGCCGCCACCGCCGCCACTTCCTGCGGGTCGCCGAACCGCGCCATGGGCATGCGCGCCATGACGCTGGGCGGCGGCACCTCGCCCTGATCATCACGGGTCTTGGTAGGGCCCGGACCCACGGCGTTGACGCGGATGTTGTGTTCAGCCAGTTCGATGGCCATGCTTTGGGTCAAATTCATCAATCCCGCCTTGGACGCGCCATAAGCGGCCCGGCCCCGTCCCCCGAACAGCCCAGAGTTGGAGGCGACGAAGACGATGCGGCCACCGCCGCCCTGGGATACCATCTGACGGGCTGATTCCTGGCCGCACATGAAGGCGCCGGACAGGTTCAGACCAATTACCTTGTTCCAGAAATCATCGGTCATTTCCAGGAACGGCATGCGGTCCATGATGCCGGCGTTGCTGACCGTGACATCCAGGCGCCCATGGCGGGCAACCGCCTCCGCTACCATGGCCGCGATAGAAGATCGCTGGGTCACATCCACATGACAGACAGAAGCGCTCGCGCCGATTTCCCGTGCGGTTTCCGCCGCACCCTCGCCATTTATGTCAGCCACCAGCACACGGGCGCCTTCGCTGGCCAGCCGCACGGCGATGGCCCGGCCGATGCCGGCGGCGGCGCCGGTTACCAGGGCCGATTGCCCTTCAAGACGTTTTGACATGGTATTTCCCTCCATCCCCATCAGGGGGTAAAATCATTAGCAACGCAAAATTCATAAAGGTCCCATCATGGCTCAGGCCGCTTTCACTCCCGCGTCATTCCTGCTTCGTTGGCTCACCGCCTTGATCCTGGTTTTTGCCACATTCAACCCCACGCAATATTCCTTTTTTCGTTGGGTGGAACCCATGAACGGAGAAAATCTGCCCCTGAAAGCCTTGGCGGGAATTTTGCTGTTGATCCTCTACGTCATCTTTCTGCGCGCCACCTGGCGGTCCATTGGTCCCATCGGCGTTGCCTTGGCCGCGGCCCTGTTGGGCGCATTGATCTGGGTCGGAATTGACTTTGGTCTGTTTAATCTAAGCCAGCCGACCGTCATGACCTGGGTTTTGCTGTTCGCTTGCGCCACAATACTGGCGATAGGCATATCATGGTCCCACATCCGCCGCCGCATCTCCGGCCAGGCGGATATGGACGACGTTGATGAATGATTGATTGACGAATGACCGATCAGAGCCACTCCTTGCCCTGGCGGACGTAATCTTCACCATTGGTGACAGTACGCATCAGATCCGAAGACGCGATACCGGTCACATCTTCCGGTTCCACGCCGTCGCGCAGGGCCTGCATGGTATCGTGAATGGCCTGCACCGAGGCGGTGAAGGTATGGTGGCCCCGCAACAGAAACCGCACTCCCTGGCTGGCCAGCCAAGGTGGATCACGCATGTCCTTGGCCCCACCGCCCAGTAATATCGGCACCGATATCTCGGCCGCGATGGTCTCGAGCGCCTCACGCGTGGGCACGCCAACCAGAAAAATGGCATCGACGCCCACGCCCTCATAGGCCTTTGACCGGGCAATGGCATCGTCAATAGATGTCAGATGGGCGGCACTCGTGCGCCCGGCAATCACCATATCTGGGTCGGAACGCCCCTCGACAGCGGCCTTCATCTTGCCGACACCCTCTTCGATGGACAACAGGGACGGCTTCCCCTCGCTGCCGAAAGGCTGCGGCAGATCCGTATCCTCTATCGCCAGCCCCGCCAGGCCGGCGAACTCCAACTCCTCGACCGTGCGCTTGACGTTCAGGGCGTTGCCATAACCGTGGTCCGCATCGGCGAACAGCGGCAGCTCCGAAGCCCGGCCCATGCGGTGCGCCTGTTGGGCGAACTCCGTCTGGGTCAGCAAGATCAGGTCGGGTGCGGCCAGCACGGCAAGAGCAGCCAGCGAGCCCGCGTACATACCCATCTCGTAACCGATATTCTCCGCGATCCGGGCCGAGATCGGATCGTAGACCGAGGCCGGATAGACGCAATCTTCCGCCTCAAGAATTTCGCGGAATTTCCGGCGTCGGTTGCTCCAACGTGACATGCGGCTCTACTCCCTGATTATCATCTGGCCGGAACTTATAAACACTGCCGGGCGCCTCAAGCAATAAAGGCTTCAAAATCCAGGGACTTTGAATTGGAGGTCAGGCGGTGGACGCCATCATCGGTCACCACCACCGTGTCCTCGCACAGAAAACCCATCACGCCCTGGATGTAGTAGCCGACTTCGATGGAAAAGGTCATGCCCGCCTCCAGCCCGCCGTCCACCGCCGGCATCAGAAAGGCCGAAGCTTCCGGATCGGCCAAGGTGATGACCGGCGGGTCATAGACGGAAATACCGATACCGTGGCCGCAATGGAACCGCTCGAAATTCTCCAGCCCCAGGGCCTGACCCGGCGCCATCGCAGCATTGTAGACATCACGCACATCGGCACCGGGGCGCATCACGTCAACCGCATCATTGATACCCTGGGCCATGGCCTCCCAAATCCGGCTCTGCTCGCCGGTGGGGGTGCCCAGGACCACGGCGCGGGCGTTGTCGGCATGGTAATAGCCATAGGTGCAGCCAATGTCGTAGCGGATCAGATCGCCGGCTTCGATCACCTTGTCGGACGGCAGGGCATGGGGCTGCGCCGTGCGGCTACCGCTGCCCAGAATGCAAAAGGTCGAACGCCCGCCCTGTGCGGTGACGGCGCTGTGATAGATATCGATCACCTGGCGTTCCGTCATGCCCGGCTCCAGCCGGCGAAAGGCCGCCATGATCGCAGTCTCGGTAATGGCCGAGGCGCGCATCAGCCGCTGGATTTCCTCCCCGGTCTTGACCATGCGCACTTCCCACCAGATGGCATTGGCATAGACGATATCCATGTTCGGCAGGCGCTGTTGCAGTTCCCACCAGAACAGGGGCGAAATACCGCTTTCGTCTACGCCAACACGGCCGCCTTCCAGGCCCCGCGCCTCGATCGCGGCAACCAGGCCGTCCAGGGCCCGGCCCACATGATGTGCCCGCTCTGACAATGCCTTGGCGGCGCGCCCGGTCTCGTCCATGGCGTCGGTTTGGGCGGGACCACGGGGAAACGGGCTGAATAGATAAATATCATCGACCCAGACATCGCCGTCCACGATGGCGTCCAGCTCCAGGCTCGGCGCGATCAGGGAGGCGGCCGGGTCGTGGCCGGGCGAAAACAGGGAATAGAGCTGAAAGCCTTTGTTCAGCCAGTGCGTTACGCATTCATAGTCCGTGGCGTAAAGCACATTATCCGGCGAGGCGGCAACCAGGGCATCAAGCCCGTGGCGCTGCATCACCTGTTCGGCTCGCTCACGATTAAACAGCATGTCGGTTCTCCATCAATAGGCGGAAATGCCGCCCTCGGCCGGGATCACGGCGCCATTGACCATGCGGGATTCATCCGAAGCCAGGAACAGCGCGATATTGGCGATGTCTTCCGGTTCGCCCACGCCGAACGGATAACTTTCGAAGGTGCCGACCGTACCTTTACGCTCCTCGGAAGGCTTACGCGCCACGTAACGTGATTTGACGCGGTCGGTCTTGACCAGGCCGGGACAGATTACATTGGCACGGACGCCCTCGTCGGAGTAGGAGCCGGCCAGGCTGCGGGTAAAGGAAATCAAGCCGCCCTTGGCAGCGGAATAGACGTGCGCCGGGTGGTTGCCGCGCAGAGCCACGACGGACGAGACATTAATCACCGTGCCGCCGCCGCTTTCAATGATCTTCGGTATGCCGTGACGGCTGCAGAGGAATGGTCCCTTCAGGTCCAGGGGTATGGTCCGCTCCCACACCGCCATATCCACGTCCGTGACCTTGCGGTCTTCCAACACCGAGCCGCCGGCGCAATTGAAAAGAATGTGCAAACCACCGAATTGTTCCACTGCCTGGTTCATCAGGGACTGGACACTGTCCTCGTCCGTGACGTCCGTCGGCACAAAGATGGCGTTATTGCCGGCTTCCAAGGCGGACGCCGCGCCCAGTTCGGGATCGATTTCCGCCACCACCACCTGGGCGCCCTCGCGGGTAAAAATCCGCGCCGCCGCGCGCGCGATGCCCGAACCGGCGCCCGTGATTACCGCGACTTTTCCATCCAGTCTGCCCATATCCGTTTCCTCTCCAATATTTTGTTGCCTTAGCCTAGAGCAATTCCGATCAAATGTGAATCGCGCGGCGATTCTAAGTGATTGGAAAAATTGCTCTATTCTTAAAGGTCGGAGCATTTCCAATTCGGAAATGCTCTAGGCACGCTAAAGGGCGGCACCGACAATATGTCCACCGTGGATCGCCGCCATCAGGTTCCGGGGCGAGAGGCAGTCGCCAATGCTATGCACCGGAATGGCGCCAAACGCATCGGCTAAGGCGTCATTGGCCAGACGCGGCGTCGCAAAGACCACTTCGTCAATGGCATTCAGGGTTTTGTTTTCATCGGTGAAGACATTGCGGCAGATGACATCGCCACCACGGTAGTCGATCAGGTCGTGGGACGGCAGGATCTCCACACCGGCGCCGTGCAGGCGGCGATGGACGCCGATGGCGCTGCAATAATTGACATTCTGGGCGATGCCGGGGCGGGGCGTGATCAGGATCAACCGCTCGAACCGGTCCGCCAGCATGTCCGCCAGACCATAGGTGGTAGGGCCATGATCCTGGTCGAACAACACTGCCGTGCCGCCTATCGCTCCCCTTTTTTTTCCCTTTTTCATGGCCTGGTCCCGGATAAACGCCAGACCATCCGTAACCCCATCGGCATCCGCCGCCAGGTTCATGGGCCGGCGCAAGCCCGCGCCCGTGGCCAGAACGATGACATCGGGTATAAGCCGCAACACATCTTCCGCCCCTGCCTCTCGGCCCAGCATCAAACTTACGCCATGCCGGTCCGCCATGCGTTTCTGATAGGCAATAATCTTGGCGATTTCGGATCTTGCCGGCAGTTGACAATCCAGCGCCAGCTTGCCGCCCATGTCCGCCGATGCGCCGAACAATGTCACACGGTGGCCCCGCGCGGCGGCGACCCATGCGGCTTCCAGCCCGGCCGGTCCCGCCCCGACAACGGCGATGGTCTTGGGCGCGTCAGCAGGGGGCAAACTTGCATCCGCTTCGCCGACCAGGCCCAGATAGGGATTGTGATGCTCGGCCAGGGGTTTGCCGGCATGTATTTCGCCCCAGGCCCAGTTGTCAAAAACAGTCGGCCGGATGTCTTCTGCCCGTCCCGCCTCGGCCTTGCGGGCCCAGGCGGCGTCGGCAATATGGGCCCGGGTCATGCCGACCAGATCACCATACCCCTCGGCCACGATTGTCTCCGCCAGATCCGGCTCACCAATACGGCCCAGGGCCATCACGGGAATGCCGCCCGCCGCCGCGCGCATGCGCTTGGGAATGTCCTTGAAATGGCCGGGTCGAAAGTGCAGATCGGGCACGTGGGTTTCCAACGACAGGGTGAAATTGCCCTGGCCATAGGCGAAATAGTCGAAATTTTTAGTGTCGGCGAGGCGTTCCGTCAGCCGGGCCGCTTCGTCCACATCGATGCCGCCTGGCACGCCCTCGTCGCCCGGCATTTTCAGGCCGATGATGAAATCCGCGCCGCAGGTCCGGCGAATTCCACTGGCAATATCGCGCGCGAACCGCGTCCGCCCCTCGATCCCGCCACCGCCCCCGTCACCGTAGTCATCATCCCTGGTGTTGGACCAAGGCGATAGGAACTGTCCGATCAGATAGCCGTGCGCGCCGTGTAGTTCGATGCCGGCAAAGCCGCAGCGGTGCAAACGTTCCGCCACGGCGACATAGGCGGCGGCGACACGGGCGACCTGATCGGCGGACATGACGTGCGGCACGGTCCAGCTCAAGGCATCGGGTTGTTCAGACACTCCCATGGGGGATTTTGTCGGATGCCACAGTTGCTGGCGGCCGGGATGCCACAGTTGTCCCACCAATAGAGCGCCCGCATCATGTACCGCCGCGGCGACCTGACGAAAGCCGCCGTCATTTCTGTCGTCGAAACCGGTGACCACCGCGCCGTGGGCAATCGCCTCCGGGTCCACGGCGATGATTTCCGATACGATCAGGCCGGCACCGCCCTTGGCCCGCTCGATCAGATAATTTTGCCATCGATCCGTGATCCGGTTGCCTTGACCGAAGTTCGTCAGGGTGGCGGGCACGGCGACCCGGTTGCGAGACTGACGCGTGCCGATCTTCAAGGGTGAGAACAGGTTTGGGTAGGCGGCCATGAATGGGGCTTCCTTCTTGAAACTTTTTGAAACCAGGCGGTTGGGTTAAGCTGTCGCCAAGATTCGGCACCTGCATCCACCACTTGGAGACCACAATGGCGTTTGATCTGATCCTGCGCAATGCCCGTATCGCCGGTACCGCGCCCGATACACCGTTGCTGGATGTAGCCATCCAGGGCGAGACCATCGTGGCGGTCGAACCTGACTTCCCAGGGGAGGGCAAGGAATGGGGCGTGGGCGGCCGCCTGCTCTCGTCCGGTCTGATCGAGACGCATATCCATCTGGACAAATCCCGCATCATGGACCGCTGCAGCGCCGCGCCTGACCGGGGCACGGACCACATGGCCCGCGTTGCCGCCGTGAAACCTAGCTTCACCCAGGAAGACGTCTATACCCGCGCCCAGGCCACGGTGGAACGATGCGTAGCCAACGGCGCCACCCATATGCGCACCCATGCGGAGCTGGACCCCAATGTGGGCCTGCGCGGTTTCGAAGCTCTGAAGCAACTGGCCGAGGACTACAGCTGGGCCATTGATATCGAAATCTGTGTTTTTGCCCAGGAAGGCTGGACCAATATACCCGAAACCGATGCCAACATCGTCGCCGCGTTGAAGAACGGCGCGACGGTGGTCGGCGGCGCACCGGGCTATGATCCCGACCACGGCGGCCAGATCCGCCGCATCTTCGAACTGGCGCGGGAATTCGACGTGGATGTGGATATCCATCTCGATGTGGGACCGACCATCGATGATATGGATATCCATCTGGTTTGTGAGCTGACGGAACAGTTCGGCTGGGGCGGCCGGGTCGCCGTGGGGCACGGCACCAAGTATTCCTGCCTGCCGCCCGCGCAGTTGCAGGACCTGGGCAAGCGTCTGGCAGATACCGGCGTGGCCGTCACGGTGCTGCCGGCCACGGATCTGTTCGTCATGGGCCGGCATCAGGATCACAACGTCATGCGCGGCGTGGCGGACGCCAATGCCCTGCTGGCCTGCGGCGTCAATTGTTCCCTATCCACCAACAACGTGCTGAACCCGTTCACGCCGTTTGGCGATTGTTCCCTGATACGCATTGCCAATCTGTACGCCAATGTGGCCCAGCGCGGCGGACAGGAAGAACTGGCGGATTGCTTCGAGATGCTGACCAACCGTTCCGCGCAGTTGTTGCGCCAGGATGATTACGGCCTCGCCGCGGGCAAGCCGGCGGATCTGGTGATCTGGGATGCCCATAGCCGGTCGGAGGCCGTTGCCACCATCGCCCGGCCCATGTATGGCTTCAAACGGGGTCGGCATACCTTCACCCAGGTCATGCCGGAGTTGCACAGACCGTAAAGGGAGCCGTTTTTCATGACGCTAAAAGTTATTGGCGCCGGTTTCGGGCGCACGGGGACATTGTCCATGAAAGGCGCATTGGAGCTGCTGGGACTGGGGCCCTGCTATCACATGCTGGAAGTCATACAGCGTCCCGAGAATGCGGATGCCTGGTATAATGCGGCTCAGGGCCGTGCGGCCCAAGACGGTGCGGCCCAGGGCGACGCGACCCAGGGCGTCGCAACGGATTGGGAGGATATCCTGCGGGGTTATCATTCCACCGTCGACTGGCCGGCCTGTTATTTCTGGGAGCCGCTGGCGGCCCGCTACCCGGATGCCAAGGTGATCCTGACCGTGCGCGACGAGGAAGCCTGGTGGCAGAGCATGTCAAAAACCATCCTGCGTAGTTTCCAGGAAAGCGACGATGTGGTCGACCCGTCCCGCCTGCGCATGCGGCGGATGACCCGTGACCTGATCGTCGAAAAAGTCTTCGGCGGCATCCTGGACGACCGGGACCATGTCCTCGGCGCTTATCGCCGCAATATCGAGCAGGTGACCGCCAGCCTACCGCCCGAACGCCTGCTTGTGTTCGACGTGGCCCAAGGATGGGAACCATTGTGTGCATTCCTTGAGCTGCCGGTCCCTGACGAGCCGTTCCCCCTGACCAATACCACCGAGCAATTTCAGCAACGCGCGGCTGAACGGAAGGCTGCGGCGGATTAGTCTGTTTCGCTCACGCTTGTGCGCCAAAGCGCGCCGCTCCGCGAGGGCGGCGCATCAGCGCCGGGCCGCGGTCACGGCCTGAATTTTGAATTTATCTTCGGATTAACTTTCTAATGTCGGCAGGCGGTAGCGGTCATCCGGGTCGTCCCAGCCTTTGAAGTTGGGCGTGCGTTTTTCGGCGAATGCGGCGCGGGATTCCATCAGGTCGGACTTGGCGCCGTGGTCATGCAGGGCCTTGGCAAGCTCGCCAAGGTCCGGCGCGATGGCGGGACGCATCTGGCGCATCATATGCACCGTGTTCACCCGCGAGGCCGGCGGCAGGGTCAACAGATGCTCGGCCATCTCCATGGCCGTGGGCAGCAGGGCATCCGCCTCGACGACCCGGTTAAGGAAACCGATCTCGTAAAACCTTTGCGCCGTGAAACGAAAGCCCATGGCCATTTCCATAGCAATGGGATAGGGCAGATTGGCGATATGGCCGTGATTGTAGCCCCCCAGCAGCCACCGTTTCGCTTCCGAGACTTCGAACACCGCTTCATGCACGGCAACGCGCAGGTCGGTCTGCTCCACCAGCATGAAGCCGCCGCCCATGGCGAAGCCGTTGATGGCGGCGATGACCGGCTTTTCCAACGTGCCGTTCATGAACGGGTTTCCCAGTGTCAGCGGCCGACCGCCCGGCTTTTTATGTTCCAACGTCTCTTTCATGTCCTCGCCGGCGCAAAAACCCCGCCCCGTGCCGGTGAAAATCGCGACCTCCAGGTCTTTGTCTTCGCGGAACGCGGTCCAGGTCTCGGCCAGAACCGTCCGCATTTCGGTATTCAGGGCATTCAGCCGCTCGGGCCTGTTCATTCTGACCACGAAGATTTGTCCGTGACGTTCCGTTTCGACGACAGCCATGTTTCGCCTCCCATAAGTTTCAAAGTTAAAAACCAGAATAGCGCCTGCGGCACGGTTGCCCAAACTTTCCCGGCCTGCCACCATGGACAAAATCATAACAGAGAGGCAATGCAATGGAATTCGGTGTTCATTTCGCGTCCACGGTGTATCCGCAGCCGGACCGGGCCGTGCAATTTTGTCAGAAGTCCGAGCAGGTCGGCTTTTCCTTCGCCGTGGCGGTGGAGCATGTGGTCTGGCCCACGGACTACGCATCCAAATATCCCTATAACGCCACCGGCAAGCTGCCCGGAGATCCATCCACACTGTTGCCGGATCCGCTGGTCTGGATGACCCATGTCGCGGCCTGTACGGAGCATATGCGGTTCATGACCGGAGTGTTGATCCTGCCGCAACGCAATCCGGTGGTTCTGGCCAAGCAGCTGGCCACCATGGATTATATGTCGGGCGGCCGCATGGAGCTGGGCATCGGTGTCGGCTGGCTGAAAGAAGAATTCGAAGCCATCGGTATACCGTTCGAGAGGCGTGGGCGCCGCACGGACGAGACAATCGAGGCCATGCGCGCCCTGTGGGCCGGGGACGATGCCAGCTATGACGGCGAGTTCGTCAATTTCGCTGGAATAAGCTGTAACCCGAAGCCAGCGCAGGAATCCGTACCCATCATCGTCGGCGGCCATTCCGAGGCGGCGGCCCGGCGGGCGGGACGTCTGGGCAACGGCTTTTTCCCGGCCACGGGCTGGGATGGGGATTATAAGCCGCTGCTGGCCATCATCCGCGAAGAAGCCGACAAGGCGGGCCGCGACCCGGACGAGATCCAGATCACTACCGGCATTGACCCCGAAGACCCCTTGAATTCCGCCCTGCGCCTGGCCGAACAGGGCATCGACCGGGTTGTCGTACCCTCGGCACCGTTCCGCAAGGACGTTGCCGGCAGCCTGGAACGTTTCGCGGCGGAAGTCATCGCCCCCGCGAAGGAGCGCCTCGGCTAACTCTGCGCGTCGACCACGGCCAGGGCCGAGATATTCACGATACCGCGCGAGGTGACGGACGTGGTTAGAATATGGGCCGGCTTGGCGGCGCCCAGCAGTATGGGGCCGATGGAGGTCGCGCCGGTCACGGTCTTGACGACGTTGTAGGTGATATTGGCGGCGTCCAGGTTCGGCATGACCAGCAAATTCGCGACGCCGTCAAATCGTGTATTGGGGTAGAGCCGTTTGCGGATGGCTTCATTCAAAGCCCCGTCCCCATGCATTTCCCCGTCCACCGCCAGATCCGGCGCCTCTCTGTTGATCAGCTCCAGCGCCCGGCGCATCTTCTGGGCGGAGCGCGAGGTAGAAGAGCCGTAGTTTGAATGGGACAGCAACGCGGCCTTGGGCGTGTTGCCAAAACGGCGCACCTGATCGGCCGCCAGCATGGTCATATTGGCGATTTCCTGTGGCGAAGGGTGGGCCGCGACCTGGGTATCGCAAAGAAAGATCATCTGCCCCTGGGGCAGGATCAAGACGTTCAGAGAGGCCAATTTATCCACCCCGTCGCCGCGCCCGACTATCTGTTCCAGATGGCGCAAATGGTTGTGATAGCGCCCGACGGTGCCGCAGATCATGGCATCCGCGTCGCCCCCTTCCAGCATCAGGGCGGCGATGACGGTGTTGTTGCGCCGCGTCATGACCCGCGCCTCGTCCGGCGAGACGCCGTGATCCTGCATACGCTGGTGGTAGATGGACCAGTATTGATCAAAGTAAGGGTTGTCGTCGGGATCAACCAGATCCAAATCCTCGCCCGGCACCATGCGCAGGCCCAGCTCGGTTATCAATTCGCCGATCTGCCCGGGCCGGCCGATCAGGATCGGCCGGCAGACCTTGTCATCAATCAGGACCTGGGCCGCGCGCAACACCCGTTTGTCCTCGCCCTCGGCATAGACCACCCGCTTGGGATTTGCCCGGGCTTTTTCAAATACCGGTTTCATGGCCATGCCGGACTTGTAGACAAAGCGTTCCAGGGTTTCGCGATAGGCATCGAAATCGGCGATGGGGCGTTGGGCGACGCCGCTGTCCATGGCCGCCTTGGCCACGGCCGGGGCGATTTCCAATATCAGGCGGGGATCGAACGGCTTCGGGATCAGATACTCCCGGCCAAAGGCCAGGGTTTCACCTAAATAGGCCTGGGCGACAATCTCGGAAGACTCCGCCATGGCCAGATCGGCGATGGCATAAACGGTGGCCCGCTTCATTGCCTCGTTTATCTCCGTCGCGCCGCAATCCAGGGCGCCCCGGAACAGGTAGGGAAAGCACAGCACATTGTTGACCTGGTTCGGATAGTCGGAACGGCCCGTGGCCATGATCACATCGTCCCGGGCGGCGTGGGCGACCTCCGGCAGGATCTCGGGGTTCGGATTGGCCAGGGCCAGGATCATCGGCTTTTCCGCCATGGCCTTGACCATATCACCGTCCAGCACATCCGGGCCAGACATGCCAAGGAACACATCCGCACCCCTGATGGCGTCGGCCAGAGTGCGGTCGTCCGTGTCCTTTTCGTAGACTTTCTTGGAAGCATCGATGGCGCCTTCCCGGCCCTTGTAGACCACGCCCTTGCGATCGGTGATGAAGATATTCTCCACCGGCATCCCAAGACTGACGAGAAGGTTCAACGAAGCGATTGCCGCCGCCCCCGCGCCGGAGGTCACGACCTTGACCTTGTCCAGTTCCTTGCCCACGAAGCGCAGGCCGTTGACCAGCGCGGAACAGACGCAAATGGCAGTGCCGTGCTGGTCATCATGGAAGACGGGGATGGCCATACGCTCTTTCAGGCCATTCTCGATCTGAAAACATTCGGGCGCCTTGATATCCTCGAGATTGATGCCGCCGAAAGTGGGTTCCAGGGCGCGGACGATCTCGATGAATTTGTCCGGGTCGGTTTCATCAATTTCGATATCAAAGACGTCAATTCCGGCGAATTTCTTGAACAGGACGCCCTTACCCTCCATCACCGGTTTGGAGGCAAGGGCGCCTATCGCACCCAGACCCAAAACGGCGGTGCCGTTGGTAATCACGCCAACCAGGTTGCCACGCGCGGTAACGTTGGCGGCCTCCGCCGGATCCGCGACAATCAATTCACACGGCGCCGCCACGCCCGGCGAATAAGCCAGGGCCAGGTCACGTTGATTCGCCAGTGGTTTGGTCGGCGTGACCTCGATCTTGCCCGGCACCGGCCAGCGATGGAAATGATTGGCGTCCCGCTTCAGGTCTTCCGCTTTTTGGTTTTGATGCTGATCCTGGGTCATATCGCCTCCCCCGTCGTCGCCGGGATGGACGTCCCCCGACATCCGAACCCCATGTCACCGTCCGTATCCGACCCCATTTGGGCACGCCCCGAGCGCCGAATACAACCGCTTAACTATTCGCCTTAATTGTCGAGCCCCATGGCGCCGTCGTCCCGACGCGGACGCGGCGTCTTATGGCGCCCGGCCAGCACCTCGTCCGCCGCCCAGCCGAGGTTGCCGTGACAGCCGATACCATAACGCACCACGGCTTCGTCCGAGAACTGTCGGAAGCCGGGGACATTCAGCCAGATCCGGATCAGCAGCCGTTTGCGTTCTTCCAATGGCTCCAGCTCGTGAGCATCGCGGCCATGGAGTACGGTATAATTGCTGCAAAACTGTATATCGCCCTGCCCAAATGGGAATGCCAGCTTGGTCTCGGCGGAAATTTCGTCGATCAGGTCAAATGCCTCCCGGTCCTCGACCGATAAAGGCGCCTTTTCGTTCACATGGGCGGCGATCATCCAGGCCCGGTTGTAGCGGCAGGACAGATCTCCATTCACCCGGCTGAACAATGGTACACGATAGCCCGAGGTGGCGCTTTCGCCCGTGCCATGTTCGTCCATGCGGTCCCATTCGTAACCTTCGAACAGGCGGGGCAATAGATCAGGCCGGCGTTTGAGAATTTCATTATACAACGTTGTGGAGCTGGATAGATGGCTATGAGGATCGTCCGCGGCCTGACGGACACACAGCAGGGTGACGATATCCATCAGGTCCACATGCAGGCGCGATGCCTTGGGAAAACCGACCCCGCGCTTGCCCTGGTTCGGCTTCAGGGCGCCATCGGTCACATAGTGTATCAGACCGCTGTCACTGTTCTGGGTCATGCCCGTGCCGATATGGCGACACAGGCCATAATACATCGTTGCCAGATCCTCGGTGGGGAAGCTATCCACCGGGAACCCCCGCAGCAAGGCAAAGCCGCGCCCAAGCCGCAGTTCACCGCCGACCCGCCTCAATACATCCGATAGCGTCGGCAGGGGAAAGTCCCCCGGGCCAATCTCCGCCATTTGCAGACCGCGGTCTTTCACCCCCGCGAGGGCCCGTTCCAGTTCCGCCACGTGGCGGTCGCCGAGGATATATTCCCACGACCGGTCCGCTTCCATGTCCGAACCATACCAAGCGCTGGCATCGGTCACGGGGCTCATTCCCAGATTGCTCATATTCACTACCTTTCCAGATCGGTCGCCTTAAATGGGTCTTAGGCCACGCAACAAAATACGTTGATGCAAGCGTGTCTGGCCCACCGGGAAATCCATATTAACCGCATGCACCAGGCAGCGGTTATCCCAGATCAACAGATCGCCGACACGCCATTCGTGGTCATAGCGGTATTGCGCCTTGGTCATGCAGCCATCAATCCATTGCAGCACATCCTCGCTCTCTTCATGGCTGACATCCATCACCCGGTCGGTGCGGTTGGGATTAAAATATATGGCTCTTTGCCCCGTGTCCTCGTGCGTACGCACCAAGGGATGCACCACTTCCGGCGTCTCCGCCGCCTCCGCCTCGGATCGCGCCTTGGGCTGGACCGGCGCCCGCTGCGTGGCATAGCGATGGGCGGCACTCAGGCCGTCGAGGCGCTGTTTTTCAGCCCCGGTCAGATCCTCGTAGGCCTTGCGAGTATTGCAAAAACTGGTCTGGCCGCCGCTGTCGGGTATCTGGATCGACTGCAGCAAGGTCGCCTTGGCCGGTTCCTCGAAATAAGAGTCATCCGTATGCCAGCCGGTCAGACGCATCTGACGTAAATCCTCGGGCTTGTCCTCCGGTTTGGTATAGGTGCTGTTGAGCATTGAAACTTCCGGCACCTCGTCATGTCGTTGTTGCCGCAGCAATTGCAGTTGCGGATCGCCAAATCGCCGGGCGACCGCTGCAAAATCAGCGGCACTCAACGGCGCGCTGCGAAAACACAGCAGATGATGTTCCAGAAATGCCTCTCCGATAGCCTTGTCTTCGTCTTCCGCCATGGGCCGCGACAGATCAAGACCGCTGACCTCCGCGCCCAGGGCATCGCACAAAGGCGCAATTCGTAACGTCATGACGGCGTCCTCCCAGACAGATTTATTCACCAGGCCGATTATACGAGGGGCGTAATGCGGAAGTCACGCTGCGGCAAATCACCCCGCCGCAGTCAGTGGTTTGGCCTGATTTCTGATTTGCCAGCCCGTCATGGTATAGTTTACTTTGCTTGCTTTCGCGCTCGATGGTATGGCCATACTAGACTATGAACAAGCCAGCGGCACAATCCCGGCACGGAGTGACATTATGAACGTTTCCACATTACCCTCGAAAGACACCCAGGGCGACGCCGCGCAACGGCAGGCGCGCATTGATCTGGCGGCCGCACACCGCCTGGCGGTGAAGGACGGCCTGCACGAAGGTATCTTCAATCACTTCACCCTGGCCGTGCCGAACACCAATGACCGCTACTATCAAATCCCCTTCGGGTTGCACTGGTCGGAAGTTACCGCCAGCTCCTTCATGGAAGTCAGCTACGACGGTGATGTCCTGGCCGGCGAAGGCGAGGTTGAACGCTCCGGCTACTGTATCCATGCGCCCATGCACCGGCTGTCGGAAGCGGCCGCCTGCGTGTTGCACACGCACATGCCCTTTGCCTCTGCCCTGGCCCGTCTGAAAGATCAGCGCATTTTGCCGATTGGTCAGACCGAACTGGGCGTCGCCATGCAGACCGCATACGACGATGAATACACCGGCCCGGCGTTTGACCCGGCGGAAGGCGAACGCCTGCTGGGCGCCATCGGCGACAAATCGATCCTGATGATGGCTAATCATGGCGCCGTCACCATCGGCCGCAACGTGGCCGAGGCCTACGACCGCATGTACTATCTGGAGCGCGTGGCCCAGGTGCAACTATATGCCATGTGGACCGGCCAGCCCCTGCATGTGTTGAGCCAGGAGGTGATCGACAAATCAATCGCCGCCTTCAAGAAATCGCCCACCTACTACGGTCGACCCAACGCCGAGCACCACTTTGAAGCGCTCAAACGCATGCTGGACCGGGAACAGCCCGACTATAAGGACTAGTGCGGCTGTTCGGCGAAGACTCCATGGCCACGTTTCATCTAATACGGCTTCGCACCGGCGCCGGCGGCACGCATATACAATTCGAGACCTAACCCGCTTCTTTGCTATCCTCTTGACTAATCAACTTTGACAAAAGTCCAAGGGCGGGGAGACGGCATCATGCAACAAGGCAATCCAACATCGTTGCGGGTCCCGGACCCGGGCATCGGGGAGTTGTTTGAACAGGATGCGAGGTGGCAGGCCTGGTTGGATGTGGAGGCGGCGTTGGTGAAGGCGGAGGCCGAGCTGGGCATGATACCGGCGGCGGCGGCCGTGGAGATTGTTCGCAAGTGCGATCTGTCATTGTTCGACCGGGAGCGCCTGACAGAAGGATTTCAACGCACCGGGCATAGCCTGGTTCCCTTGATCTGGGAACTGTCCCGCCTTTGCGATGGTGAGGCCGGCAACTATGTCCACTGGGGCGCCACTACACAGAACATCACCCAAACCGGCGATCTGCTGCAACTGCGCAAGGCACACCGTGTCTTTCTGCGCCAGATCGGTGCCATTCTCACCGCCTTGGCCGATCTTGCCGATAGATCGAAGGACATGGCACTGCCGGGACGGACCCACGGCCAGCATGCCGTACCGGCAACATATGGCCTAAAGGTCGCTATCTGGATCGATGAATTCGCCCGCCATGTGGAACGCTTGATGCAGTGCGAACCGCGGGTCTTTCAGGCGCAGCTGGGCGGAGCGGCGGGAACCGCGGCCTCGTTCGGCGATCAGGGACTGGAGGTACAGGCACGCATGGCCGCTCACCTGGAGATGCCCGCCATGGCGGTACCGGCGCGCAGCATCATGGATCACCTTGCCGAACACATCATGGTCCTGGCGCTACTTGCGGCCAGTTGCGGCAAATTCGCCAATGAAATCTACACCGGTATGAAACAGGAGTTCGCGGAGGTGGAAGAGCCGATTTCCCCTGGTACGGTCGGCAGCTCGACCATGCCGCAGAAACGAAATCCGCACCTCTCGCAAGACATCATGGCCTACGCGGCGCAAATCCGGACCATGCTGCCCCTGGCGCTGGAAGCCGTGATGACGGAACATGAAGCAAACCGGCAAACTTCCCTGATGATGCGCCACGCGCAAAACCAGGTCTGCGCGCTGTTGGGGGATACCTTGGAGCGCACGCGCATTCTTGCCGAAGGTTTGGTCCTGAAACCGGAACGCATGCGCGCCAATCTTGATCTGACGGAAGGTCTGATCATGGCGGAACCGGTCATGCTGGCCCTGGGCGAGCATGTGGGCCGCCAGGAAGCCCACGACATTGTCTATGATGCGGCCCAGGCAGCGGCAGGTGGCGATCAAAGCTTCAGCGATCTGCTCAGCGCGGATCCACGCTTCAGCCAGCATCTCTCGCCGGGTCAAATCCAGGAAATGCTCGACCCAACGCGATACACCGGCCTGTGCAGCCAACTCGCCGAGCAACAGGCCAGGCGAGCCCGTGAATTATCAGCAACGCTGAACGACTAAGAGTTGGGTGACTAGAGGTCGCCGGTCGTCTCGAGAGACCGCAGGGCATCTCGAATAGCATCTTCCTTGCCGGATGCGTAAACCGCGATATCAGCATCTGTCCCCATGATGTGATTGGTCAGCCATTGGCGCAGAAATATCCGTAGCCGCCGGCGGGTTTCCGGTGCTCGCGTATTGCGCCAGGCATCGGCCAGTTTACTTACCCGGTCAGTAAGATCGCGATGAATACCGCGATGGCGCTCTAAATCCGGATAGCCACAGACCGCCATGATGGCTTCCTCCCGCCGGAAGTGATCATGGGTGTAGGCGATCAGCTTGCTGATGATCTCATCCATGTCCTCATCGCCAACAGAGTGTTGTCTGACTTGATTCAGCAGCGAGATTAGAACCTGATGATCCTTATCCAAGACATCGATACCGACGCGCAGGCTTTCGTCCCATATCAACGCCTCGTCGTTCGAGACCAGCGGCAGTTCAATCCAGAACGTGCTGCCGATGCCTTCCTCGCTCTCGAACCCGATGCGGCCCGCCAACCGTTCCACAAGCAGTTTTGAAACGTAGAGGCCGATGCCTGAACCTTCTTTCGCGACCGCGGCGTTGGTATCAAGCCGGTGAAACACCTGAAAGATATCCGCCTGATCATCATCGGCGATACCGATGCCTGTATCCGTTACCGTGAGGAAGAAAAAACCATTGTCGGAGTCATGACCCCGCAATGTTGCCGACCCGCCTTCGCAATTGAATTTGATGGCATTGGAGAGAAGGTTGAGGACAACCTGCTTGAACCGCAGGGCGTCGGTTCGAATCATAATAGCGGGGCGGCGACTGAATTCATCGACCAGTTCCATGCCACGTTCCAGCGCCAACGGACGGATCAAGGCCATACAGTCGGCGACAACAGTGTTGGCGTTTACATCCGCTAATGTGAAAGGCGTTTGGTCCGCCTCTATCCGTGCCAGATCAAGGATATCGTTGACCAGTTTGAGGAGGTGATTGCCTCCCGCCAGGATATTCTCAACGTGGTCATTCTGCTTCGGAGAGAGCGCGTCTTTGAGTTCGATCTGTAATAACTGGGTAAAACCAAGAATGGCATTCAGCGGCGTGCGCAGTTCATGGCTCATGCTGGACAGGAATTCCGATTTTGCCTGATTGGCGCGATCAGCTTCCTGCCTGACAGCCAGCGACGGTTCTGACTTGCCTGCCGGCCGTTCCAAGTGCCAGACAATAGCGGCTTCCGTACCTTCGAACTGTACGAACTGGGTGTTCAACAGTACTGGCCATCGTGTGCCGTCAAAGCGTTGACGTTCTACCTCGTAGTTGGCCAAAACCTGGCCAGTCTTCAGCGCAACTTCAATACGGGCCAGATCTTCGGGGTTTACCCAGGTTTTCGAAGTATCCCGCACCAGTAAGTCTTCAGGTCTCGCCGCACCCAGGGCATCGACCAAAGCGGAATTCGCGAATAACCACCTTCCCGTCAGGCATTCCAGAACAGCGACACCCATCGGATTGGTTTCCAGGATTTCCTGCACGATCGTGTCCGCTTTTTCAGGTGATTTATTCGCCCAACCCTGGGCGTGATCAGTGGATTGACGTGAAGGCGCGTCAATTGGCGCTCGAGCGCTCATAAACTGTGGGTTTTCCGAAGGTTTCATGGAAATCGAATTACTCATACACCAGTACGGGCGATATTAGTCGAGATGGCACTCATAAAGTAATATCACCTATAGCATATAACATACCACCTCTAAACATCAATAGATGATCAGTCCCGGATACGGGCTTCTACAGCGGCGTTTCAAACACCCAGTGTGGCTAACCCGCCGGAAACAAAACCAACTGAACTATCCGTTGCATCCCCGCCACACGTTGGAATTAGGCCGCTTTGACATCAAGGAGGAATTTCTCAACCGTGGCCTTCAGAGTATTGGCCTGTTCAGCCAGGTTCCCGGATGCCGCCAAGACCTGAGAGGCCGCCGCGCCGGTATCCGATGTGGCCTGGGAGATGGTTGCGATGTTACTGCTCACCTCCTGGGTACCTTGCGCGGCCTGATCCACATTACGGCTAATCTCCTGCGTCGCAGCCGACTGCTCTTCGACCGCGGCCGCGATCGTGGTGGCTATTCCGTTGACCGTATCGATGGTTTTGCCGATCCCGGTCAGCGCCTCAAGCGCGCCCGTTGTTTCTGACTGCATGGTAGCGATCTGGGTTCCGATTTCCTCAGTCGCGCTGGCGGTTTGATTGGCCAGATTTTTGACTTCCGAGGCGACAACAGCAAAACCCTTGCCCGCCTCGCCGGCGCGTGCCGCCTCAATCGTGGCATTCAGGGCCAGCAGATTTGTCTGGGAAGCAATGTCGTTGATCAGGCCGACAACATCGCCGATCTTTTGCGCCGCCTCGTTCAAACCTTCCATGGCCACATTCGTATTTGCGGCCTCCTCCACGGCTTCCGATGTAATCCGTTCAGAGTCAGTCACCTGCCGCGTAATCTCGCCAATCGAAGCCGATAATTCTTCCGACGCGGAGGCCACCGTCTGCACATTGACGCTCGCCTGCTCCGATGCGGCGGCAATCGTGGTGGCCTGCTGTATGGTCTGATCCGCCGTTGCGGACATGGTTTTGGCCGTTGAATCCATCTCGGCGGTAGCCTCAGACACACCATTCAGCACATCACCCACGGCAATATCGAAATCGGCCGCCAGTTGTTCGACCTTGCGGGCACGCTGTTCGCGCTGAACACTCTCCGCTTTTTGTTCCGCAACCAGTTCGTCGTTGCGGATCATATTTTCCTTGAAGACCTGTACCGCTTCAGCCATTTGGCCCATCTCGTCACCACGTTCGATACCAGGGACTTCGATCGAGGTGTCGCCGTGCGAAAGTGTACCCATAGCTTCCGTCAGACCACCGGTCGCGCGCAGAATGTCACGGGACACGGCAACCAAAATGCCGATACCCACGATGCCGAGAGCCAAACCGGCCACGGCAAAAATTATTACACCCACAAGTGAGGCGCTTTTCAAATCCGCGGCCAGGGTACGCAGGTCGCTCGCGATATGGTCCTCAACCTGTTTCATCAAATTGATTTTCTTCGTGATCGCGCCGAACCAATAGCCACCTTCAATGCCGCCCATGTCGCCGGTCTGTGGCGAGGCGATGGCAATTTTGCGCATGCGGTCGACTTCCGCCACGACCGCGCCCGATAACGTACGCTCGTGCTCGCTCCACTGTGAGGGCGTCGCGTATAACTGAAAGCTTTTGAAATAATTCTTCTGCAGAGCAATCAATTCCACGAAACGGTTATAGACCGCTGGTTTGAATTTTCCGGCGCCAAAGCCGCCGGCGCCCATGGCGCGCTCCAAACCAGCGCGTTCCTTGGCTTGCAGATAGGCGACGTAGCCGCTGATCGCCTTGCTGACGCCGTCATCGCTGCTGTTGCGCAGCATCTCCTCCACCACGCTCAATAGACCGCTAATGGTACCGGTATAATATTTCGCCATGCCCGGAATGGACGTCCGCAGGTCATCAACCTGTCCACGCATCTGCTGCAACTGCTCAAGCTGGCTTACGATGGCACTGGCTTTCGCCTCGAACGCTCCGTCGAAATCAGTGAATGCAAAAGATTTGTAGCGCGCCTCGAACGCGGATCGCTTGCTGTCCGTTTCACTGCGTTGGCCAGGCAAAACCTTGGCGAATTTATTGCCTTTGCTGCCGATGAAGCCGGCGGATTCTCCCCGCTCCTTCTGCAACTCATGCACCAGGGCGCTGATCGTCGGGGCAAAATCGGCAAGGACCTGGACCCGCCCCATCTCGTTCATTTTCTGGTATCGCTCAAAAACCAGAAAACTTGAATAAGCCAATAGGCCGATAACCGGTAACAAAACCGCTATGGTTAATTTTCCGCCAATATTCAGATTGTTCAAGATTTTCATGTTTCACCCTTCCGCGATTGCAACGCCCCAAACTGACTCTTTCGAGCCTTTTGACCGGCAACGGAAAACGTAGACACATAGGGCTAACAATTGTTTAAGCGTTGCTAATAAGTAGAATTATTTTAATCTATAATATCGTTTCGCGTTATTGCGGCAAAAACGGCCGATAACGGCCTTTTGCCTCGCCAATTGAGGTTGGTGAAACATGGGGAGGCCAGTGTTGGGCCTCAAAAACCCTACGGCTGCGTCGATCGGACGCAGCTTGTTGACGCTGAAATAGCGTCCGAGGAAACCTCCTTCGCGCCACGATGGTCTTCAAACAATCGTCTCGCTGGACTTTCTAAAGTTCCGCTTCCAGGGCCGGATGACCGTCCGGGAATTGATGCCGGCCGTCGCCCCCTAGAGGTAACTCAGTGACTTCGACCACCGCATCCATGGGCAAGGCGCCATAGAGATGGGGAAACAGCTGTCCGCCGCGGGATGGCTCCCACTTCAAATCCGCCCCCAATTTGTCCACCGCCACCACCAGCAGCACAAGGCCCGCCTGCCCGGCCCGATGGATCGCCGTACTGGTACGAACTTGCGAGTGGGTGGAGAAATGCATGTAGCCGTCGCGCTGATCGTCGGCCGAACCGGTGTAACTGCCCCCACCCTGGCTCCCGCGCCAGGCTTCACCGTCGCAAACGTGATAAATCAGTTCTTCGCTCATGCCGCCATCCATCCCCCGTCAACCATCAAATTCTCACCGGTAATATAACGTGCCTCGTCGCTGGCCAGAAAGGCCACGGCGCTGGCCACGTCATCGGGACGGCCCAGACGCGGCAGGGGTGTCCGCCGTTCGGAATAGTCAATTAACTCGGGGTCATTGGCCCGGCCGGGTTTGCCGGTAACGATCTTGCCCGGCGCCACAGCGTTACAGATGATCTGATCGGCGCCATAATCAGCCGCGATCTGCCGGGTCATGTAGACCACGGCCGCCTTACCCGTGCCGTAGGCGATATCCCGGGGCGAGGAAATCATACCGTGCTGGGAGGAAATGTTGACGATCCGCCCCCGCGCCTCGGCCTGCACATCCTGTGTCAGCATCTGTTGCACGGCCCGCTTACAGCCGAGAAATACGCCTTTTGCATTCACGGCGAGGACCTGATCCCATTCCGCCACGGAGGTCTCCAGCAAAGGTTTACCGACCGAGATAGCGGCGTTGTTGATCATGGCGTCAAGGCGGCCATGTCTGGCTGCCACGGCGCTGATCACCTGGTCCAGATCATCCCATGACGTCACATCGCCCTGCACATATTCCGCCTGTCCGCCCGCCGCCAGAATTTCCGAGACCGTTGCTTCCCCACCTTCGCGGACATCTTCGGTGCGGTCAAAATTGGTGACCGCCGCACCCTCGGCCGCCAACAGTTTGCAAATGGCGCGGCCGATCCCGGACGAGCCCCCCGTCACGATAACCGCTCTATTCTTAAATCGCATCGGTCTTCTCCATTAATCCTGGGCGCTGACGGCGCCGCGTGTCTTTTTCAGGTTTCCGCGCTTGCGCTTGCCGTCCATGCGGCGGCGCTTGGCGCCCAGACTTGGCTTCGTGGGACGGCGGTGTTTCGGCGGCGTAGCGGCGGCACGCAGCAATTCCAGTAGGCGGTCGAGGGCATCCTGGCGGTTGCGCTCTTGGCTGCGGTGGCGGCTGGCGTTGAGCACGATGACACCGGCTTGCGTCATGCGCCGGCCGGCCAGGGGGCGCAGGCGACGCAACAGGGACGGCGACAAGGCGGGGCTGCTGGCGGCATCGAACCGCAGTTGCACGGCCGAGGCGACCTTGTTCACATTCTGCCCGCCAGGACCCGGCGCACGGATGAAGCGTTCCTCAATCTCGTCTTCACCAAGACTTATGCTGTCGGTAACCTGTATCATTGCCCTAATTGAGTTCTACTGTCCGCGATTTCGCGTGAGGAAATACCACAGTCATGACCCTGACCGCCATCCTTGCCTTTGCCATGGCCATGTTTTTGTTTTCGGCCACGCCGGGGCCGGGCTTTTTCGCCACCACCGCGCGGGTATTGACGTCGGGTTTTGGCGCCGCGATTGGAATGCTGATCGGCATCCGCATTTCGGATTTGATCTTCCTCACCCTCGCTCTTACCGGCATGGCCGCGGCGACGGAGGCCATGGGCGAGATGTTCATCGTCGTCAAGCTGGCATGCGGCACCTATCTGATTTGGCTGGGATATTGCATGTGGCGCCAACCGCCGCCCAATGCCGAGGATGAACCGAATAAGGCGCGGCACGGCCTGGTTCGCAGTATATTGGATGGCCTGATCGTCGGACTGAGCAACCCGAAATCCATCCTGTTCTATGCCGCACTGTTACCGAGCTTCTTTGATCTGGCCGCCATCCAGGCCTGGGACATCGCCATACTGACGGCCATCGTGCTGATTACACCAAGCGTGGTCGATCTATTTTATCTGATCATGGCCGCGAACGTCCGCCGGTTGTTTCGCAAGCCCCGCGCGGGGCAAATCCTGCGCCGGCTGGGCGCGGCGACCCTGACGGGGGTGGGAGTTTCCATCATCATTGATCGCTGAGTTGTTTTTCCCCTCCATCATTGGCAAGATCACCTACAAATAAGGGAGGAGACCATCATGATCCATGAACTGCGCATCTATACATTGTGGCCCGGCAAGGTTCCGGAATTCCTGAAACTGGCCGAGGAACGCGCCATGGTCATCCGGGGCAATGACTATGGCAATTGCGAAGGTTATTGGTTTACCGAATTCGGCAGCCTGAACCAAATCGCCCATCTTTGGTCCTATGAGGATCTGAACGAACGTGCCGACGCCCGCGCCCGCCTGGGGCAGAACGCAGATTGGAACAGCGAATATGTGGCCCATGTGCGCCCCTTGATGCGGCGTCAGCAGATCCGCCTGATGCACCCGCGTCTGGATTTGAAGGCGCCCGGCGGCGAAGGGCACATATTCGAATACCGCTACTACCAGACCAGGGTTGGCGAGGCCGCCGCCTGGATCAAAGCCATTTCCGAGGCCATGCCGGCCCGCGAGCGCCATTCGCCGAATGTCTGTCTGTGGCAGACGGAGGCGGAAAACCCCAATGAGGTTTCCCATCTGTGGGCCTATGACGATCTGGCCCACCGCGAACGCGCCCGCGCCGCCGCCACGGCCGATCCCGACTGGCAGGCTTTCCTGAAGACCAGCGGCTCCATGTTGGAAGAAATGCAGAATATGTTGCTTATTCCGGCTTCCTTTTCACCGCTGAAATAACCGCCAAAATAACCGCTGAAGTGAGTTTGACATGACCGAATTTAGAGAAATTACCACCGGCCTGCAGTTTCCCGAGGGGCCCATCGCCATGCCCGACGGCAGCGTAATTTTGGTGGAAATCGAACGGCAAACCCTGACCCGGGTGCACCCCGACGGCCGCCAGGAAGTCATCGCCAATACCGGCGGCGGCCCCAAC
>JABIRL010000026.1 GCA_018667855.1 Rhodospirillaceae bacterium
GGCGAACCCTTAACCATTTCGGGAAAGGTCAAAGCCCTGACCGATGGCGAATGGACCGTGCGCGGGCCGATGTATACCGGCTTGGTGGTGCAAATGGGCCCGACAGCGGTGCTGGATACGGGCAAGATGCAGATCGTTGTCGTCTCCCGCCATCACGAACCGTGGGATCAGGGTGTATTTCTATCCGTGGGCATCGACCCTGCCCATAAACGCTATGTGCTGTTGAAATCCCGCATCCACTACCGGGCGGGCTTCGCGCCCATTGCCAAGCATACCATCACCCTGGACGGCGTCGGCGTGACCACATCCGACAACAGCCTGCTGAAATACCAAAACGTCCGCCGGCCGATCTATCCCCTGGATAACATCAACGAACCGGGACCGGGTTAGATCAACGTCGCCTTCACCGGCGCGATTCATAGCGCAACCTGCGTTCATTTAAACGCAGACAAGTTGCGCTAACTCTTTGATTTCGATCAAATTATCAGCCGAAAAACGGTTTCGTTTTTTGGCTGTTTGATCTAGTCCGGATCTATCAGCGGAAAGAATGCCGGATTTCGGGTTTTTGGTTGCAGCAGTCGCGTAACAGATGCCAGCATGGTGACATCGCCGCCCGACCCCGTGAAAGGCAGCAGAAGGCGCATATAATCGCGATATATGCCGTTTACCACCTGCCTGACCCGGCTGTAATGAAGTTGATCAAGGTTTTCGTGTTCCTTGGCCGCATGGTAGTCGGCCTGAACACTCCAGGAAAGCAATGGACTCGGGCAGTCACCGATCGGCACGCCGGATATGGATTCGCCGAAAAGCCAAGGCATATTGGTGATGTCGTATGGGTGCCGCACGACAAAATAATTATAGGGATCAATGGCCGAGCAATCGATTAGTGCCAGGTGGTGCGGGATTTTTAGATTCCAGACTTTTTCGAGCTGGAAGGCCTGGAAGCGTGGCGATGTGGATGCCCCATCCCGCAAGTGAAGCCAATATTCCAGCATGATGGAAATAGGACTGTCCGAGGTTTCCGTTTCGACCAACGTTTCCAGTGAAAAATAATCCCGCTGCTGGTAATCCTCGAAAACTCTGTCCTTACGGCTTGCGATCGCCTGCTGCATATTTCACACCCGAAAAAAAACTCACCTAATTCTGCCGTCACCGGCGGCGCGAGTCCACGGACCGGTGGATGCAAAAATAACGGCAGGTTCACCCCGGCATTTCCGGAATTGATGTCCTATCGTGCGCGATGGTCCTTTTGCAGCCCGGGTTTTTTCGGATGGGGGTAGGGGTGGTGAAAATCCGGCTTCTCGTAGGCGATGGCAGACAGCTTTTCGCAGGCATCGCGATACACCGCGGCGATGGCGTCCTCCAGCCCATAGCTCTCTGCCAGATCGGCGGCGAACTGATCGGTTACCACCGGCGGGTTGTCCCGATACCAGTGCACGGTTCGCGCCATGGCCTCCAACGGCGGGACGATATCACGATAGCCCAGTTCCGATTTAACCTTGTAAAGATCGAAAAGTTGATGGTTCGACGGTCCGTGAAACATCATCAAACCACGCGCCGGATAGGCGTATTGGTCCGGTACGCTGATAATTTCAATTTCACCGTCCATGGCATGGCCCACCACTTCGATCCATTGCGCCATGGTCAATTGATGCTCGTCACCGCAATCATATATCTGTCCGGCGGCGGCTTCTGGCTGACGCGCCGCCAGCAGCACGGCATGGGCGACGTTTTCGGAATAGCCCCGGGTTGTCAGGGTCAAGCCGCCGTCGGGCAACACCATATACGGCCGCTTGTCCATGAAACGCCGCATGATGGTCCAGATCGTCGGCGTCAACTGCCGGGGGCCATAGACCACGGGATAGCGAAAATGCGTGGCGCTGTAGCGGCCCTCGGCATGGCCCGCCATGACCGCCTCCTCGGCCAGACGCACCAGATAACCGAAGCGGAATTCCTCTTCGCTCTCCACCTTCGGGGCATCCTCGGGCAGGGGCACCTGCAAGCCGGCCGGGGTCAGCGCCTCGGGCTGCAGAACACCACGGAAGCAGGGCGCGCCGCCGACCGTGATCAGCCGGTCGGCGTAGTCTCCGGCAAGTTCGGCGATATAGCGGATGCGGCCATAGGTGGCGATGATCAGGTCGAAGGATCGGCCATCAAGCGCTTCGCGAATGGTTTCGCGGAAATGGGGATCGCCAATGATCCGCTCGACGGATGCCGGGATCTCATCGCTGTCATGGGTGCCGCGATGCATGATGGATACATCGTAGCCCTGGGCGATCAACCCGTTCACCAGATATGGCCCGGTCGGTCCCGTGCCGCCGATTACAAGTACTTTCAAGAACTCAACTCCTCAACCGCTTAACGAATTTTGGATATAATTCTAGGTATATAGGGAAACGTCTAGCCCGGCTTTTGCGCTGTGATCAAGCCCAGTTGATGCGGTGTAAACCAGCGCGAAGCGGCATTGACGTACCCCGCCTGGCCCAGAAAATCACACCATTCCGCACCGGTATTGACGCGCCCGAGATAGCGGCCCCGACGGACGCCCGCCAGGTTGACGAACGCGGGGTCCAGGGGCCCGGTCTTGTCGTCCTCCAGCATGTAATCCAGGATCAGCATTTCGCCGCCCGGTTTCAGTGCATCCAGGGAGCGGCGCAGTACGGCAATAATTTCGCCGGGCATATAACCCTGCAATGGCGTGATGTAGGAAGCCAGGTCGTGGCCGCCCGGAAACGGCGTCTCCAGAAAATTTCCGGGCCTGGTATCGATGCGCGCTTCCAGGCCGTGTTTGGCGATGAATTCCTGGGCGATGACGATTACGTTGGGCTGATCCATGATGGTCACCCGCAGATCCGGATTCCGCTCGCAGGCGGGGATCGCATAGCAGCCCGAGCCGCCGGCGATATCCAGCCAATGGTCAAAGCGGGAAAAGTCATATTCCTTGGCCAGCTTATGGCCCAGGCCGATGGAGGCTTCATAGCCGGCAACGGTGAAGCGCCGCGCCTCGGCCGGGTCGGCCAGGTAGTTGAGGTAGCTGCGCTCGTCCCGCCCATCACCGTCGGGCACGGCGGTCAGGTCATCGGCGACATGGTCCCACAAGGCATAGTCGCGCCGCGCGATATAGGTCAGATAGTCGCCAAAATAAGTACGGCTGTCCTTCACCATATAGCGTTCCACGTCGCTCATGTTGACGTGGCGTCCGTCGACTTCCCGCAGCAAATCCATGGCCTTGCACGCGGTCAAAAGGCGGTCGGCTTTCTCGGCATCGATGCCCATGGCGGTGCCCAGTTCCTCGGCCGTGCCGGCCCCGCCCGAGATATGGCTGAACAGCTCCATTTCGATGGCCGCCAACAGCGTGCCGGTTTTCTTGAACGCCAGCGCGATATCGGTCATGCGCTCGGTTTTCATCCCGAGCGTAAAATCTTCCTTGGTCATGTTTCCTCCTGGCGGCTCGAACCTGTTTGTTATTGTGCCAGCATAGTCCTTACGGCGCGGTCCGCAAAATCCAGTCTAGCTGTTTTTGCGGGGCCAGGTGCCTTGGAAGGGCTGCTTGAGGGCCCGTTCCACGAATTCAAGGTGATCCTGGCCGTAGAACATATCGCCATCAACGAAGTAAGTTGGAGACCCGAAGACGGAGCGGCGGATGGCCTCTTCCGTATTGGCCAGATATACCGCTGCCACTTCCGGGGACAAAGCGGCGTCAAGCAGGGGCGCGGGGTCTAAGCCGACCTCTCGGGCCAACGTCCTCAGGGTTTCGCCATCGGCCAGATCCGCATCATCGCGCCAGTGGGCCTCCAGCATTCTATGCGCCAAGTGGTCCATATTTTGACCCTGCTGAATGCCCGCGATCAGCACGCCGTTGGCCAGGGTGGTGTCGTTCCAATGATAGGTGGGCATGCCGGTGACCACCGGTGCATCGCGCCATTCGGCCCAGCGTTCGATCTCCCGGCCGAAATAGTAATCGCGGTGACGATCGCCCCTCTCCCGCGTGGAGCCGGCCCCGGAATCGACCATGACCCGCAACAGATCGACAGGCTTATGCACAATCGTGGCGCCCGCCGCCCCCGCGATCTCCATCAACCGGGCGGAGCCAAGATAGGCAAAGGCAGAATGGGCCGAGTAGAAATATTCGATATCTGGCATGCTTTGATCCCTACCGGTTCTGGAATTCGATAGTGACATAATACCAGATTGGGTCAAAGGACCAGGCTTGGGCCCGATCCTTACGGCATCCCTATGGCCGGCGCCCGCCGTAAAACGGGTCCATTTTCGAGAGACGCGGTCTAAACCGCGCGAATTTTCTGCAAGAATTTGTCGACTTGGGCGTCAAGATCAGCGGAATGACCCAGCAGGTCATCGGCGGCACCTAGTACCTCGGAGGTCATTTCATTGGTCTTGCGTGCCGCCAGGGAAACCTGGTTCATGCCTTCGCCGACTTCACGTGTGCCATCGGCGGCTTGCCGGACGTGGCGGCTGATATCGTCCGTGGCCTCCGCCTGGTTCTCGCCCGACTGGGCTATGGCGGTGGCATTTTCGTCCAAAGCGTCAATGGTGTCGTTGATGCCGCGAACGGCCGCCACGGTTTCTTCTGTCTGGCTTCGTATGACGGCGATCATAGCGTCAATCTCGTAGGTCGAACTGGCGGTCTGGCTGGCCAGATTTTTCACCTCTCCCGCGACCACGGCAAAACCTTTGCCCGCTTCTCCCGCTCTGGCCGCTTCGATGGTTGCATTCAAGGCCAGCAGATTGGTTTGCTTGGCGATGTCGTCGATCAGGCCAACCGCGTCGCCAATTTTCGCGACCGCCTGATCCAAACTCGCCACTTTGCCGGTGATATCCCGAACCGCCGTCACCGCGCCGCCGGTTTCACTGGCGGATTCAGATGCGCGGTTACCGACCTCGCGTATGGATATGCTCAGACCTTCGGCTTCGGAAGCCGCGGATTGCGCATCACTGGTTGCTTGCGCCGCCGCCGCTGCCACGCTGACCGATTGTTCCGATGCATCCCTTGCCATCTCGTCCAGGGCGCCGGTGGTTTCCCGCATACCCCCGACAGCCTGGGAAATGTGTGCCGCCACCTGACGGACCGTAGCCTCGAATTCGGCCGCGATACGCTCGCGCGCGTCGCGGCGTCGATCGCTGGCCTCGGTCACGGCTTTGGACTTCTCATCCTGCAGGTGTTCAACTTCCTGGGCATTTCTTCGAAAAACATCAATCGCCCGGGCCATATCACCCAATTCGTCGCTATTTTCACTGCAGGGGATCTCGCCTTCGAAATCACCCTCGGATACCGCTTTCATACTGCCGGATATCGCGTTCAAGGGCCGCCCCAGAAAACGGCCGATCATCGTCGCGATAAGGATGCCAAGGGCAAGAACCAGCGCGGTACCGGCCAGTTGAATTCTTAGTGTTTGCGTGGCGAGGGCATCGGCGTTTTCGCGGAAATTGAACCCTTGTTCCGTCGCGAACTCCACCACCAGGGAAAAGCTTTCCTCTGCTTCGGCCAATAGATCCTTTTTCTCTTCCAACAGTGCGGTCTTCACGTCACGATCGGTTAGATCGGCGCGGAATATGCGTTCCGCCAGTGCCTGCCATTGGTCCAGCAGAGCCAGGGTCTCGTCTACCACTTCTCGCGTTTCAGCGTCCGTGATCCGCTCCCACACGACCGCCAGGTCATCACGCATTTCATCCTTCAAGTCGGCTGCGGTGTCCTGATGCTCTTTTCGTGCTTCGGCATCGGCGGTCGTGAAGATCTGGGAAACCTCACGATCCATCCTGATAAAGTTGGTGAGAGCGTTGCGCGCGAAGCTGATGGACAGTAGTGGTTTGTCATACATCTCAGTCGTCAGTTTGCTTAGCCTTAACAAACCGTCCATGGCAAAGCCGCTGGAGATCGCGGTCAGAACCACGGCACTGGCCACGCCGATGACTAATTTGCTTCCTATGCGCATGGGAATTCCGATCCAGAACAATTCTCAACAAACTGATGTCATCGACCTGGCCCGCGTAAATGGTTCCATCACACCGCGTACGGAGGGCCAGGCATATTTGAAGGCGTCGCGACCTAGGAAGCGGAACCTATTCGGTTACTACGACGGTGAGCTTCATCTTTGGATGCAAGGCACAACGGATAGTTGCCGTTCCCGCATTTTTGAGCGTGACGGAATCCCGGTCGCCCGGTTTTTGCTTCCTGATTTTCAGATATTTGAAACCTGCCGTCTTGCTATAGACGTTGTGGCGTTTGCGCTTTTCCTCGTTGACGAAGGTCAGAACGTCTCCAACCTTGGCCTCGACCCTGCCCGGCACGAATTTCTTGCCTTTTTGAGAGATGACTATCTCTGAAACCTTGCCCTGGGCGGCCACGATTGTTGCGGACAGGAACAAGCCCGTCAGGAGGCCAGCCGCGATTGGGGTGAATATCTTTTTCATTTCGCACTCACTCTGTATTCATCTGGCATGAACATCATGAAATCGTCGTCGTCGGCGTGCTGATGGCAGTCGTTGCAGAATTTCTGCAAGCCGCGGTCGGCGCGGATCATCCCATTCGGCATGATCATGGCGTAGTGCCAGCCGCCTGAATCGGCCAAGGCACCAGTTGATTTCTTCTCCATGATGAAAAGCGGTCCGACGCCATTGCTGCCGTCGTGCTGTTGAACAAACCCTTCCTTGGCAAGGATGGAACCGAGGGGCATTTCATCCAGGTCTTCATATTTTCGGTATTCCGGAGCGGCCAATGCATTGGCATAGTTCAGCAAATAGCGCGAGCCGTGCGCATCGGCCGGATAGGGGCTGGAACTAAAACGCCCCCAACTGCGAAATTCCCGGGCCACGGGATGGTCAGATTTTAGATAAGCGCGCCGGATATCGTCTTTCAGACAGTCGTAAACGGCCACGGCTTCGCCATCTGTCAGCATGGGCGGCTCCACAGCGCAGGGATTGGCGCCGCCGCAAGGGTTGCATGGATTTGCCGCCGCACAGGGGTTGGAAGCACCACAGGCTTTTTTCGCGGCGCAGGGATTACAAGCGCCACAGCCCTTTTTTGCTGCACAGGGATTGCAGGCACCACAGCCTTTTTTCGCCGCACAAGGATTGCAAGCACCACAGGCTTTCTTCGCGGCGCAGGGATTGCAGCCGCCGCAGGCTTTCTTTGCGGCACAAGGATTGCAGGCACCGCAGCCTTTTTTCGCGGCGCAGGGATTACAGGCGCCGCAGGCTTTCTTCGCTGCACAGGGATTGCAGGCACCACAACCTTTTTTCGCAGCACAAGGGTTCGTCGCGGCCTGTTGCAAACGCGGAACAACGCATTTGTCGGAGGATTTACCGGCGGCGCATGGATTGCAGGCACCGCAAGGATTGCACCTTTTCGCGGCCCCGCATGGATTGCATGGACGACAGGCGCCGCAATTGGCGGCCAGCCGAATGACAGCCGTTGGTAGCGCCGCCTGATTTACAATCGCCGGATTTCCAGGTCCCGAAATTGTTTGGGCAACTGTTGAATTAAAGAGTACGAATGGCGTTATCGATATCGCGATCGGGAAAACGGCGGTTCCCATCAGCGTCATCCTTCGAATTCCCATTATCATCCCCATGTCAATAAGAGCATCGCCACGGGATTGTGATCCGCCGTGGTTAACGCGGCGTTAAGCACGGATAACAATTACGTTACTTCTAAAGAGTTTTATTACGGCTCCGGTCTCTTCTCTAATGCCCGCAATTCTCCATCACCCACAAACTCGCTATTGCGGAATTTAAGGGCCACACCTACGAATTCGGTCATGTCATCATGTCGTAGATTTGAAATGAACCAACTAAAAGGAATCCTTCATCAATATCTGCCATAACTAGATATTGGTCTGCATGGCAAATAATTCTCTGTGCAAAATATGGTTTGAATAAGATTGTCGGAAGTTTCAGGACTGTCCGGGGAATATCTGAAAAAACAATTATAAATTTGCCGTCGCCAAAGTGTCCGAGGTGCATCCATTAGGTGGATGCAAGCAGGAGGAACCATGAGTGAACCGGCTGTAACCGCGTTATACAAGCTTGTCGAGAAGAAGCTGAAAAGCCACGCCCAGTGGCTTGATAATTACCAAGGCGAGCGCGCTGATTTCTCGTTGCTGGATCTGACGAGCTTCGATTTCAAGCGGCTCAATCTCCGGGGCGCCAAATTCACGGGCGCAACCCTTTGTAAATCCGTACTGGTCGCGGCTGACTTGCGCGAGGCGGATTTGTTCACGGTCGACCTTCGCAATGCCGATTTGACCGGTGCCGATTTGAGTAAATGCGACCTTCGCGGCGCCTCTCTGCGCGGCGCCGTATTTAACTATGCCAACCTGGAAGATGCCGACCTTAGAGACGGAACCCTGCTGGTCGCCGACAAATTCAAGGGCCTTGCCATCAGGTCACACCGCCACGATACCGACGGTTTGCCGTTGGCGGACCTGGCCGGGGTCAATCTGACCGGAGCCCGTCTTTCCGGCGCGACCATTGTTCAGACGGATCTGACCGGCGCGTCGCTCGCCGGGGCGAACCTCTCTAACGCCGATCTGCACAAATCCAACCTGGCCGATGTGGATCTTACCGGCGCCGATCTGAGCAACGCCAATTTTACCGGCGCTACGTTCTGCGGCGCCGTTTTCAATGGCGCCAATGTACGCGGCTGCAACTTCGAAAACGCCGAACTGGCCAGCGCCGATTTGGACGATGTGGATTTGAGCGAAGCGAAGCTCGACGGGGCGAAAATGGTTCGGGAACTGTCCGAGCTTGAAGTCGATATCCGTAAGATCCTGCGCGATCATGCAGCCTGGATAGCCTCATTCGGTGATCAAGGCAGCCGCGCCGATTTGAGCGGCATGGATTTCAGCCGGGTTGATTTCCGAGGCTTCAATCTACGTGGCGCCCGAGCCCAGGCGACCAACTTTACAGGGGCGAATTTGGCCGCGGTCGAACTCACCATGGCCGACCTTTCGAATGCCGTATTGACGAATGTCAACCTAACGAGCGCGGAAATGAGCGGCGTCAATCTACAGTCGGCCGACCTCAACGGCGCCAATTTGCGAAACGCCAACCTGGGCCCCACCGAATTGCGTGACAAAGGCGGCGATTTGACCCATCGATCCTGGCCAACCAACCTGAACGGCGCCACATTCAGGGACGCCAATCTGGACGGCACAAATTTACGCAAGGCCAATCTGACGGACGCCGATCTGCGCGGCACCCGCCTCGACAATGCCAAACTCAGGGAAGCGGACATGACCAACGCGCTTGTTGACGAGGCGTAGAATAATCAATCAGCATCCTTGGCGGTCTTAATCGCCTGCCATACCCGCTGGGGCGTTGCCGGCATGTCCACATGCTTGACGCCGAATTCGGACAGGGCATCGACGATGGCGTTGATCAGCAGGCCCAGGGCCGGTGTGGTGCCGCCCTCACCACCGGGCCGGATGCCGTGGGGGTGGGAGCTGGCCGGGATTTCCATGATCGCGGTCTTGATCATGGGCATGGTATCGGCCCGCGGCATGGCATAATCCATGAACGACCCGGTCAGAAGCTGCCCCGTGGCCGGATCATAAAAAATCTCCTCCAACAGGGCCTGGCCAACGCCTTGCATCACGGCGCCGTGGGCTTGGCCGTGCAGGATCAGCGGATTGACGGCCAATCCCACATCGTCGACGCCGGTCCAGGCGACGATTTTCACCTGACCTGTGTCCGGATCCACTTCAACCTCGCAGACATGGGCGCCATAGGGATAGCCGCCGGCACGGTTGGTGATATCCCCGGCGCTTTCCAGGCCGCCGCGTAGCTCGCGCGGCAGGCTAACGAGCGTCGCGGCGGCTTTCGCCGCGCCCCAAAGGTCCACGCTGGCCCCGCCCGGCGCGGCGAAAGCGCCGTGCTGGTAGGTGACATCATCCTCGGGCGTTTGCAACACATGGGCGGCGATGACACGGCCCTTGGAAAGCAGCTCCTCGACCGCCTCTCCCAACGCAATGCTGACCAGGCGCATGGAGCGCCCGGAATGGGAGCCGCCGCCCACCGAAACCCGATCCGTATCGTTGGCGATGAAACGGACCTTGTCGAAGGGGATTTGCAGCCAGTCGCAGAGCAATTGGGGGAAGCTTGTTTCATGGCCTTGCCCGCTGCTCATGGTGCCCACGACAAGTTCGATACAGCCATCGTCGCACACTGCCAACTCGGCCCGTTCTCTTGGGATGCCGGAGGTGATTTCGATATAGTTTGCGACACCGATGCCCCGGCACAACCCGCGCGCCGCTGACTCCTCCCGACGCGCAGCGAAGCCGGCCCAGTCCGCATCCCGCAGCGCGGTGTCCATGGCCAACTCGTAATCGCCGCTGTCATAAGTGGCGCCCACACCGTTGGTATAGGGCATGGCAGCGCTTGGGATAAGGTTGCGCCGGCGAAGCTCCACCCGGTCGAACCCATGGCGGTCGGCGGCCAGCTCGATCAGACGTTCGATGACATAGATCGCCTCCGGCCGTCCCGCACTGCGATAGACCGCGGTCGGTGCGGTATTGGTCAGCACCGCATGGCCATGAAAATGGACGCATGGAATGTGATAGACGCTCTGCATCATGGATAGCCCCTTGCGCAGGGGCCAGAAAAACACCGTATGGGCGCCAAGGTTCATGGTGTTGACGCCGCGCAGTGCGAGAAAATTACCCTCCCCATCCAGCGCCAACTCGGCCCGGGAGGCAAGGTCGCGGGCCTGATAGTCGCTTAGGAAACATTCCTGCCGCGTGGCGGTCCACTTTACCGTTCGTCCGACCCGCTTCGCGGCCCAGGGCATCAAGGCATATTCCGGGAAAAACGCATTGCGGGTGCCGAAGTTGCCGCCCATATCGCCAAATATGGCCCGGCAATTTTCGGGTGGTACGCCCAGGGTCACGGCCAGCCGGTCGCGGCTACGCACCACACCGGCGCCCGACGCCGTGCGCAGGGTGTATCGATCATTTGCCGGGTCGTATTCACCGACAACGGCGCGGGGCTCCATGGGGCTGCCGGTAACCCGGTGCACCCAGCAATCGAAGGCGACCACATGGGCTGCCCCCTCGAAAGCCTGCTCCGTCGCGTCTCGGTCGCCGACTTCACAGGTCAGTGCGAGGTTGTCGGGACAATCCGGCCAGATTTGCGGCGCACCGGGCTCCATTGCCGCGACCGCGTGCACGACGGACGATAGTTCCTCATACTCAATGTCGACCAGTTCGGCTCCATCGGTGGCGGCCTCGGCTGTTTCCGCGACCACCATGGCGACCGCCTCGCCCACATAGCGCACTGTATCCACGGGCAAAACGGTGTTTTCCGTCACGAAGACTTCAAACCCCGGCGGCAGGCGAAGGGTGGCATCGGGCGGTCCAACCCAATCTGGGTTATGCGGCATCGGCCCCAGGCCGTCCTTTTTTGCATCCGCGCCGGTCAGAACCGCGAGCACACCCGGCGCGGCGTTTGCCTGGGATACGTCGATGGAATGGATCCTGGCATGGGCATGGGGCGAGCGTACCATTGCGGCGTGGCAGAGCGCGTTGGCAGTCAAATCGCCGGCGTAGATCCCCTGGCCAGTGAGCAACCGGTGATCTTCCGTCCTGGGCATCGGCGTACCAATGACCCCCGTGCGAATTGGGCCCTGTGTCGGCAAAATATTCTCTCTTTTTACTGTTTACGGGCTCGGCACGAGCGGCCTTGGCATGGCCGTGATTCAATCATCGATGGACAGCTCAATCAAGCTGACATGCCGGGTTTCCTCAAGTTTCCAAAGCACCAGTTGCGCATGGCCATTGCGGGAACAGTTCTTTAGAATTGTCTACAACAATTGCGGCGGGGAGAGGTATGGCGGAAGGGGAGATTGAAAGACGGCTTGCCGCCGTCGTCGCAATCGATGTCGCTGGTTACTCGCGTCTCATGGGCGTTGACGAGGACCGAACTTTAGCTGCCTTGAAGAGGCATCGGGACGCCACCATGCCGATCGGTGAAAAACACGGCGGTCGAATGGTCGGGACCGCGGGCGATGGGGAGCTTTGGGAATTTCCAAGCGTTACCGAGGCAGTGCAAAGCGCGATTGAAGTACAAGAAGCGATGGCCGAGCGCAATGCCGACGTTCCCGACGAAGAGAAAATGCTCTACCGCATCGGCATCAATCTTGGCGATGTCATGATCGATGGCGATGACATCTACGGCGACGGCATCAATGTCGCGTCGCGGATCGAGGGCCTGGCCGATCCGGGCGGCATCTGCCTGTCCAGAACGGTTCGCGACAGCATTGGTGACCGCCTGCATATTAATCTGGAAGATTTGGGCGATGTGGAGGTCAAGAACATCGCCCGTCCGGTACGGATATTCCGGGTGCTTGGCGAAGGTGAGCAGGCGAGCGCCCCGGCGCGGCGGAACGGTGCGATACGATTCAAATCAGTCATTGCCTTCGTGATCGTCCTTGCCCTTGTTGCCGGCGGCGGTCTTTGGTGGTGGCAGCAGAAAGATTTCATGACGCCTGTCGTTCAACCTAAATTGTCCGACGCCTCGCCGGGCAAACCCTCGCTCGCCGTGCTGCCGTTCGCGAATTTATCCGACGACAAGAACCAGGAATACTTCGCCGACGGCATGACCGATGATCTGATCACCGATTTGTCCAAGGTGTCCGGCCTGATCGTGATCGCGCGGAACTCTGTCTTCACCTACAAGGGCCGCGCGGTCAAGGTACAGGATGTGGCGCGGGACCTGAATGTCACCCATGTGCTTGAAGGCTCCGTCCGCCGCGCGGGCGGCAAGGTCCGGATCAACGCCCAATTGATCCTTGCCAGTACCGGGGCGCATCTGTGGGCGGAAAAGTTCGATCGGGACTTCCAGGATGTTTTTGCCCTGGAAGATGAAGTGACGGGCAAAATTGTCGAAGCGCTGAGGGTCAAGTTGACGCCGGTGGAGAAAACCAATCTGGCGAGAAAACCGACCGGAAATCTGGAAGCCTATGACCTCTATCTGCGCGCCCGTCAGGCCCATTTTGAGCGAACCGTCGAAGGCTCCAGAACGGCACTGGCGCTTTACGAGCAATCGATTGCCAAGGACCCGACCTTCGCCGAGGCCTTCGCCGGTATCGCCATTGCCGCGACGGATGTCTGGCGGTTCGATTTCGATTCCGTTCTGCTGGGCCCTATTGCTCGCCTGCGGGCCTTCGAGGCGGCCCAAAAGGCAATCCAACTGGACCCCGTCAATGCCAGCGCCCATGCCGTGCTCGGGCTGCTGGGCATGGTTGACGGCGATCACGAGGACGCCATGCGATTGGCACGCAAGGCGGTCAAGCTTGCCCCCAATGACGCCGAGGCGCGCGTCGCCCTTGCCACCGTTCTGACCTATGCCGGCGCGCATGAAGAGGCGCTGGAGGAAATGGAAACGGCCTTTCGGTTGAGCCCGGCGCCGCCGCCGCATTTTTACGGTTTCCTCGGATCGACGCTTTTCTTTAATCGTTTGTTTGACCGCGCGGCGACGGCGCTGGAGAAACTGCGGGCCTTGCAGTCGCCGGGCTGGCCCCAGGAACTGGCGATGGTTTACGCCCAGCTTAACCGGCTCCAGGACGCCCGTCGGCAGGTCGATGATATCCTGCGCCATGTTTCGTTCGCCAATCTTGCCTACCACAAAATCCTGCATGCCCATCAAATCAGACCTGCGGATCTCGAATTTAGGATCGAATCCCTGCGGGCCGCGGGACTGCCGGCCTGGCCGTATAATTTTAAGGGCGATCCCGCGTTACGCCTCGATGCGGATGAAGTTCGCGAAGTTATCTTCGGACGCGCGCTCCGGGGCGGGGCCCTGCCGGACAAATCGCCGTTTTTCGAGGAAATCCAGGACACCGGCGCTTTCGCCCGGCGCGAGCCATCGGCGCTTCTGACCGGCACCATGCGGCTGTCCGGTGATATGCTATGTCAAAAAATTCCGGCACGGCTGCTGGGCCGCGAAAATTGCGGCTACGTTTATCGCAATCCCAAGGGCACGGCCGCCGAGCACGATGGGTTCATCTACGTCAATGCGACCGCTGTGAGGTATTTCTCACACGCCCGTTGATCGTACAGATGAAAGTACGGAGCGGTTTCCTGCCGGGCGCCAATCATCTTCAGGGCGCTAATTGGTGAGTTTGGGTTCCATATCGCGCCAGTTCGCGTTCGCCTTAATGATGGCAACATCGCGGATGGCTTCCCAGTGGCTCCGGGTGTTCTTCGAATAGATCAAATACAGCCGGCCGTCGACGATGCTCCAGGCCTCCGGATCAGTACCGAATAATGACCCGCGGCTGACCGCTTCGGCGCAATAGCCCCCGTACTGCGGCGCATATTTCGCCGGGTCGTTCATGAACATTTTCCGGTGCTCTGCATTGGCGAATTGCCACCGCGCACCCAGCCAGTCGTGGGTAATATCGGATGCGCCCTTGACCGCCCGGCCCATGGTGAAATAGCCAACGGGATCGTAGCCGTCGATGGCCGTGCCGCCGAAAAACGTCTTGTTGATCCGATCTTCCGCCTTTGCGGCGCTGCCCGGCCCGACGGCGGCGAATCCGGCGACCAAGAATATCACCAGCAGGACGCGTTTGCCGACATGGTAAAGTGGGTGGCCAGGCGTCATGTTGAAATCCCCAAATTCTTCGGTTCGCAATTCCATTCGGACATGGTGCGGCGACACCTGTTCATGATGCTCAGAATGGGGCTCTCCACAGCCGCTTGCAAGGTGGAATTGATGGCAGCGTCGGTTGTTCGCCTGCCGCCGGGCCGTGGCTGGATATCAAGGTTGTTTTTCGCTAACTTGTTTCACGGTGGGATTGGCATGTGACGTCATTGCCGCGTGGACGCTAATGTGTGATGAGGTTAACCGGCGAGGACAGGATGCACTTCGAACAGGTTGATACGGGCAAAGCGACCTTCGAGGTCATGCGAACAACGGCGCGGGCGCCGGAGATTGTTGTTCTGCCAGGCGCGGCCGGCGGTATCAGAGATTACGTCGCGCTCTGCCAATGCCTGGACGACCGGGGATATTCAGTGATTGGTATCAACCCCAGATCCTGCGGTGCGAGTTCGGGTCCGCTGGAAGGATTGGCGTTCGCGGACCTTGCCACGGACGTCATCGACGTTATCGAACAACTGGGATTGGCGACGGTTCTCCTTGCCGGTCATGCGGGCGGTAATCGGGTCGCACGGATGGCGGCGACACTACGGCCGGAGCTGTTTTCGGGTATTGTCCTTGTGGCGGCCGGCGGCAAGGTGCCGCCCGAAGCGGATGCTATGGCCGCGATGCGTCGGATGTCCGACGGCGGTCTTTCGAAAGACGAACTTGCCGTGGCGGTGAAGACGGCCTTTCTGGCGCCGGGCAGCGATATCCCCGACGCCTATATTGAGCCCGGCGACAGGTCGTCCGACTTCCAGAAGGCCTTCATAGCCGCGATCGGGACCACGCCGGCCGAGACCTGGTGGGCCGGCGGTGGCCTGCACATGCTGGTCATTCAGGGCAAGCAGGACCGAATAGCGCCCATCGGGAATGGTCATCAGCTTCGCGATCAATTTCCTGATAGGGTGCATTGCGTCGATCTCGAAAATGCCGGACATGCCCTGCACTTGGAAAAGCCAGATGAGGTATCCCGTTTGATCGCCGAATTTGCCCGCGACCTGCTCTAGAGGAAATTCCGCGCCGCCGCGAGGAAACCCTCCGGCTTATCAAGGGGCACCGAATGCCCCGCGCCCGGCACCTCGATCAGTTGGCAGTCGGGCGCCGTGTCGCGGAACCGCTCGGCCAGGGTTGTATCCAGAATATCGCTCAAGGCGCCCCGGATCAGAAATGTGGGCACCGCGATCTTGGCGACGCGGGCCCAGCCTTTGTCCACCTCCAGGCGTTCGCGGGGGATATCGGGGTTGCGCAAGGCGCGGTCATAGCGATAGGTCCAGGTACCGTCTTCAGTGCGCATCATGGAATTGACCACCCGGTCCCGCAGCACATCGTCCGGCGCCACGGCGTTGTCGTCGCGCGCCCGTTGCACCGCGTCTTCGACGCTGTCAAAGCGGTCAGCCCGCGATGTACCGGAATAAATCCGTTGCAGGCCCGCCGGCACGATCTCCGGCGCGATATCGACGATGACCAGACGTTCCAGCCCGGCGGGCCCTTCGCCCGCATAGGCGAAACTGACGATGCCGCCCATGGACAGACCCAGCAAGGAAAACCGGTCCAGCCCCATGGCCGCGACAAAGGCTTTCAGATCCGCGACCATTTCCAACGTGCCATAGCGCGGCGGGTCGGCCCAGGCGGTTTCCCCATGGCCGCGCTGATCCAGCGCCAGAACCCGGTATTTGTCACACATACCCCGGGCAAACCGATCCCAGCTCCGCGCATGCCCGGTATAGCCGTGCAGCAGGACAAGCACCGGGGCGTCCGCCCCCGGCCCGGCCCAATCCCGATAATGAAATCGCAACCCGCGCAACTCAATCAGTTCATCCCGGACGTTATCCATCGCTATTGTCCTCGCCTTTACAAATCTGCATTCGTTCAATCGAAATCGCCATCATCGGCACACATTGATGAGTTTACGCCGATGCCAATACACTTGCACTTTCTCCGATTGGCCAGCCTGATCAATCTTTACCAGCGAAACTCCGATAAAGCGCCATTGACGCGACCAGAAGGCCAATTGGCGGGCCGAACCAGCGAAACTCATTCACGATAACGGCCCAGCCCCAGGGCGAGAGGAAACTCTGCAAACCAATGGGCGAAACCAGGATCGGCCGCCAATCCCAGAAATATCGCGCGGCATCGAAGGGAGACAACAAGGCAATGCCCAGACCGCCGTTGGTCAGCATATCCATGGGACCGTGGCTGGCGGCCAGTAACACAAACAGCACGGCAAGGTGGCGGGTTTCCTTGCCGCCCCGCTTTTCCCGCCACGTCAGCAACCATGCCACCGCCAGCCCCAGCACGACCGCGAACGCAAGGGAATGGGACAGGCCGCGATGGCCCAGCAGGTCGCCGTAGGCAATGCCAAGGGGAAAACCAAGGACATCGGCATCGGGGATGATCGGCAATACGGCGCAGGCAATCCAGTAACGACCGCCGCGCCGGGCCGGCGCGAAGGCATGGCCCAGGGCCAATCCCACCGCGGCGTGGGTCATGATCTTGGTCATGATATCAAACCGCTCCCCCTGACCGAGGAACGCAATAGGCCGCCGGAATTGCCCGGCGGCCCATCGAAATTGTCAATTTTGCCGATACGGTCAAACCTGCCGCATCAAACCTGACGCTGGACCATCATTTTCTTGATCTCGGCGATGGCCTTGGCCGGGTTCAGGCTTTTCGGGCAGGTGTTGGTGCAGTTCATGATGGTGTGGCAGCGGTACAGCCGGAACGGATCTTCCAGCTGGTCCAGGCGCTCGCCCTGGATTTCGTCGCGGCTGTCGATCAGCCAACGGTAGGCCTGCAACAGGATCGCTGGGCCCAGGTAGCGGTCGCTGTTCCACCAATAGCTGGGACATGAAGTGCTGCAGCAGGCGCACAGGATGCATTCATACAGGCCGTCGATCAGCCTGCGTTCTTCCTCCGACTGCAAACGCTCGCCGTCGGGCGGGGCGGGGGACTGGGCCACCAGCCAAGGCTTGATGGAGGCGTATTGGGCGTAGAAATTCGACAGATCACCGACCAGATCCTTGATCACTTCCAGATGCGGCAGGGGATAGATCTTCACATCGCCCTTCACATCATCGCAGGACTTGGTACAGGCCAGCGTATTGGTGCCGTCGATATTCATGGCGCAGGAGCCGCAGATGCCTTCCCGGCAGGAACGGCGGAAGGTGACTGTGGGATCAATCTCGTTCTTGATCTTAATCAGGGCGTCCAGAACCATGGGACCGCATTCGTCCATGTCCACCTCGTAGGTGTCCACGCGCGGGTTTTCGCCGCTGTCGGGATCATAGCGATAGACCTGAAAGCTGCGCAAATTCTTGGCGCCGGCCGCCGCCTTGTGTGTGGTGCCGCCCTTGATCCGGGAGTTGGCGGGCAGGTTGAACTCGACCATATCCGTATCCTCAGTAGACCCGCGCCTTGGGCGGGAAATATTCAACGTCGTCCGTCAGGGTGTAGTCATGAACGGGGCGGTAGTCGACTTTCACAGTGCCGTCGTCCTGGAACCACGCCAAGGTGTGCTTCATCCAGTTGTCGTCGTCCCGGTCGGGGAAATCCTCGCGGGCATGACCGCCCCGGCTTTCCTCCCGGATCGCGGCGCCATGCATGGTGACCACGGCCTGGCGCAGCAGGTTATCGAGCTCCAGGCTTTCCACCAGATCCGAATTCCAGATCAAGGAGCGGTCGGAAACGCCCAGATCCGGCATCATCTGCCAAATTTCGTCGATCAGCTTCACGCCTTCGTCCAGCACCTCGCCGGTGCGGAAGACGGCGCAGTTGTTCTGCATGGTGCGTTGCATCTTGTCGCGGATCTCGGCCGTCGAGGTACCGCCCGAGGCATGACGGATCTTGTCGAAATGCCCCATGATGGCATCATCCATGCTGCTGGACAGATCCGGGTGCGGCGCGCCGGCGGTCACAACCTCGGCCGCCCGCAGACCGGCCGCCCGGCCGAACACCACCAGATCGATCAGGGAGTTCGAGCCCAGCCGGTTGGCGCCATGGACCGAGACGCAGGCTGCCTCGCCCACCGCCATCAGGCCCGGCACGATGGCGTCCGGGTCGCCGTCTTTCAACGTCACCACTTCGCCATGATAGTTGGTTTGAATACCGCCCATGTTGTAATGCACCGTGGGCAGCACGGGGACGGCTTCCTTGGTCACGTCGACGCCGGCGAAGATGCGCGCGGATTCTGAAATACCCGGCAGCCGCTCCTCGATAATCGCCGGATCGAGATGATCCAGATGCAACAGGATATGATCCTTGTTGGGGCCGACGCCGCGCCCTTCGCGGATTTCAATGGTCATGGAACGGCTGACCACGTCCCGGCTGGCCAGATCCTTGGCCGAGGGGGCATAGCGCTCCATGAAGCGTTCACCCTCCGAATTGACCAGAAAGCCGCCTTCGCCGCGCACGCCCTCGGTTATCAGGCAACCGGCGCCATAGATGCCGGTGGGGTGAAACTGCACGAATTCCATATCCTGCAGCGGCAGGCCCGCCCGCAGCATCATGGCGTTGCCGTCGCCCGTGCAGGTATGGGCCGAGGTGCAGGAGAAATAGGTCCGGCCGTAGCCGCCCGTGGCCAGAATGACCATATGGGCGCGGAAACGGTGAATGGTGCCCGTTTCCAGATCCCAGGCCATCACGCCCCGGCAGACGCCATCGTCGTCCATCAACAGGTCCAAGGCGAAATATTCGATGAAAAAGTCCGTGTCGTAGCGCAGGGACTGCTGATACAAGGTGTGCAGAATGGCATGGCCCGTGCGATCAGCGGCGGCGCAGGTGCGCTGCGCGATACCCTCGCCATAGTTCGTCGTCATGCCGCCAAAGGCACGCTGATAGATCTTGCCTTCCTCGGTGCGGGAGAACGGCAGGCCCATATGCTCCAGCTCCAGCACCGCGCGGGGCGCCTCCCGGCACATATATTCAATGGCATCCTGATCGCCCAACCAGTCCGACCCCTTGACGGTATCGTACATGTGCCAGCGCCAGTCATCCTGGCCCATATTGCCCAGGGATGCGGCAATGCCGCCCTGGGCCGCCACAGTGTGGCTGCGGGTGGGAAAGACCTTGGAAATACAGGCCGTCTTCAAACCGGCCTGGGCCGCGCCCATGGTTGCGCGCAGGCCGGAACCGCCCGCACCCACCACCACCACGTCATAGACATGGTCTTCAATCGCATAGGCATCCGCCATTGCTTAACTCCCCAGCAACATTTTCAGCACCGCCAGCGTCGCCGCCAGGGCCAAAAATATCGAAATCAAATTGTTCACGATCAGACAGGTGATCTTGGTCGCCTCTGTATGGATGTAATCCTCTATCACCACTTGCAGGCCCAGTTTCATGTGCCAGAAACCGGCGAGGAGAAAACTCAACATCAAGGTCGCGCTCAAGGGCGATTTCATCCAGGCCTGGACGCCGGCCTGATCCGCCGTCGCCAGCGAGGCGATGGACAGCGCAAACCAGATGGTAAGCGGTATCAGGGCCACCGCCGTCAGGCGCTGGACCCAAAAATGATGTGTGCCGTCCTTGGCCGAGCCAAGGCCGCGTGCCCGGGCCAGGGGTGTCCGTAAGCCGCGATCCGCCATCAGTTCGCCCCCCCATAGCCGATAAAAAATGTGCCCAGGGTCAACACCACCGTGGCGACCATGACAATCCAGCCGGTTTTCCGCATGTCATCAAGCTCGAAACCATAACCGATGTCCCAGAACAGATGGCGGATACCGTTGCACAGATGAAAGAACAATGACCCGGTGAAGCCCAGCAATATCAGACGCCCGATCCACGACCCCATGATGTCGTGCACCATGTTGAAATAGTCCGCGCCGCTGGCCGCCGCCACCAGCCACCAGGTCAGCAGCAACAGACCCACGGCCAGGCCGACACCGCTGATCCGGTGCAGGATCGACATTGCCATGGTGATTTGCCAGCGATAGACTTGTAGATGTGGTGATAGAGGTCGGTTTCCCGCAGCCATTGTCGCGATCCCCTGTAATCTCAGCCTTGGTATTCTCAGCCTTGTGAATTGCGGCCATACTAGCCAACCTGCCCCGGCTGTCAAAGGTAAGTGATGGAAACAGCGGCTGAAATTTGGTGTTTGCACTCTGTGCCAATCATGCTTGATAGACAAACAAAATAACCGAGAGCGACAAAGATGAACCTTTCAAGACTGCTGGCGGCGCGGGCCGAGGCCGGCAATCCGGTACGCGCGGGTCTGATCGGGGCGGGCAAATTCGGCTCCATGTTCCTCGCCCAGGCCCGTCTGACCACGGGGCTGCAAATCCTCGGCATCGCGGATCTGGATGTGGCCAGGGCGGCGGCCAACTGCCGCCAGGTCGGCTGGACGGATGAACAATTCGCCGCGCCGTCCCTGGATGCCGCCATCACCAGCGGCGCGACCCATATCGGCGACGACGCCATGGCCCTGATCGCCCATCCGGGTCTGGACGTGGTGATCGATGCCACGGGCGATCCCCGCATCGGCATCCGCCATTGCCTGGAAGCCATTCGCAACGGCAAACACGTGATCATGGTGAATGTGGAGGCCGACGTGGTCGCCGGGCCCCTATTGGCGCGCAAGGCGGAACAGGCCGGCGTGGTCTATTCCCTGGCCTGGGGCGATCAGCCGGCTCTGATCACCGAGCATGTGGATTGGGCCCGGGCCTGCGGTTTCAAGGTGGTTTGCGCCGGCAAGGGCACCCGCTATCTGCCCGACTACCACCAATTGACGCCGGATACGGTCTGGGATGTCCTGACCCAGTATCTGCAGATCGATCCCGGTTCCATCAACTTGAAAATGTTCAATTCATTCCTGGACGGCACCAAATCGGGCATCGAGATGACCGCCGTCTGTAACGCCACCGGGTTGAGCCCCCAGGACGATGGCCTGGGCTTCCCGCCCGCCAGCCGGTTTGAACTGGCCGATGTGTGCAAGCCGGCCGTCAGTGGCGGCCAGTTGAGCCGGGACGGTACCACCGAAGTCGTCTCCTCCCTCTACCGGGACGGCGGGGCGGTGGAACACAATCTGGCCATGGGCACCTATGTGGTGATCGAGGGAGAGACGGATTACGCCCGCCAATGTTTCCGCGAATACCACATGCTGCCCGACAGCAGCGGGCAGTACGCGGCCCTCTACCGCCCCGTACACATGATCGGTCTGGAACTGGGCATCTCCGTCGCTTCCGCCGTCCTGCGGGGCGAACCCACAGGTTCCCCCATCGCGTTCAAATCCGACGTGGTCGCCGTGGCCAAGCGGGATTTGAAAAAAGGCGAAGTTCTGGATGGCGAAGGCGGCCATATGGTCTGGGGCAAACAGATCGCCGCGGATCGATCCCTGGCCATGGCCGGTTTACCCCTCGGCCTGGCGGGCGACATCCCCCTGACCCGCGACATCCCCACCGGCGAGCTTTTGCTGTGGGACGACGCCGTGATCGACACCACCGATCAAGCGGTCATCATCCGCCGCGAAATGGAAGCCGCCTTCGGACGCGCCAACGCGGCCGAATAGCCGTCCCTAAAGGTCCCGGTCGCCACCCAACAGGCGGTGGACGAGGGTGAGGCGGGTCGATACTCTCTATTTCGGTGACACGGCATAATTGCGTCACCCTATTTGTCAGCATCACTCATGAGTTCACCAAATCCGCAGAATGTTCCGCGTTAATTTGCAACAAATGCGCGCGAGACGACGACAAAGAAATTGGGACCGGATGGTTCAATCCGGCCCCGATCAATTCCCCGCATCTTAATGTTTGAGGAATTTCGCCAATTCGATCCAGGCGGCCTCCGCCGCCGATTTGTTATAGCCGATGGTGCCGAACTGATATTCCTTCGGAGGGTCCAGTGCCGGATTGTCGAAAGCATGGTGGGCGCCCGGATACAGCCGCCGGGTAAGGGTTTTCGACTTGGCAACGATGCTGTCACACAATGCCGGCTTGGCCGCGTTGTCGGCGGCGCCATGCAGGATCAGAGTGGGCACGGTCACGCTATTGCTGGATAGATTTTCGCATGCCGGGTAATAGGCAACGGCGGCATCGATAGCCTTGCCGACCATGGCCGCGGCCAAGGCTCCCTTCCCGCCCCAGGACCAGCCCAAGAGGTTTATGGCGCCTTGCTTGATATTCTTCTGACCCTGCAAGTACGCGGACGCGGCCTGGATGTCGGCGACCTGCTCCCGCGCCGAGACAACGCCGCCGTTGCACCGACTCTTACCCCGGAAACGCAGGGAGTCGACACGAACGACGACGAACCCCAGCTTGGTAATATTTGCCTGGACGTCGTCATAGAAACCACCACCGCCAAAATTGAACCCGCTGCATCCCGAAACCATCATCACGGCGGGGAACGGGCCGGCGCCCTTTGGCGTGGTTGTCTCCATGTAGGAACTCAACTCTTTTTTGGCCGTGCCGGGTGATGACGCGGCGTCGTTGGACGTCGTCTGGCAACCCGATACCAGCCAGGCCGCCGCGACAATCGCCGCGACCGTTTGAAATTTGATAATCATGTTGATAGCTCCGGAAAGCATTCTTGTGACACAAGATTTGGATCAGACCGCGAAGAAATATGCGGCGTACATTCCGTGGGAGAGAACACGGTTTGGCCGGTCATCGCGATCTGATCCAATTTGCGTTGCTAGCGCGACTATTTTACGCGTTTGATATTTGTCGTCGTCTCGTTACCGTCACTGTTCAGGGACCGTTGCTTGCCATTTCCCAAGTCATAAATGGTGAAACAGCCTTCTTTGCCGTCCCTGATTTTTTTCCAGGTGATGCAAACCGTATCGCCCTTGATCCGCCATTTGCCGGTATCTTCGAAATCGCCAACCTTTACGTTGGTGGCGCCATTCTTTGCATAATCAATTTTGCCGCTGGCGCCCTGTGAAGACGTAAACGTATAAGACGGCCCCTGCGAATATCGGGCCGACAACTGAGCACCGGTCAATGGCGCTTTAC
>JABIRL010000165.1 GCA_018667855.1 Rhodospirillaceae bacterium
CCGGGAATGGTGCGATCCTCGAAGCGATGGATATCTTCGCCGTCGGGATCAAGCAAATTGACCATCACCTGATAGCCGGCGCGGGCCTCTTCCAGGGAAATGTCTTTATAGGCCGGCCGGTTGGCTTCCTTGATCATATCCAGAACTTTTTGCAGATCGGCATCAACGGCCATTACTCAGGCTCCCATGAATCCAAAACAAGAAATCGTTTGTGGTGGTGTTTATGCGCCAAGCAAGCTGCTGCGGCTGACCAGGAATTCTTCCATGGCGCTCTCAAGGGCCGAGAACGAATCTTCCGTATGGGCCAGCGACAGTGTGAACATGCCGCGCGCGGCGGGATAGATGCCTTGGGCGACCATGTCCATATGCATCAAGGGTCGCAATTCGTTCCGGCCGGCCATGGAATCTTCCACATTGCGGATTTCGCCCTTGCGGAAATGTATCGTCATCATGCTACCCCGGCCCGTGAACTGCACGGCCGCACCGTGCTTGTCAGCCAGGGCGTTCAGGGATTGCCGCAGGGCATCGCCGCGCGCATTGAAACTCTCAGCCAATTCCGGGGTATAGATCTGGCTCAATCCGGCCAGACCCGCATTCATGGTAAGGACATTGTTATTGAAGGTACCCGCATGAGGCCAGGCATCGTCCCGGCGTGGATCGAAGCGGTCGATGATATCGGCCCGGCCGCCGAAGGCGCCGAAAGACATGCCGCCGCCGACATATTTTCCCAAACTCGTCAGATCGGGCGCGATGCCATGGATGCCTTGCAGCCCGCTCGGTCCCAGGCGCGAGGTCATGACTTCGTCGAAGATCAACAAGGCGCCGGTTTTTTCCGTTTCTTCCCGCAGCATGGCCAGGAATTCAGGACTGCCCTGGATGCAGCCGCCGCCGCCCTGCATGGGTTCGACGATGACGCAGGCCAGATCCGATCCCTGTTCCCGGATCAGGCCGCGGCACTGCTCAATATCGTTGTAGCTGCCCATCACATAAGGAAAAGGTGCATTCAACGGCGAACCGCCGGGCGCGAAATAAAACACGCTGCCATGATAGCCTCCCGCCATCACCATGACGCCGGGCCGTTTGGTAAAGGCGCGGGCGGCGGAAACTGCCATCATATTGGCCTCGGTCCCGGAATTGGTGAACCGCACCCGTTCAATATTGGGGAAGCGCGTTACAATTTCACTGGCCAGGTCCGCCTCGGCCTGGTTCTGGCCGCCCATGACGATGCCATTGTCCAAGGCCTTGTCGATTGCGGCGCGGATGATCGGGTTGGAGTGGCCGTACAGACCGGCGGTATACTCGCCCAGAAAATCGATGTATTCGTGGCCGTCCAGATCCCACAGTTTGGCGCCTTCACCCTTGGTCATGGTCAGGGGGAAGGGGGGATAGAACAGCACCGTGCGGGTATTGCCGCCTGGCAGGAAATCGGCGGCCTTATCCAGCTGTGCCTGGCTATTGGGATTATCGGCGGTAAAGCGCGCCTGCGCCTCCAGGACGGCCGAGGCGATATCTGTATTGGCGGGGGCGTTCATGATGCTATCCGTCAGGCAAAGGTTTTGAAGGTGATCATTGTGAAGGTATCCTTGACGCCGGGCAGCGTCTGGATGGAGGAGGTAACGAAATGACCGATATCGGCGCCGTCATCGAGATAACATTTCATCATCAGATCATACTGTCCGGAAATGGAATAGACCTCTGATATCAGGTCCGTGCCTTCCACGGCCGCCGCCGCCACTTTATAGGTCTCGCCCAATTCGCACTTAGCCATCACGAAAATGGTTTGCATGGCGGTGTCTCCCTATTGGCGCGGTCCGCGCGCCCTATTTGTCGGTTTTCTTCTTGCGCCCCGTGCCGCGGGTAAGGAAGTTGGGCATATGATCGCCCATGCCGACGACCGGTTGCCCATTGTCGTCCCGGTTCCTGTCGTCCCTGTTCCCAGCGTTGCGTCCCTCGCCGCGTTTTCGACCGCCACGACCGCGGTTGGAGCCGTCGCGGCCACTTTCACGACCGCTTTCGCGACCACTTTCACGGCCGCCGCCGTCGGCATTCTTCTTTTCATCCCCATCGCCGCCGCTCTGCTGGCTGCCGCTTCTACTGCCGCGCCCACGGCCGCCCCGACTTCGGCGGCGCCGTGGTTCGGGTTTGGCCTCTGCCTCCTCGTCGTTGGGAATTTCAGCGGGCGCCTCGACAGCCGGCTCAACTGCCTCGGTAGTTGGGGCGGCCGGTGCGGCTTCTGCGGCCGCCGGTTCGGCTACCACATCTGCTACGGGCTCGGGTGCCGCCTCAGCCGCAGATTCAGCCGCAGTCTCAGCCGCAATCTCAGCCGAGGGTTCAGTTGCGGGCTCATCGACGGCGGGGTTTTCTTCTGGAACCGCCGGGGTTTCATTGGGCTGCGTGCCATCGGCGTTGAAACGGGGGATCGGCTTGCCGATCAGTTTTTCCACGGCGTTCAGGAATTTTCGGTCCTCGGACGTGGCCAGGGTCAGCGCCCGTCCCGGCATTCCGGCCCGGCCCGTACGCCCGATGCGATGCACATAGTCATCGGCATGGATGGGCACGTCATAGAGGAACACATGGCTCAAACCCTGGATGTCCAGGCCGCGCGCGGCGACATCACTGCAGACCAGGATTTTCACTTCGTTGTTCTTGAATTTTTCCAGGGTTTGCATGCGATAGCTTTGTTGCATATCCCCGTGCAAGGCCAGGGCATCGAAGCCTTTGCCTTTCAAAGACTTGCTCACCGCATCCACATCCCGCTTCCGGTTGCAGAAAATCAAGGCGTTCTTGACCGGTTGGGAGCGCAGCAAAGACTGCAGAACGCGATCTTTTTCGCGGGATGCAACCATGGTTACCGTCTGATCCACGGTTTCCGCCGGCGAGGCGGGGGGCGCCACGGCAATTTCCGTCGGATCGTTCAGAAAAACATCCGCCAGGCGGCGAATTTCCGGCGGCATGGTGGCCGAGAAAAACAATGTCTGGCGTTTCGGATTGCACAGCTGGACGATACGCTCCACATCGGGGATGAAACCCATGTCCAGCATACGGTCGGCTTCGTCGATCACTAATACATCGACCCCACGCAATAACAGTCCGCCGCGTTCAAAATGGTCCAGCAGGCGCCCCGGCGTGGCGATCAGGACGTCGGCGCCCCGGTCGATAATGCGGCTTTGATCCACGAACGAGACGCCGCCAATCAATAGCGCCATGTTCAATTTGTGATATTTGCCATAGACCTCGAAATTTTCGGCGACCTGGGCCGCCAATTCCCGCGTCGGTTCCAGGATCAGGGACCGGGGCATGCGCGCCCGGGCCCGGCCCTGACTGAGAATATCGATCATGGGCAGGGTGAAGCCGGCGGTCTTGCCGGTGCCGGTCTGGGCGCAGCCCAAAACGTCCCGTCCCTGCAGAACATACGGGATGGCGCGCTTTTGTATGGGCGTGGGTTCGCTGTAGCCGGCTTCATCGACGGCTTTCAGGATCGAGGTACTAAGGCCAAGTTCTTCGAAGGGCATGTAATTCCGTAACTACAAATTATTCGGGTCGCGCAACGGCCTAAATGGAAAAAGGCCACAATGTTGGCGTAAATAGGGCAATTCAAGGATCGCTGCAAAGCGAAATAGAGGCTCCCCGCCGCCCTGTCAATGTCGCAATTCCACTGAGAGTCCGAAATGACATATTCAGGGCATGAAGGAATTGCGGGCGAGCCGCCGATGGCCCATCATACGGGCTAGAGAGCAAACACGCTCGCGTGAGGGATGAAACGATGAGAATTGTGATCAACGGCCAACAGGCCTTCGGCAAAAGCGTCCTCGACGCCCTTCTGGAACGGGGCGACAATGTCGTTGCCGTCTATTGCGAGCCGGACGGCGAAGGCGGGCGGCCCGATCCAATCAAGCTGGCGGCGCAGGAGCACGGTCTGCCGATTTATCAGCCGGCCTCGTTCAAGAAACCCGAAGTCTGGGCCGAATTGGCGACCTTGAAACCCGATCTCTGTGTCATGGCCTATGTCACGAAGATCGTGCCCGAGGAATTCCTCAATCTGCCCACCCATGGCACCATTCAATATCATCCTTCGCTGTTGCCCCGCCATCGCGGACCGAGTTCGATCAACTGGCCGATCATTCAGGGGGCGTCCAAGACCGGTCTGACGATTTTTTGGCCCGACAACGGCTTGGACACCGGTCCCGTGCTGTTACAGAAGGAAACCGAGATCACGGCCAATGACACCCTGGGCAGCGTCTACTTCGACAGGCTGTTTCCCATGGGAGTGGCGGCGATGCTGGAGGGGGTTGATCTGGTCAAGGCCGGTACCGCGCCCAGGATTGTGCAGAACGAGGCGGAGGCCACCTACGAAAGCTGGTGCAGGGCCGATGATGTCGCCGTCGATTGGAGCCAAGGGGTGGCAACGGTCCATAACCTGATCCGCGGCGCCGATCCGCAACCGGGCGCCTGGACATCCCATGACGGCACGCGCCTGCAAATGTATGACTGCACCCGTCTTGAGGGCCAGGGTGAGGGCGGGGGTGGTAGTCCGGGCGAAATCATGGCGATCAGTGCCGATGGCATGGAAATCGCGGCCGGCGATGGCCGTGTTCTGGTCAAGCGCGTGCGCGGCGCGGGGCAAAAAGTCGCCGCCGCGGATTATGCCGCCGAGGTAGGATTGGCTGTCGGTGGGCGACTGGCCTAGCCATTGAGTTGGGCAGCATGTGAAAGCCCGTGAGCACCAATAGGCTGCCGTTAATTCTGGTGCCGGGCCTGCTCTGTACCGAAACCCTTTGGCAAGCCCAGGTCGAGGGGTTGGCGGATGTGGCGGACGTCTTAGTGACCACGGAACACACCCGTCATACCAACCTCGGTGCCATCGCGGCGGCG
>JABIRL010000133.1 GCA_018667855.1 Rhodospirillaceae bacterium
CATCAGGCCGCCTCCCGCGCCATGGCGTTGTCGTAGGCAGCAATAATTTGACGCACGACCTGGTCGCTTTCGTCCTGGCGCAGCACCGCGCGACGGTCTGCTTTGGCGACGTTCAGGCGTTCAAGATAGCGGTTTATATGCTTGCGGGCGATCCGCAGGCCGCGCCCCGGGCCATAGTGATCGAGAATGGAGCGGTAGTGATCAACCACTGTTTCACGCTGTACAGCCAAATCAGGGTCGGGCAGATGTTCGCCGGTAGCCAGAAAATGTCGCACCTGGGCCGGAAACCATGGCCGGCCGAACGCGCCGCGCCCGATCATGACGCCGGCGGCGCCGGAGCGGGCCAGCATGGCGGCGGCATCCTCCGGGCAGGTCACATCGCCGTTGGCAATGAGAGGAATATTTACGGCCTCGGTGACCTTGCCGATAAAATCCCAATCCGCCTGGCCATCGTAAAATTGACACCTTGTGCGCCCGTGCACGGTGATCATTTTGACCCCGGCGCGGGCCGCCCTGGCCGCCAGGCTGGGCGCGTTGCGCTGATCAAGGTCCCAACCGGTGCGCATTTTCAGGGTGACCGGCAGATCAACCGCGCCGACCACGGCATCGATCAGACGCAAGGCATGGTCCTCGTCCCGCATCAGGGCGGAACCGGCGGCACCACCGACGACCTTTTTAACCGGGCACCCCATGTTGATATCGATAACATCGGCGCCCTGATCCTGGTTCAGACGCGCCGCCAGGGCCATGGGTTCGGCCTGGCAGCCGGCCAATTGCACCACGCGCAGACCCTCGTCCGGGGACCATCTGGTCCGCTCGTTGGAAAGACGGCTGCCGCGAACCTGTTCGGCGGAGGCGATCATTTCGCTGACCACCACGTCGACACCAAAGCCACGCACCAGCCGCCGGAACGGCTGATCCGTGATCCCCGACATGGGCGCCAGGATAACCGGTTGGTCCAGGGTCGCGGGCCCCAGTTGAATGCTCATGAAATAGGCACCGTAATGAACTCACATTGGTGTGCACAAATTTCAGGCAATCTAGGTCAAAATGCCCTCAAACGCCACGAAATATTCCGACCGTCGCCGTGGCGCCCTTTGGCGGTTAATGTCCGGCCAAATGATTCCATTTCGGTAGCAGAACAGTACAGTTGGGGTTGAAGCCCATGTTCTTTAGGGTATCCATGGATGCCACGACCTTTTGCAGTTTGAGATCAACCACAGAGACCGAACCATCGCGCATACCCGGCAAATTAATGAACGAGTTTTGCACGAAACCATAACGGCCATCCTTGGTCAGACCGACGTGGTGGGCGCCCTGGCCGGTTTTCATGGATTTGACCAGTTTCGGCTTTGACGGATCGGCGGACAGATCGAATATGTGGAACAGTCCGGGATTGGCGGTGGTGATATACATGGTCTTGCCGCCATCAACGAAATAAATCTCCAATGGCACGCCGCCATTGATTGGCGCCAGATTGAAGGCTTCCGCCACGTCAAACGACTTGCTGCCGGGATTCCACGTGGCAGTCCACAAGGCCGCGCCGAACATGTTGGTAGTATAGACAATGGCCGGATCGGAGCCGGGTACCCGCAACAACTCAACCGGAGCCACGCCGGAAGGCGACGGCTTGTTCGACATCTTCAGCGTGCCTAGCACCTTGTTGGTACTGGCCTGGACGACGATCAACTCTTCCTTTGGTGTTTTCAGATCACCGGTGATGGTGGAGGTCACCAGCAAACGGTCAATATCGCTCAACACCACCAAACCATGGGGATTGGTGCCGGGAATATCAATTATGCCGGTAATTTTGTCCGTTGCCGTTTCACCAACATAGACGTTGCCGGAATTCATGCAGGTCAGATACCAGGTGCTGTTGTCCTCGGAAAAAAGGACATCTTCGCCCATGACACATTTGGGTACGTCGATCCGTCGCAGCCGATAGGGAAATTCATTCAGCTTAAAGACATGCAGCTCCGGTTTGCCCAGGGCGGTGATGTAGGCTTTTTCCATTTTTCGGTCATAAAAGATGTGATGCGCGACCAAGTCAGGGGGCAAGGGAATATCCATCAGGATCTTGCCGGAAGTCGGTGCTTCAGGGTCCACATCGATAATAGCGATCCCTTCCCTGCGTTCCCCGGCCCCGGTCAATTTCAGTGCCTTGAGAGACTCCGCCGGCTTGCTCTCGTAGTTCATCATGGCGAGAATTTCGCTGTTGGCGATGCCGGGCGCGGCCGAGGCGGCGATCACGACCATTGCCATGCAGGTCAATAAGCGTTTCATTTTCGTCCCTCCCATCGGTTTGCAGATATTTTTTGAGATTCTTGCATGATTAGAATCCATATGGGTAGAGTATGGGCAAAACTCACAGCCCCATAGAAAATAAACGATTGTAATAACTATGAATTCCACCATCACCCGGCGCCGCTGTTTGCACACCGCGATCATCTTCGGGATCGGAATCATAGCGACCGCGCCGTCTGTGCTGGCGGACGCCGTCAAGCGCCGGATCTTCGATCTCAAGATCGGCAAGCGAAAGGTCGATACGAAAAATAAGACCATCCGCCTGACAGTGGGCGAGGTAATATCGATCAACTGGACCACGGATGAAACGGTGGAGCTGCATTTGCACGGCTATGACATCAAAACGGCACTGTCGCCGGGCAAAACCATCACCATGACATTTCAAGCCCATACGGCTGGCCGTTTTCCCGTCACGGCCCATGATTTTGGGCACGCGACGTTGGTTTACCTGGAAATCTATCCAAAATAGCGAACGCGGCATGATGCACATCAAGAACCGATTGATTTCGCTCGCCGCGCTGACGCCGTTGGCCCTGCTCGGATCAGCCAGCCCCGCCTGGGCCCATGCCTTCGGCATCCGTTACGACCTACCCCTGCCCTTGTGGTTGTATCTGGGGGGAGCGGGAGCCGCGGTGGGGCTGTCTTTCGCGGTCATAACCCTGTTCATCAAAAGCCGGCAGAGCCGGGTCGAAGACCTTGGCTTCAACCTCGCCGCCCTGCCCGTGTTGGGCTGGCTGAGCAGCGGCGCGGTGCTGAACCTGGTTCGACTATTGTCCCTAGCCTCGTTCATTTTCTTGCTGACAGCGGGCTTCCTGGGCCACCCGGACCCGTTCAGAAACTTCGTTCCCACCTTCATCTGGGTGGTCTGGTGGGTCGGCATGGCCTTTGCCTCGACCCTGATCGGCAATTTGTGGGATCTGATCAATCCATGGAAAATTGCCTATACCTGGGTCGACAAAATTTGGGGCGGCTTCGGCGCGGGCCATGACTATCCGCGCCGGCTGGGACGCTGGCCGGCGGTGTTACTATTTTTGATATTCGTCTGGATGGAACTGATATCGGAACAGGCCGAACAACCCCGCATGCTGGCATTACTGATCGTAGCCTATTCCGCCATTACCTGGACCGGCATGCGATATTACGGTCGTGATACCTGGCTGGCCAACGGTGAGGTCTTCGCGGTGGTATTCACTCTGCTGGCACGCTTCGCCTGCCTGCATGGAGCCAACGGCGAATGGCGCCTTAGATTGCCGGCAGTAGGATTGCTGAGCCGCGACCCGGTGCCCCTATCAGGCGTCTGCTTCGTCCTGCTGCTGCTCACATCGGTGACCTTCGACGGCATTCTGGAAACCCCGCTTTGGGTCGCCTTTCTGGAATGGATCTCCGAAAGTCAGGTGCTGCGGCCCGGGCTGCTGGCACTGCGGGAAAGCGGCGTGGATCTCCTTTCGGTGATCAAATCCGCCGCCCTGATCGTCCTGCCGCTTTGTTTCATCGCGGCATTTCTGTTGACCGCTCACGCCATTGCCCGCATGGGCGGCGGCACGGTCACGACCCGCGATGTGGCGGGTTATTTCGTGCTCTCCCTGGTGCCCATCGCCATTGCCTATCACCTTTCCCACTATCTCTCGTATTTGCTGATCGCGGGCCAGAATATCATCCCCCTGGCATCCGATCCCTTCGGCATCGGCTGGGATCTGTTTGGCACCATCGCCTACAATGTGGATATCGGCATCGTGAACGCCAAGATGATCTGGTACGTCGCCGTCACGGCCATCGTCGTCGGCCATGTGCTGGCCGTCTACATCGCCCACGTCATGGCGGCCAGGATATTCCCCGGCCGGGCCCAGGCCCTGGCCAGCCAGCTGCCCATGCTGATCCTGATGGTCGCCTATACCATGATCAGCCTGTGGATCCTCTCCCAGCCCATTATCGCCTGAACTATTTTCGCCTGACCGATTGTCGCCTGAATTGTCATCTTCCAGATGGCTTGCTAGGTTGAAGCCGTCTTTCGCATGGATTTCCAGGGGATCGCCATGACCGAATACAATGCTGACAAGATTGGCGAAATTCATCGCCATCTGCACAGTGAGCTACCGAGCGAGCCTGCCTTGCGGGTCAAGGCGCTTGAAAGCGTCCTGGTGGAGAAGGAACTTTTTACCAGTGCGGATATAGATAAATGGGTCGATGCCTACACGGAAAAAGTCGGGCCCATAAACGGCGGCAAAGTTGTCGCCAGGGCCTGGGTTGATGCGGCTTTCAAGGCCCGATTGCTTGCGGATGGCACCAAGGCCTTTGATGAATTGGGCTTCAAAAGCCGCGTGGATTCGGACCTGAAGACAGTGGAAAACACCGCATCTGTACAAAACCTGGTCGTCTGCACACTTTGCTCCTGCTATCCCCTGCACCTGCTCGGCATGTCACCGACCTGGTACAAGTCGAATGAATACCGGGCGCGGGCGGTTCGCGATCCGCGCGGTGTTCTACGGGAATTCGGCGTTGAAATCGACGATGATGTGGAAGTTCGCGTTTGGGATTCCACCTCCGAACGGCGCTTTCTGGTCCTCCCTCAACGTCCCCCCGGCACCGAGACCTGGCCGGAGGACAAACTGGCCAGGCTGGTCACCCGCAACGCCATGATCGGCACCCAACGCGACCTGACGCCGGAGAGTTTGTGATGGATGGGGTCCATGATCTGGGCGGGCGCGAAGGGTTCGGGCCGGTCCGCTGGCAACTTGATGACGACCACCAACCCTTTCACGAGGATTGGGAAGCACGCGCCTGGGCCTTGTTTCTGGTTTTCATGCGCTACGGATACCCGGCCTGGACACTTGATTGGTGCCGCCATGTCAAGGAACGGATCGGGCCGATTGATTATCTGAGCCACAATTATTTCGACCTTTGGACCCAAACGGCGATGGCGATCACCATCGAAGACGGCGTCGCCGACCTGGATGAATTCGTCCAGGGGCAGGCCCGTTTTAAACCGAAAGGCCCGCCGTCGCAGCAGCCCGCGATCCGATCGGCGGAAGGCGCGCCGGCGTTCGCGATCGGCGAAACCGTACGAGTTAAACATCTCTTGCCCGACGATCATACGCGACGGCCCGGCTACACCCGTGGGCGCGGCGGTATTGTTGAAGACTGTATTGGGCTGCGTCCGTTGGCGGATGCCAGCGCGCGGGGTGAGATCAGAGACGAGTATCTCTATAGCGTTGCCTTCGACGGGTCCGAGTTATGGCCCGAGGCGGTTGGACGGCGGGATCGGATCTTCGTCGATCTGTGGGAGAGTTATCTTGAAACTCCCTGATGAGCCGCTTGGACCGCTGAAACGAAAGGATGGCGATCCGACCTTCGATGAACCATGGCAGGCCCAAGCCCTCGCAATGGCGGATACCCTGGTTGTCACCGGCAAGATCAGCGCCGCCGCGTGGGCCGAAACCCTGGGCGCGGAACTTCGCAAGGCGGCGGATACCGGCGCGCCGGATGATACAGAGACATATTACCGCGCCGTACTCGCGGCTTTGGAACGACTGCTCAATCAATCAGGCGCCGCCGAAAAAAGTGAAATCGACGCCCGGCGCGACCAATGGGAACGCGCGTACCTGAACACGCCCCACGGCCAGCCAGTCCAACTTTCCGCCGGGGAAAAAGCCTAATCCCTGTGCGTTACCCGGCGTTCACCATTGTCGCGATGGCATCGACAACCTTTTCCGATTTTTCGTGGGTCACCAGATGTCCCGCTTCCGGCACGATTTGCAATTCACTATTGGGAATGGCGGCGGCAAAGGCATCGCCGTAGACCGGCTTGATCAGACGGTCGCTGGCGCCCCACAGGATCAAGGTTTTGGCCTTGATACGATACAGGCGGCGGCTTAGCCCGCGATCCGGAATCGGAAACAGCAACTTGCCCGCCATGCCAAGGCGCCGGGCGGAGATTATCAGAAATTCCGCCAGAAACGCCGGGTCCTCCAGATCCAGGCCCGCTGTCATCAGGCTTTCGCCCAGAGCAACGTCGTGAAAAAGCAGCTCAGGCAATTCGAACGGTAATTTGGCGAACAGATCCTCGATCGGATGCTCGTCCAGCCACAGGCCCGCCGGCGCGATCAGGGTCAGTTGATCGACGTCGTTGGGGGCAAGGGCCGCCAACTCGGCCGCGATCATCCCACCCATGGAATGGCCGACCAAGGGCGCCTTGATCAGATCCAGCGCGGCGATGACGTCGCCCGTGTGCAGCGTGGTATCCAGCATGTCCTTCAGCTCATCCTCGCCTTCGCTGTCGCCATAACCGGGCAACAAAGGGGCGTGAACCTGGAACTGTGCAGCCAGGGCCGCGAACATACGGTCGTTGGGCATCAGACCGCCGGCGCCATGTAGATACACCAGAGGGGTACCTTCTCCGGCCACGCGAACCTCAACCGGGGCGCGGCCGTTACCGATATCCAACATACGGGTCGTTGCGTTTTGCTCGGCCATTATTCCGCCGCTCCCATGGTGGCGACGGGGACAGTCGGTTCCAGGCGGTCTTCCAGGGGGTGGATCCAGAAACGTTCGTCGTCCTCCCACTCAGGCCACATGTTTTGCAATTTTGGCATGACCTCCTCGGCGAACAGGCGCGAGGACAAACGGGTTTTCTCGTTGGTCATATTGCCAATGTGCAGCAGGCAGAAAATGTTGCCGACCTTCAATCCGGTGATCAGCTCCTTCATCTTCTCAACGACCGTCTCCGGACTGCCGGCGATGATGTGACCGTCAGCTACCAATTCCTCCCACGTCAGCTTGCCCAGGGAAGCCAGGCTGGAGCGGGTATACTGCGACAAGGCACCTTTTTTGATGGTCTTGATGGTGCGGTAGCCGGGCGCATCGGCATAGCCGGGGTAGACGTGGAGGCATCGGTTGAAGAAATAATTCACATGCTCCGCGTACAACTCCTTGGCTTCCTCGTCGGTTTCCGCGACACAGATGGTCTGCGCGAAGCCGGCCCGATAGGGGGAGCGGTCGGCGCCCATTTCATCGACCCGGTCCCAGAACCCGTCCATAAGCAGCTGCGCCCGCTTGTAGCCTGTGAAGCTGAGGTAGCTATAGGCATATTCGTTTTCGATACAGAAATCATAGGTCTCGACGGAACCGCCGCCGGGAATAAAGACCGGCGGGCGCGGCGACTGAATTGGTTTCGGCCAGCAATTGGCGTAACGCAGCTGGGTATAGCGGCCGTTAAAGCTGAACGGCTCGTCCTCTTTCCAGGACCGCATGATCAATTCATGGGCTTCGGTATATTTCTCCCGGGTCAGGGCCGGGATCTGTCCGTAGACATAGTTGGTGTCCATGGAGGTCCCGACGGGAAAGCCGGCAACCAGACGACCGCCCGAGATTACATCCAGCATGGCGAATTCCTCCGCCACCCGGATCGGCGGATTATAGAGCGCGATGGAATTGCCCAATACCACCAGGGCCGCCTTGGAAGTGCGCCTTGCCAGCGTGGCCGCCATGATATTCGGTGAGGGCATCAGGCCATAGGCATTGGCGTGATGTTCATTCACCCCAATGCCGTCAAAACCCAGCGCCTCGGCGTATTCCAACTGGTCGAGGTAGGTGTTGTAGACCTCGTGACCCTTGATCGGATCATACATACTGGACGGAATATCGACCCAGACGGAGCGGTTTTTTTCGCGAAAATCGTCGGGCAGATGCGGCCAGGGCATCAGATTGAACCATGTAAATTTCATCGCTTCCTCCATTCATTTTGATGGAAGCCTGTCGTTTTCACACAGTCATGTCAACGGTGGGGGTCGCAATCGGGGATATGGTTCCGGGGCAGTGGTAGATTTTAATTTACGGCCCGGTCTCGATAATTCAGGCCGATCTCGTCCAATTCGGCCTGTTCCAATTTGGCGATATGGGCTTGCTGCCGTTTTATTTCGCGCTCCATTGCCAGTTCGAATTTCTTGGCTTCGCGGAATTCGATGGCCATCTGCTCGGAGATCCGGGCCAGGGTCCGGGCTATGTCGGTAATCGACTTGGCCAGCTCCTCACGTTTGTCTTCGACACCTTTCAAGTAGGCGGAAAAATTGGTCATGGCCAGATCATCCGGATTCATAGTGGATTTTTCATGCAGCAATTGCTGTTCCAACTCGGTGTCCCGCGCCATCAGATCCGCCCGCACCGCCTCCACCTCCGCTGCCTTGCGGCGATGCTCGTCCATGCGAAAGCGATGCATCTTCGCCAGGGAGGCAAAGCCTCGTACGTTCATCTATTCCTGCCCCGCCAGTAAGATGCCGGCCAACTGGCTGTAACCCTCGGTCAAGGTGCAGCCTTCCGCCTGGTTCTGGCTCAGGAACGCCTCCAGGGCGTCGTGATAACGAATGGCTTCATCCACTTCCGGATCGGAGCCGGCGCGATAGGCACCAAGACGGATCAATTCCTCCATATTTGAATAGGCCGCCATGAGTCGGCGGGCATGTTTGACCAGTTCGTTTTCATCTTCACTGTTACAGCCAGGCATGGTCCGCGACAGGCTGCGCAGGATATTGATGGCGGGGAACCGGCCGTGCTCGGCAATGTCACGATCCAGAACAATATGACCATCCAGAATGCCGCGCACCGCATCCGCGATGGGCTCGTTGTGGTCATCGCCTTCGACCAGGACCGTAAACAGCCCCGTTATACCGCCCTTCCCGGTGCCGGGTCCTGCGCGCTCCAGCAGGCGCGGCAATTCAGAAAATACGGACGGCGTATAGCCTTTCGAAGCCGGCGGTTCACCGCCCGAGAGGCCAATCTCGCGCTGCGCCATGGCAAATCTTGTCACGCTGTCCATCATGCACAGCACATCGAGATCACAGTCACGAAAATATTCCGACAAGGTCATGGTCATGTAGGCCGCCTGACGACGCAGCAACGCTGGTTCATCAGAGGTGGCAACGACGATGACACTACGGGCCAGCCCCTCTTGACCCAGGTTATCCTCGATAAATTCCTGTACCTCGCGGCCGCGTTCGCCGATTAGGCCAATTACCGAAACATCGGATTGTGTATATCGAGCCAGCATGGACAACAGAACGGACTTGCCCACACCGC
>JABIRL010000059.1 GCA_018667855.1 Rhodospirillaceae bacterium
ATCCCTTCGTCTCGGGCCGGGCCATGCGGATCGAGGCCCTGGATCGTCTGATTAGCCGGATGAAGGCCTTGCCCGGCGTCTGGTTTCCCAGCTGCGAGGAGCTGGCCCGCCACTGCCTGGCCAACCACCCGCCGAAGCCAAGATCGGGAGTATGAGCGATGCCCTGGAAAGAAAACTATACCGCCAGTGACGAAGTTACGCTGTTCGATGACGAGGTTCGCTGGCCGGAAGGTCGCCGTTGTTGTGTCGTGGTCAATGTGGACTTGAGCCTGGCCAGTGGTGCCGAAGGTCTGAATGCCCGCGATCTGCGCGGCGACCGGGCTTTATTTGGTCTGCACGAAGGTATGGCGCAGCTGCGTGCGGTGCTGGACCGTTTCGATATGAAGGCGACCTTCACAGTGCCGGCGGTCATGGCGCGCATGCTGGGAGATACCTTGCGGGAGCTCGCGCTGCAGGGCCATGAAATCGCCGCCCACGGTTTCAAGCACGAGGATGTCAGCACCCTGGACCGGGCGGAGGAAAAGGCCCGCATGGCGCTGACGACCGAGATCCTGACGGAGGTGTTGGGGAAACGGCCCCAGGGCTGGTATTCCCTGCCGCGGCAAAGCGATCCCTTTGCGGTGGGCACCATCAGCCCGCACACCGCTGAGTTATTGATCGAGGCCGGCTACAGTTATATGGGCAACAGCCTGTCGGACGATATTCCCCACTATTGGGTGGCGGATTTCGGAAATCGTCAGGCCATCTTGACCATGCCCTACTTCTATCATTTCGATGATCAATTCTTCCTTTTGTTCCCTTCGAAAGGCACGGGGCTGGAGCATGCCGATACCTTGTTCGCCAACTGGCGCGCGGAGTTCGATGCGCAGTACAAACGCGGGCGCCATTTCCACATGACCCTGCATCCCCATGCGGTGGGCTGGTGCAACCGTATCAAGCTGTTGGAAGATTTCTTCAATCACATACGCAGCCGGCCCGGCGTCTGGAACCCCACGGCAGGACAATGCGCCGATTATTGGCTGGAGACCTACCCGGCCAGCACGCATCTGCGGCTGGAGGAGAGTATTTGGCAGGATTACCCCGGCAGTCTGAGTTGACGTTGCCCGAATAAGGTTTTTCTATTCCGCCTGATCTTCGGCTTCGACAAATTCATATGCTCGGCGTTTTTCTGGCGGCATTGCCGCGACAAAAGCCTTGGCCTGGTCACCAGGCATGGCTTCCAGCCGACCGTCTTCATGCTGCACGACGACGCCGCTGGAATGCAACGTCTTGATCCGGCGGTCACGCTCTTCGCGTTCGGGATGACAGACCAGGGAGCAATTGCCGCATGAAGTCCATAAATCATCGCCATTGAAGCCAAAGGCCATGGCGGATGTGCTGTGCCCGCCTTCCGGAATTTGACGCAGCTGCATGGCGGGTATGGCCCGTTTGTAGGAGGCCTTGAGTTCCTTGTCTTCCTTGGGGATGGGAAAGCGGGCCGGCGACCAGGTTGACCAGCGGCCGCCCGGATGCAAGCCATTGTAGCCGGCGCAGACATAGCTGCAGCGCGCATAGGCCCGCCGCTTGGCATAATGGAATTCACGGTTGCCCATGACGATGGATTCTTTTTCCTTGCTGCCGTAGTGGAAAAACCCTGACGGGCAGGAGGCATTGCAGGCCTGGCATTCGTCGCGATAATTATCTTCGTCCCGTAACGGCGCATCGGCCAGCAAAGGAACATCCGTGACGGTGGTGGCGAATATTACGTTGGGGCCATAATCGGGCGTCAGCACGTTGCCGGAAAATCCGAACCAGGCAAGGCCGGAGGCGACGGCCAGATAGCGGTGCGAAATATCGGGAAATTGATCCACATAGCGAATGCCCTCGCCCTCACGGTAGACATTGTTCGCCATCACCGGCATGGCCCGGGCCCCGAACTGTTCCAGATAACTGGCGGCCTGGCTGGCGATGCCGCTGGCCAGGGTATTGGTGAAATTCTGATCTTTTTGATGGGCGACACGGTCTTCCTTGGCCAGGTATTTGCGGATGGCCTCGTCATCCAGGGGAATAACGAAGGTAATCGCCGCCCGCGCATCCTCCATGACATAGCTTAGATCGGTTGACGGGGGGCCGCCGGCCAGGGAATCCAGATTGCTGATCCCGACGGCCGTCGCGCCCCATTGACGGGCGACCTTTTTGATTTGCAGGCCCAGTTCCTCAATCGAGAGGCGGCCAGCCTTGCCTTGCACCATGCCGTCCGCGTAATCATTCGCCATGCGTAAAATCCACTCTATTGCCTTTTATCCATGATAATCCGCCAAGAGCGAATTTGCCACAAACTGTTTCTCGACCCGAAAGGTGATATAATCGCCGGCAAAAGGGAGACCATTGAATGATCAAACGTTTTTCAAGCCTGTTCGCCGGCCATGTGGATCTGGACGATATGGGCACGGACGCCACGCCCGCCAATGAACGGCGCTATTCCGATGCGCACTTGGCGACTATTTTCGACAAGACCGAGGCCATGGCCAAATGTATGGACGGCCTGGGCTATGACACCCTGTGGCTGGCGGAACATCATTTTCAGCGGGAAGGCTACGAATGTATACCCAATCTGTTGATGATGGGCGTGCATCTGGCGCATTTGACCAAAAACCTGCGCATCGGCTGCGGCTTCAATATCGCGCCCATGTGGCATCCCCTGCGCCTGGCCGAGGATTTTGCCATGGCGGACCATATGACCAAGGGACGGGTGACCTTTGGCGTCGGGCGCGGCTATCACACGCGCGAGGTGGAATCCCTCGGTGGGCCCATGCTGGACACGGATGCCAACAGGGATATCTTCGAGGAACAGGTCGATATCATGTTCAAGGCCTTTAATAACGAAGCCTTCAGCCACGAGGGCAAGTACTACACCCTGCCGGCCAGGGTGCCGTATCGGGGCTATGACATGGAGGAATTGACCCTGGTGCCCCGGCCCCTGAACCTACCCGTCGAATGCTGGCAGCCGGTGGTCAGCGCCACCGAGCGGGGCCTGGAATTCATGATCAAGCACGGCATCAAGGGTGTGATTGGCGGCGGTTCGGCCCTGATGGCGGATAATTCCGTGGTCGCCTTTCAACAGGCTCAACAGCGTGCCGGGATCGATGCGCCCCTCGGCTCGGATCTGTGCTTCGGGATCTCTTTCCATCTCGCCCCCACGAAGGAACAGGCGATCGCCGAGGCCACGCCCTATTTCCAAGAACATGCCAAGATGTTCGCG
>JABIRL010000024.1 GCA_018667855.1 Rhodospirillaceae bacterium
CGCCGCCGCCGCCGTCAACGCTCTGGCCCGGGTCTGATCATGGGCAAGGTCTGGCTATCCATCATCGGCATCGGCGAAGACGGTCTGTCCGGGCTCAACAAACAGTCCCGCGATGCCATAGATACGGCGGAGGTGTTTTTCGGCGGTCACAGGCATCTTGCCATGTTGGGCAAGGATCCCCGCCCGCGGGAGCGATGGGACAATCCTCTGCGCGAAACCATGGCCCGGATCAGGAAACTGCGAGGCAAAAAGGTCTGCATATTGGCAACTGGCGATCCCATGTCCTATGGCATTGGAGTCACGTTGACGCGGGAATTCGGCATGGCGGAATGTCTTTGCCTACCCCACCAGTCGGCCTTTTCCCTGGCCTGCGCCCGCCTTGGCTGGCCCTTGGCGGAGGTTGATTGCCTGACCCTGCATGGCCGTCCCCTGGGTCTGTTGAACCAGCATTTGCGGCCCCATGCGCGGCTGCTGATCCTGAGCGAGAACGGCGGCACGGCGCGGGAGGTCGCAGGGATGCTGCGGCAGTCGGGCTATGGTGAGACCAAAATATCGGTATTCGAGAATATGGGTGGCGGGCGCGAGAAGCGCCATGACGGTTTGGCCCGAACCTGGCGGCGCAGGACCGGGGACCTCAACACCATTGCCCTGCAATGCATAGCCGCGCCGACAGCGCCGCGGTTGATGCGGACGGCCGGATTGGCGGATGAATTCTTCCAACACGACGGTCAGCTGACCAAGCCCGATGTTCGCGCCGTGACCCTGGCCGCGCTGTCCCCGGCTCCGGCTGAGGTGTTGTGGGACGTGGGCGCCGGCGCAGGCTCCATCGCCATAGAATTCCTGCGTGCCGAGCCGACCGCGCGGGCCATCGCCATTGAACGAAATCCAAAACGCATCGCCAACATCCGCACCAATGGAGATGCCCTAGGCGCCCGCAATCTACAGATTGTCGAGGGCGCGGCGCCGGAGGTGCTGAAAGATTTGGCCAAACCGGATGTTGTGTTCATCGGCGGCGGCGTATCCGATCCCAAAGTGTTGCAGGCCTGCTGGCGCGCCTTGCCCAAAGGCGGCCGTCTGGTCGCCAATGTGGTCAGTATGGAGGGGGAGGCCGCCTTGTTCCGCTTTATGGGTGCGCGGGGCGGGACCATGACACGGATTGCCGTATCCCACCTTAATGCCATGGGCGATCTGCATGCCTGGCGCGCCATGCGGCCGGTTGTTCAGTACAGGGGCCGCAAAACATGACGGGCACACTTTACGGTGTGGGTGTCGGCCCGGGCGATCCGGACTTGATTACACTAAAGGCTCATAAAATTCTGCAAATGACCCCTGTCATTGCCTATCCCGCGCCGGAGGTTGGCGACAGTCTGGCCCGTTCCATCGCCGCGCCGCATATCCCCCACGGCCGCCGGGAAATCATTATCCGTATGCCGCTTGATCCCAAGAATTTCCCCGACCGTAGTGCCTATGACCAAGCAGCAGCCGAGATCTCCGCCGTTTTGCAGAATGGCGAGGACGTTGCTGTGATATGCGAAGGCGATCCGTTTTTCTATGGCAGCTTCATGTATCTGTTCGATCGCCTGGGTGATGTCTTTCCGGTACAGGTGGTGCCTGGAATTTCATCCCTGATGGCTTGCGCCGCCGCCTCTCTGATGCCGCTGGTGGCGCGTACCGAAACCCTCTCCGTGCTGCCCGCGCCCATGGCGGCGGCGGACCTGCGGGCCCGTCTGGAAGTCGCGGATGCGGCGGCCATCATCAAACTCGGCCGACATGCCGGCAAGGTGATGGATGTTTTGAAGGATCTGAATTTGCTGCAAGGCGCCCAATATGTGGCGCATGCCACCATGGACGATCAACAAGTACGGCCCTTGGCCGAAGTCGACCCGACAGAGGTTCCTTATTTCGCCATGATCCTGGTGCGGCGGGGCGAGGTCGGGTCATGAATTATCTGGTATTGAGCGGCGCCGGCCTGACCACGGCACGTCGCCTGCAGGAAAAATTGGGCGGCGTTATTCATGGTTATGCGCCACGTCTGAGCGAAGTTGACGTGCGCCCCTTTGATGATGTTTCCATGGCCCTGCGGGACCTCTTCGCCAGTAACGAGTCCTTAGTGGCCTTTTGCGCCGCCGGCATTGTCATCCGCCATCTTGCTCCTGTTTTGAGCGATAAACGGACCGATGCACCAGTGCTGGCGGTGGCCGAAGATGGCAGCGCTGTCGTGCCCCTGCTGGGCGGACACCATGGCGGCAATAACCTGGCTCGTGACATTGGTGAAATTCTATCCGTGACGCCGGCCATTACGACCGCCAGCGATAATATGTACGGCCTGGCGCTGGATGACCCACCCGTGGGATGGCGTCTTGCCAATCCGGAGGATATGAAAGACTTCGTAACCGCCATGCGGGACGGTGCTTCCGTGAGCCTGAATGGTGTGTGCGATTGGCTTTTGTCCGGCGATCTGCCACTCTCGGACGATGGCGCCTTGCGCATCACCATCGCCGGCGGACCATTGGAAGGCGATGGCAAGCATTTGGTTTATCATCGTCAGGATTTGGCCCTCGGCGTTGGCTGCGAACGCGGCACAGACAGTGCGGAATTGATACAGTTGATCACGGATACCCTTGCCGCCAACCATTTGTCGCCATTGTCCCTGGCCGGTGTTTTCTCGTTGTATCTGAAGATGGACGAGGCCGCCGTGCATGCGGCGGCCCGGCATTTTGATATTCCGGCACGGTTTTTTGATCTGATCACCCTCAAGCAGCAGGAAAGTCGCCTTGCCAACCCTTCGGACATTGTGAAGGCGGAAGTGGGTGTCAGCGGCGTTGCGGAAGGCGCCGCCCTGGCGGCGGGCGGGAAATTGATCGTCGAGAAACGGAAAAGCCGGCGGGCCACATGCGCCGTATCCAGGGCGCCCAAGATCATTGATGCGCTGTCGCTGGGTATGGGCCGGGGGCATCTGTCAGTCGTTGGGATCGGGCCCGGACGGGCCGATTGGCGCACCGGCGCGGCGGAGGCAGCCATACGCCGGGCGGATACGGTGGTTGGTTACAGCCTGTATCTGGACTTAATCGCTGATCTGGTTGCCGACAAGGACTGTCAGGCTTACGGGCTTGGAGAGGAAGAGGATCGCGTTCGGGCCGCTATTGAACTTGCCGCCGCTGGCCGGAACGTGGCCCTGGTCTCGTCGGGGGATGCCGGTGTCTATGCCATGGGCGCCCTGGCCCACGAACTGCTGGACCGGGACGAAGCGCCGGCGGCATGGGGGCGCATATCAATTAGCCTTTCGCCCGGTATATCGGCCATGCAGGCGGCTGCCTTGAAGGCCGGGGCGCCGTTGGGACACGATTTTTGCGCCATCTCGCTGTCGGATTTGCTGACCCCGCGCGCGGATATTCTGAAGCGGGTCGAGGCGGCGGCGGCGGGCGATTTTGTGATCTCGTTTTATAATCCCGTGTCCAAGCGGCGGCGTGATCTTTTGGCCCTGGCGCGGGATATTTTGTTGCGCCATCGCCCGGCGGATACGCCGGTCGTTTTGGCCCGTGATCTGGGACGGCCGGGCGAGACCCTGACGGTACTGACGTTGAAAGAATTACAGGTGGACGATGTCGATATGTTGACACTGGTGATGATCGGCTCATCCGAAACCCGCGCCAGACGGCGGGGCGACGGCACCTGGTCCGTCTATACCCCGCGCGGCTATGCGGCCAAGATGACAAAGGCGGCAAGCCAATGACCGTGCATTTCATTGGCGCGGGCCCCGGTGCGGCCGATTTGATCACTTTGCGGGGCCGCGATCTGATTGCCCGTTGCCCGGTCTGCCTTTATGCCGGATCCCTGGTGCCGGAGGAGGTCGTCGCCTTTGCGCCACAGGATGCCAGGGTGATCGACACGGCGTCCCTTAATCTGGATCAGATCATGACGGAGATTGCGCAGGCGGACGAACAAGACCAGGACGTGGCCCGTGTGCATTCGGGTGATCCGTCACTTTACGGCGCCATCGGGGAACAGATCCGGCGTCTGAAGCAATTGAATATTGATTACACAATTACCCCGGGCGTACCGGCCTTCGCCGCGTCCGCGGCCGCCCTGGGGTTGGAATTGACTTTGCCGGATGTCAGCCAGACCATCGTTTTGACCCGAACCGCCATGAAAAGCTCGGCCATGCCGCCGGGCGAAGAGTTGGCTGAATTAGGCCGTTCGGGTGCTACATTGGCCATCCATCTGTCGGCCCGGAATTTACGTCAGGTTTGCCGCGATCTGATCCCCCATTATGGCGCCGACTGCCCCGTGGCCCTGGTCTACCGGGCCAGCTGGCCTGATCAGGAAATTATCCGGGGCACCCTGGCGGATATTCGCGAGAAAACCCGCGCCGCGAAATTAACGCGCACGGCGTTGGTCCTGGTTGGGCGGGTTCTGGCTGATAATGACGCCACCGACAGCCGCCTCTACGCACCCGATCACAAGCATATTCTGCGTCCCATAGGCTAAACGATACGCGCCCGCATCCAGGTCAGCGCGGCCTCAGTGTCGGTTGCAAGGGGCGCGGTACCGGCTGATGGCCTGTCAATCATGATAACCGGCAGTCCATGTTCCCGCGCGGCCTCGATCTTCGCATAGGTTGCCGTACCGCCCGCGTTCTTGGAGATCACGGCCGAGATTTCGTATTCCCGCAGCAGCCGCGATTCATCCGCCAAAGCAAATGGTCCTCGGGCAAAGATGTACTGACCGTTGGCGAGTATGGGCAAATCAGGCCCCGGCGCAATGACGCGGGACAGCCACCAGCAGCGTCGATCGTCGGCGAATTGGCCCATGGCCTGCCGGCCGGTGGTGACGAATACACGCCCGGCAATGTCTAACGCCAGATCAGCCGCCAACTCCCGCGTCGCCGCTATATCGGTTGCGTTGATCCAATGATCACCGTCCTGCCGCTCCCAAGCCGGTTGCTGCAGGCGTAGAAGCGGTATTTCGGCTGTGTTACAGGCGGCTTCTGAATTGCGGGAAATTTGCGCCGCATAGGCGTGTGTTCCATCAACCACCATGGTGATATTGCTGCGGGAAAGATAGGCCGCCAGCTGTTCGGCGCCGCCAAAGCCGCCGCTGCGCATTTCAACACCGGCTATTGGGATGGCGCGTGTCCGCCCGGCGAGGGAATAGATGGTGGCGATACCCATGGCCGATGCCTGTCGCGCCAGCTCCGCCGCCAATGCGGTGCCGCCCAGTATCAACAGTACCGGCTTAGCCATCGCCGCGCCCGACGAGTTTGCCGGTGCTGTCAAAAATCAAAACTTCAATTTCCGTTGCGTCGTGGCAGATTTTGGCCGCTTCCCCCCGCGCCAGAACAGCAATTTTGTCGGCCAGGGCAAATCCGGCTGATTGCGCCGCCGCCAGAACCTCCGCCGCCGTATTGGCCTGATGGCAAAGCGCCGCGATTTCGGGCGCGTCAGCCGACAGGACCGCCAGCCAGGCGAAATCCACTTCCGAGCGTTTGGAATGTAGATCCATGTGCCCCCTGGCCAGTTTCGATATCTTGGCGAAGCCGCCCGCGAGGGTCAGTTTCTCAACTGGGTGACGGCGCAGGTATTTCAACATACCGCCCGCGAAATCACCCATATCGATCAGCGCGCTTTCGTCAAAATCGTAGAACGCCTGCAAGGCGGCCTCTGAAGTACGGCCGGTTGCCGCGCCCAGGTGCTTCAGACCGGCGGCACGGGCCACGTCGATACCTTGATGGATGGAGGCGATCCAGGCGGCGCAGGAATAGGGAATGACCACACCCGTGGTGCCCAGAATGGAGATACCGCCAAGTATGCCCAGGCGCGGGTTCATGGTCCGCCGCGCCATGCGTTCGCCCTGGGGGACCGATATTTCCACATCCAGGTCGGCCGGCCTGCCCGCGGTCTCGGCCAGCTTGGTCAATTCAGCCGCTATCATGGAACGGGGCACGGGATTGATGGCGGCGTCTCCCACCGCGACGGGCAATCCGGCTTTGGTGACCGTGCCGATGCCCTGACCCGCGATATAGCGAATGCCGCCACCGTCGTCGGGCCGTTGGTGGACCCAGGCGTGAACGGTCGCGCCATGGGTCACATCAGGGTCGTCGCCGGCGTCCTTCTCCACCGCCGCCATGGCACCACGCGTCGTTATCTTCTCGCGACTGAGGCAGAAGGCGACGTTCTTGCCACCGGGCAGGGTGATCTCCACTGGGTCGGGGAAATCGCCGGTTAATATGGCGTGATATGCGGCCTTGGCCGCCGCCGTGGCGCAGGCTCCCGTGGTCCAGCCGCGCCGCAGAGGCGTGTTTATTTCCTCTTTCTCCGTCATACCCTCGAAAACCTCTTGATCGTCCTTCACCCCTGCAATAGGCATGCATCGAGCTTCGCTGCAAGCGGGAAAAGGCGGAAGACGTGACAACGAATTTTGGGCCCATGCCGACGTTTGAACCCGGCACAGTCTGGCTGGCGGGCGCCGGGCCGGGCGATCCGGGTCTGTTGACCCTGCATGCGGTCAACGCCATTCGCCAGGCGGATGTAATCATTTATGACGCCCTTGTATCCCGCCAGATACTCGATGCGCTCGAAGCGCCCGAGCGCCTGGAATACGCCGGCAAAAGAGGTGGCAAGCCATCGCCTCAGCAAAGAGATATTTCCCTGCGTCTGATTGAATTGGCGCGGCAGGATAAACGGGTCCTGCGCCTAAAAGGCGGCGATCCCTTTGTCTTTGGCCGGGGTGGGGAGGAAGCCCTGGCGCTGGCCCGGGAAAACGTCCCCTTTCGCATTATTCCCGGCATCACCGCCGGTGTCGGCGGTCTGGCCTATGCCGGTATTCCGGCCACCCACCGGGCCGTGAATACCGTCGTTAGTTTTATCACCGGTCACACCATTACGGGACGACATGACGGTATTGACTGGATTGCCTTGTCACAGGGGTCTCCTGTGCTGGTTTTTTACATGGGTCTGAAACAACTTCCGACGATCCAAGACCAGCTTGTTACCGCCGGCCGGCCGCGGGATCAGGCCATGGCGCTGATTTCCAAGGCCGCAACGCCGGCCCAGCATGTGGTCATTACCACCATAGGCAGCTGTGTCGAGGCGGCGGAGACATCGGGGATCGAGGCGCCGGTGTTGATCGCCGTGGGCGATGTGGTTGATCTGCATGCCAGCCTCGATTGGTTCGATGCGGGAGAGTTGGGCGAAAAGGCGCCGTTCAAGCATGATTGAACCGGCACGCGGCTGGATCCTTGCCGCGCCCAGCTCCAATTCCGGCAAAACCCTGGTTTCGGCCGCGCTGCTTCGTCTGCTGCGCCGTGAAGCCTTGACCGCGACGCCGTACAAGGTTGGCCCCGACTATATTGATCCCGGTTTCCTGTCCGCCGCCGCGGGAACGGTCTGTCGCAATCTGGATCCCTGGGCCATGTCACCGGATCGACTGGGGCACCTGATTTCACAGTCGGACGGCGGCTTTCTTATCGAGGGCGTCATGGGGCTGTTCGATGGCGCGGTCAGTGGCGATGGTTCCACCGCTGATCTGGCGGCCGCCCTTGGGTTGCCCGTTGTGCTGGTTATCAGCACCAAGGGACAGGGCGCGTCCGTCGCGGCGCTGGCCCAAGGCTTCACCAATTTTCGCTCGGACGTCAATGTCGCCGGTGTGATTTTCACCCAAGTTGCCAGCCCCCGCCATCGCAAGCTGCTGGTCGAAGCCTGCCAAAGTGCCAATATCAAGGTCTTTGGCATTTTGGCGTCCGATCCCGAACTAACCTTACGCGAGCGTCACCTAGGTCTGGTACAGGCCAGTGAACGGGAAGACTTGGATCAGTTGCTCGATCATGCCGCTGATGTTCTCTCGCGGGATCTCGACCTTGCCGGTTTACAGGCCATCGCCGCCAGGCCTACGTTGGATAAAACAGCACAGGCCCCTTCGATACCGCCCCTGGGTCAGCGTATTACCGTTGCCCGCGATATTGCTTTCGGCTTTTGCTATCCCCATGTGCTCGATGATTGGCGGGCCAAAGGCGCGGACATTAGTTTCTTTTCACCTTTGGCGGATCAAGGCCCGGACGCGGATGCTGATGCGGTTTATCTGCCCGGCGGGTATCCCGAACTGCATGCCGCGACGCTGGCCGCCAACCGAATATTTCTGACCGGTCTGCGCGAGGCCGGCGAAAATGGGACGGTTATTCTCGGTGAATGCGGCGGCTATATGGTTCTGGGCCAGGGGGTCGTGGACGGTGACGGTGTCCATCACGCCATGGCCGGGCTGCTGAATTTGGAAACCTCTTTTGCCAAGCGAAAACTGCATCTCGGCTATCGGCAAATGACGTTGCGGGAGGCGGGCGTTTTGGGCGCAAAGGGAACGCAATATCGCGGCCACGAGTTCCATTATGCCAGCGTTGGGCGCGAAAAGGGCCCAAGCCTCTACGCAGTAACGGATGCCCTGGGGGAGCAGGAACAACAGGTCGGCCTGCGAAAAGGTAAGATCATGGGCAGTTTCATTCATCTGATCGACATCGATCAAACAACGACAACATAGGAATTCAAGGACCAACATGCCGCAAACTTACGAGGAACTACGCCTGATGCTGACCGAGCTGCCACAGGCGGATGGGGCCGCACGGGCGGACGCCAAGGCGCGCAATGATCTGTTGACCAAACCCCAGGGGGCCCTGGGCAGGCTGGAAGACCTGGCCCTGTGGCTGGCCGCATGGCAGGGGCGGGAGGTACCACGTCTGGACAAGGTTCAGATGCTGATATTTGCCGGCAACCACGGCGTTGTCGCGCGTGGGGTATCGGCCTTTCCGGCCGAGGTCACGGTGCAGATGGTGGCGAATTTCACGACCGGGGGCGCGGCCATCAATCAGCTTTGCAAAGCCGCCAATGCCGAATTAAAGGTTCTGGATCTGGACTTGGATCGCCCGACCGCCGATTTCACCCAAGGCCCGGCCATGAGCTGGGACGAATTTCTGGATGCTTTGGGCCAGGGCATGGCGCAGGTGGATGATGATGCGGACTTGGTTTGTATCGGCGAGATGGGTATTGGCAACACCACTGTTTCCGCCGCCATTGCCCATGCGCTATACGCCGGTGAAGCAGGCGACTGGACCGGGCGCGGCACCGGCGTCGATGATGCGGGCCTGGCCCGCAAGGCGGAGGCCGTGGCACTGGGGCGGTCCCGTCATACTGATATTCTGAGTGATCCGCTTGAAATTGCCCGTTGTCTGGGTGGGCGGGAGCTGGCCGCCATGGCGGGGGCCGCCCTGGCGGCGCGGGGGGCCCACATTCCGGTTTTGATCGATGGTTATGTGGCCACTGCCGCGCTGGCGCCGATGCATGCCGCCGCGCCGGATTTTCTGGACCATTGTTGGGCCGCCCATGTGTCCGCGGAACCGGGACATATCCGGTTGCTGCAACGCATGGGGCTGTCGCCGCTGTTGGATTTGGGTATGCGGCTGGGCGAGGGTTCAGGCGCCGCCACGGCGATCCCGCTGCTGCGCGCGGCCTTGGCCACCCATGCGGGCATGGCCAGTTTCGCCGACGCCGGCGTGGCGGAAAAATCAGATTAAGGTCTAGGCGAGTTCCGGTTCGGATGGGCGTGCGAGGCGGGCCATAATTTCCGCCGTCAGAATGCCTAGAATGGCCCAAAAAACGAGATTGGTCGCCAGACTGGCGGTTGCAAAGTCAGCCGCCAGATTGGCCGGAACGCCGCTTTCCAGAGTAGCGGGGTGTGGTGCGCCAATAAAATGTGGCAGGGCGATTAAGACCACACCGCCGACACGCCAGATCATACCACGACTCAGAAATACGGCGGCGATACCGCACGCGGTCAATAGCGCGGTCGCCAACCACCAAGTCTGACGCGCCAATAATTCACCTGCCGGCATGCCGGGAAGTTCGGGCGGTAACCCAAACGCGGGCGCCAAATTAACGGCAATAAATCCGCCCACGCCCCAAACCACGCCCTGGCGCCAGTCCGCCACGTGACGCAGCGCAAAAATGGCCGCAAGAACCAGGCCAAGGGCCACGCCAATCAATACATTCGCCAGCAAAGAGAACAGCAAACGTTCGCCACCATCGGCGGGCGCCCATTCTTCGCCCTCGTCGCCGTGTTTATGGCCCGAAGCAAGCTGATTGCCTTGTTCGTGTGAATGGCTGGATGCAACCGGATTGCTTTCGGCTTGACCGGCATCCTCAAAAACCTCGGCCGCGAAAATCAAAGGATAGACTTTCAATGCCTGTAACCCGGTCAACGCTGTACCGGCAATTACGCCGGCCAGCAAGGCGCTTAGTAATATGGATTTAAAGAAGTCCATTTCAGAGCCTGTGGAGAAACGGTCTAGTGGCAGGGCACCGAAATACCGTGGCGGGAATCGTGGGCGGCATTATGGACGGCTGTCGGGCTGGACAAAGCCACGCCGACGAACAGTGCAATGCCCAAAAGAGCGGCGAGACTGGCCTGCACGACCTGCGTGGCCCGGATTTGTACGACTGCTGTATGATCGGCCGCTTTTGTTTGCGCCATGCGCCTGTTCTCCCAAAATAATTTACCGCATCCGCCTTGGTTGTCCCCATCGGATGCTTTCATTTAACCGGTTCCGAGAATACTTGTAACGGCGGCAAACACAATAGTTTTTCACGCCCATTTCATATGTTTCGCACCACCTGGCCCGCCCTGTCGGGACAAAGATTGCCAAGCATCAGTGACAGGGTGCCGTTGACGAAAACATAGTCAATACCCTTTGACTGTTGCAGAGGTTTTTCAAAGGTCGCCATATCCTGAACCTTTTCAGCATTGAAGACCACGAGATCGGCATAAGCGCCTTCCCGAACCACGCCGCGATCGGCCAGGCCAAAGGTTTGGGCCGGCAAGCCGGTCATTTTGTGCACGGCAGTTTCCAGATCAAAAATACCAAGATCACGGCAGTAGTGCCCCAATACCCGGGGGAATGTACCCCAAAGCCGGGGATGGGGGTGCTCGTCATGGGGCAGGCCGTCGGAACCGATCATGGTCGGGGGATAGGCGAGGATGCGCTGGACGTCGTCTTCATCAATCTGAAAATAGATAGCGCCCGCCGGCGACAGCTTAACGGCCGCTTCCTTCAAAGAGAGATCCCATTCCTCGGCAAGATCGGCCAAATCACGTCCCGTGGCTTCCGGGTGCGGCTTGGACGTGGTGATCATGACACGGATCCTGTCGTTGACCCAATCGGGATCCAGCACCGTTGAACTGGCCGAATAGGGATAGGCATCCAGCCCGATGGTGGTTGAATTTCGCGCTTCCTCGATAAATGCCAGGGTCTCCCCACTGCGGCCCCAATTTTCAGGTTGCGAACATTTATGGTGGGAGATCACCACGGGCACTTTGGCCTGTTGTCCGGTGGTCTGGGTTTCCTCCAGCGAGGTAATGATATTATCGGCTTCGTTACGCATATGCGTCGTGTAAATGCCGCCCGCGGCGCCCACCACTTTGGCCAGGGCAATAACTTCTTCCGTACTGGCCGCGGCCGAAGTCTTGTAATACAGCCCCGTGCTCATCCCGATGGCGCCGGCTTCCAGGGAAACCGCCAGTTTTTCGCGCATGACCTCGATTTCAGAGGCGTTTGCCACTTTTGTAAGATCATCCATGGCCCCGACCCGCAAGGTGCCGTGACCAACCAGGGCGGCGACATTGACGCTTGGCCGGGTTTCCTCCACCGCCGCCAAGTAGTCCGCCATGTTATCAAAACGGAAGCGGTCACGCCCGCCCAGCAGGTTCAGGGGCGGCGGCGGATCAATATTGTTAATCGGCGCGAGTGAGATGCCGCAATTGCCGACGATTACCGTGGTCACGCCCTGGCTTAATTTTGCCGGCATGGTGGGTGTGTCAAGCACTGCATTGTCATCATGGGTATGGACGTCGATGAAGCCCGGCGCCAACACCCTGTCGGAGGCATCAATGGATAGGTCCCCCCACCAATGGGAGGCGTTTTCGGGCGTTGCGACGGCGGCGATCCGATCGCCGGATATGGCCACGTCCATGTCACGGGCAGGAGCGCCTGAACCGTCAATTAGCCGTCCGCCGCTGATCACGACGTCAAATTTTTCTGTTTCGGTCATTGAAGGTCCTGTCGCGATTGTTGCTGCTGTGAATCCATCTTATGAATGTTTACAGCGGAGTGATCAAGCGATCAGGATTTGAAAAAGGTGCCCTTCAGCCTCGAATTGACCTAGTTTCGGGAATAACCGCCCACGGGGAGAAAATTGCCATGGTAAGCCTGTTGTTGGCCAGCCTGTTATTCGTTGGCATACATGCCGTAATTTCGGGCACCGGCCTGCGGGCTGTTATTGTCGGCAAGATCGGGCAGGGGCCTTATATGGCCCTGTTTTCACTGCTTTCCGCCGGGGCACTGTTCTGGTGTATCTTGGCCTACGCCGCCGCGCCGCATGTGGAGCTATGGGCTGATGTGACGGCGCTGAAAATGCTCGCCATACCGCTGATGCTGGTGGCTATTGTTCTGGCTGCTCTGGCTTCCAGTACCCCGAACCCAACAGCGACGGGCGGTGAGAAGGCGTTGCGTGATGAACAATCCGCGCGGGGTATCATCAAGGTTACCCGGCATCCCTTTCTGGTTGGTGTGACGATCTGGTCCATCGCCCATATTCTGGCAAACGGTGATCTGGCATCGGTGATTATGTTTGGCGGCTTTCTGGCCTTGTCCCTGATTGGGCCGCTGCAAATTGACGCCAAACGAGCCGCCAAATACCCCGATACCTGGCCGCATTTCATACAGCAAACATCCTGGCTGCCGTTTGCCGCCATCATCCAAGGCCGGAACAAGGTAACTCTGAACGAAATCGGCTGGGGTCGGATCGGCGGCGGCGTGGCGCTATTTCTGGTGATCCTGTTGCTGGGTCACGAGTGGGCGATTGGGGTGTCTGTCCTGCCGCTCGGTTAAGGCTTAAACCATCGACAACCCAACGCCGCTATGCGGTGCAAACCGCGACGAAGTGCCGCTATCAATTCAGAAAAACATTGAGTCGGATCAAGGTGTGGTTAATGAACGACGACTAATATGCGCCCTTAGCTGCAAAGGGGTTTGTCATGTTCACGAAATATTTTGCGATGTTTGTCGCCGCCGCTCTGGTTCCAATCGGTATATCCGCGCCAACACGGGCCGAAGACATGGCGGCCATTGTCCGCGACGGCAAGGCTATTCTGGATGTACGGCTGCGAAGCGAACTGGTTGAACAGAATGGTCGGTCAAAGGAGGCGGCAGCCAATACAGCACGGGTTCGGGCGGGTTATGAAACCGGGCGGGTTTATGGTGTTGGCGCGGCTTTCGACGTCGACTGGATTGAAACCATCGGCGGGACCAATTTCAATGACACCATCAATGGTGACACACGATATCCCGTCGTCGCCGACCCAGAGGACTTTGCCCTCAATCAGCTCTACTTGATTGCGGACGGCACTATTCCCGATTCGACCTTCAAGCTAGGACGCCAGCGCGTCATTTGGGACAATGCGCGGTTTATAGGCAATGTGGGCTTCCGTCAAAATGAACAGACCTTCGATGCCGTGCGTTTCAATACTGATGCGCTGACGGACACAAGCTTGGAATATCTCTTCATGGAAGAGGCGCATCGTATCTTCGGGCGGGATTCATCCGCTGGGCGCCTGAACCTGAAAGGGCACGGCCTACGCGCCCAATATAGCGGTCTTAAGCCGCTTGTGGTGACGCCTTTCGTATTGCTGCTGGATTACGACCGCGCCAACCAGGCTGCTAATTCGACCGCCAGCTATGGCGTTCTGATCAACGCGAAAAGAAAACTGGATGGGGGCCTGACCGCCTTCTTTGCGGGCGGCATGGCCCGTCAGGATGATCATGGCAACAACACCGGTGATTTCGATCTGTGGTACTACAATGCCGAGCCGGGCCTGGGTTACGGTGCCTGGCGCTTAATTGCCGGTGTCGAGCAGTTGGACGGCAACGGCACCCAATCCTTTCGCACGCCATTGGCCACCTTGCACAAATTTAACGGTATCACCGACCAGTTCCTGACCACGCCGGCGGCCGGACTGCGGGATCTGTATGGCAAGGCCAAGACCACGTTGCCCAAAATTGGCGGGGTCGGCGGTATAAAATTGTTCGGTGCCTATCATCAGTTCAGCGACGACGATGGCAGTATCGATTACGGCGACGAATGGGATATTGGAATCGCTAAGTCGTTTGCCACGAATTTTGGCCCCATCACCTTAAGCGTGCAGTATGCCGACTATGAAGCCGATAATTTTTCCACTGATATCAACAAATTATGGCTGACCGTCGGCTACAAACTGAAAGTTAAATGAGGGGTCATTCTTGCATTCTCGAAAACACGGCCTGCGTTGGGGTGAACGCAGGCCGATCCATGGCATGATCACCGTATGAATATCACCGCCGGACGATAACCGGGACCGGATTCAATTTCCTGTCGGTTAAACGACTTTTCGTACCGAGCCAAGGAAATCACTGACGACCGTTCGCAGGGTTTCGGATTGCGACGATAGCTCCATGGCCGCGCCGTTGAGCTGGGTTGCCGCGGCGCCCGTTTCCTGCGAGGCGGTATTGACGCCGACGATATTAGTCGTAACTTCCGTCGTACCGGCCGAGGCCTCTTCTATATTGCGGGCAATCTCGCCGGTTGCCGCGCTCTGTTCTTCGACCGCCGCGGAAACGGCCGAATTAGCCTGTTCGATTTCATCCACTTTGGTGGCGACCTCTGAAATACCCGAAACCGTATTTTCGGTCGCGGTTTGAATGCTTGCCACATAGCCGCGGATTTCATCCGTCGCTTTGGCCGTCTGGGATGCCAGGTTTTTTACTTCGTTCGCAACAACCGCGAAACCTTTACCGGCTTCGCCGGCGCGCGCCGCCTCGATCGTTGCATTCAGGGCCAGCAAGTTTGTTTGCGACGCAATATCGGTGATCAGGCCAACGACATTTTCAATTTGATCGCCGGCTACTTTCAGCTCCGTAACCTGCTCCGCCACTTTTTCGGCAATTCCACTGGCATCCATAGCCATATGGGAGGCCCCGCTGACCTGCTGGCTGATTTCGTTGATGGAAGCGGTCAGTTCCTCGGACGCCGACGCAACCGTTTGGACATTCACCGCCGCCTGCTCGGCAGCTGCCGCCAC
>JABIRL010000300.1 GCA_018667855.1 Rhodospirillaceae bacterium
TCACCACAAGGGTCTTGGGATGGATGTGCTCCAGCACATGCGTAGCGGTGATATAGGCCATATCGAAGGGCGGATCCTGACGCATAAGCACCACGTCCATTTCCGCCAGGTCTAATTCTTCCATTGGGCCCATGCTGGCATGGTTGCCAACCTCGCGCCGCACCTGCAAAGTCCGCCCCCAGGCCACCACCCGCCCGGTTTTCAGGCTTAGATCCTTAACCAGGTAGTGATACAGACGATGTCCACGGCGCTGGGCTTCCTCGGCCAGGGCGAAGGTACTGTCGGCGTTGATGTCGATGGGCTCGATCGCGTCCATCTGTATGGCCACGGCAAGGCTCATGGCGGCTCCTCTATATTGTCATTGTGCGCCGTTTACAGGGCGCTGTTTACAATGCGCGGTTTACAATGCGCCGGCTATATCGGGCGCCGCTTATTGATTTCGCTTCGGATCGTCCTTCAGGATCACATGGCTGACCACCTTGGAAACGCCGCGGATATTGCGGGCATGGCCGGTGGCGCGGTCCAGTTCCGCCTGTGTTTGTCCGATACCAAACAGATAAACCACGCTATTCAGGGTATCGACAGAATAATTGATCGCCGAGATTTCAGCATCGCCCAGCAATTTGATCTTCAACTGGGTGGTAATCCAGACATCCTTGGCATAATTGCGGAGCGAACTTTGATCGCTGATTTCAAGTTCGTTCAGAACCTCGCGCACGCCCTGGGCCTGCCATGCCATGCGGGCGACTTCGACCCTGCTGCCGGGATCACGAACATTACCGGTCAACAGTACCCGGCCTTCCACCACCTCCACATCAACGTTGGCGAACAGGACCTCCGAACGCTGCAGCAGGTGGTGATTGATCTCTGCCAGGATGGCGGTATCCTCCACCGCCTGACCGACCGTGCGCTCCTGCGCCGCCGCCAGGCCCACCGTGGCACCACTTCCAATCACCGCCGAGGCGCAGCCACCCAGACCACCCGTCAGAGCGGCCAAGGTTACGCCCAGGCAAAACTTTCTGGCCCACGCTTTCATCACCTCACCTCTTCCCATTCCCGAAAATCCACCAAACTCCGCCGAACTTCACCGCCGGCCTAAACCTGCATCAGGGCCGCCAGGCATCCTTAATATGCCTTGGCAACCGATAGGGCAGCACCGCGATGACGTCGAACCGAAGATCCAAGTCAGCCAGCCCAATATGCCGGGCCAGGAATGCCTGCGCCGCACGGGTAATGCGCCGCTGCTGCCGGGCCGTCACCGCCGCCAGAGCCGTGGCCATATCGCGCCGCCGCTTTACCTCGATCACCGCCAACAATCGGCCACGCCGGGCCACTATATCCAATTCGCCAACACCTGCACGATAATCTCGGGCCAGGATGCGGTAACCCTTCAGGCGCAACAACGCCGCGGCGATCATTTCCGCCCGGCGCCCGGCACGATAGGCGCGCCGGCGTGGCTTTCCCACCGCGTCTTTTGCCTCTGCCATGGGTCAGTCTATTCATCCTCCGCGCGTGTGTGCAAGTCATCCCCCGCATCCGCGGGCGAAACATCCACCGCATCGCCGCGCAAGGCCAAGGCCCGGTTATACAAGGCCCGGCGCGGCAGGCCCGTGCGTTCGACCAGGGCAGCGGCGGCATCCTTAACACTGCCCTGAGCCAGCGCCGCCAGCAACAGGGCGTCGATTTCCGCCTGATCCAAGGCAACCGCCCGGCTATCCGGGGGGGCCACCAGCACGACGATTTCGCCCTTTGGCGGTCCCGCCGTCCGATAGTGCGTGGCCAGATCAGGCAGATTGCCATGGCGGGCTTCTTCAAATTTTTTGGTCAGTTCGCGAAGCACGGCGGCCTCGCGCGTACCCAGTTCGGCTGCCATGTCAGCCAGGGATGCGGCAAGACGCGAGGCCGATTCGAAAAAAACCAGGGTCGCCGGCACCGCTGCCAGTTCCCCCAGAGCCCGGCGGCGGGCGACACTTTTCGCCGGCAAAAACCCCGCGAACAAAAACTTGTCGGTCGGCAACCCGGCGCTGGCCAGGGCGGCCATGGGTGCGGAGGCGCCCGGCAGCGCGGTCACCGCCACCCCGGCCTCGCGCGCCTCGTTGACCAGTCGGTAACCGGGGTCCGAGATCAGGGGCGTGCCCGCATCGCTGACCAGCGCCACAATTTCGCCCTTTATCAGGCGTTCCATGAGGCGCGGGCGAATGCGGGCGGCGTTGTGGTCGTGATAGGCCAGGGTCGGGCGGTCAATATCGTGGATGA
>JABIRL010000277.1 GCA_018667855.1 Rhodospirillaceae bacterium
CGCCGCCGCCCCGACATAGAGGACGACGGAACCATTCGCCACGACAAAAATCAGAAACGCCGCGAGCTGCAGGGACAATGCGAGCACCATTGCCGCCTTACGGCCGATACGGTCCGACAGAGCCCCAAGCACGATGCTGCCGAGCAAGGCAAACAAACCGGTAACGCTGACCGCCATCGCGCCGCCCATGGCGGACAGGCCAATGTCCCTGGCAAAAAATGGCATGTGAACGAACGGCACGGTGACCGTGAGAAGCACAACGGCAAAGGCCAGCAGAAACATCCAAAGAGTTACCGTCTTTCGCGCTTGACGCAGGGTCCAGCCGTCGGCCTCATCCGGGACCGGGGCGCCGTCATGACCATCCGTCAACGACGCGTCGGTCGCGCCATCGGGCAGCAGCCCCTTCATTTCCGGACCGCGCACCATGAAACGGGCAACCACATTGATGAGGACGAACATACTCGCGCCCAAGACAAGCAATCCCACCCGCCAGCCCGCATGGGCGATCATGTATGATGCCAACATCGGGACGGCCAGAATGCCGCAACTGGCGCCGCATGAAGCGACACCGAGCGCCAGACCGCGCTTGCGGTGAAACCACCGGACCACGGTCATGTTGCAGGGAATATAGGCGGTGCTCATGCCAAGGGCGGCGACAATGCCGTAAGCGATATAAAGCTGCCATTGCGCCGTAATTTGACTGGTGGCCATGATGCCAAGGCCCAGCAAGATACCGCCCAGACCGATCACCCGCCGGGGCCCGAGCGTATCCGTCAACCGTCCGCTGAGCAGGCTGAAGCCGGTATAGACCAGGCTGTATAAAGAGAACGCGCCGCCCAGACTGGCGCGTTGCCAGCCCAGATCGTCCACCATGGCTGGAACAAAGACGCCAAAGGAATATTGCACGCCGTACGTCAGGAACAGCACGACAAACGCGCAGCCCACGACAATCCAGCCATAAAACGGAGCCTTCATCACCTAACGCGGTCCCTCCGCTTCCGTTCAGCTGGCGTTCAACAACGCCTCGGCCCGCTCCCGCAAATCGTCGGCGATGCGTGAAGGCCGGCGCGCATCAAGGTCAAGCTGCACGCCGAATTGGCTGAGGCTGGCGATATCCGCGCCGGTCGCCGCGTTGCGCATACGGTGGCAGAAACGTACCGACGAGCCGCCAAGCTGGGCGATGCAGCTTTCAATGTCGATCATGTCGCCGGGTTTGACCTGTTCGTGGAAAATCAGCTGGAATTCGAACGTCGACAGCCCAACCCTGCTTTTCGTCATATAGTCGGGCGTCATGCCGAAGTCCGCCATGATGAAACTATTGGCGGTAGAAAAGCGGTGTATATAGCCGGGCAGCGACAGATTGCCGACCCAGTCGGCCTCTTCGGGGCGGGCCATATTGCGCAGGGACGGAACCCATTTGGCCTCATCCCCCGGTATGGATCGGTCCTCGCGCGCATCGCCATCCCAGGCGACGGCCGGCCCGGGCAAGCTTACACCGGCGAGGGTTTGCTGCATCGCCGTGCAGAGGGCACCTGTTTCGTCGTTAAACAGTTTGTGGGCGATGGTCGGAGTGTCGCCACCGTCGATCAGGGCCGTCTCGACCCTGTAGATATCGCGGTTGCGCAGCTCGGCCTTGTAATGGGTCAAGGCCGCGATGGTTCGCGCGGCCGCCGGGTCGACGCCGGCTTCATGCAGGTAGCGCCAGGTCGCCGCCTCGAACTTCTCGTAGTAATAGGCAACGGTAAAATGCTCCGTGGCATCCACTTCCCATGTGGCAACGTCGCCGCGGAAGGTTTCAATATATCCGTTCACTGTCGTTCCTTTGACCAGACAAAAATCGCCTCTTTCATAGTCCTTATCGCCCCGCGCCACCAAGAAGTTTTGTTCGCTCAAGAATTGGTGATGTCGGCCATCAATCGTGCGCTTTCGCAACCAACCCGGAATGCTTATGCTGCTGTCGATCAAGTGACGATAGTTCGGATCGTAAACGTGAGAAGGAAATTTCCAGCCATGAGTTCGGCATCAGACACAGCGCGTAACGCGGCCGGGGAAACGGTCCGCATGGGATCGTTCAAATACATGGCGGCGTCCGCCGAACCTTCGATTTATCGCAACGGCAAGGTGTTGACGCGCCGCGACAAGGACGGCAGCGATGCCGGCTGGGATGGCGTCGATCTTGAGGAACGGCGCATGCCCGTGCAGGATGCCCGTAAGCTGGAGGCAACGGCACCATGCACATTGGCCGCTAACGGCTTCGAAGTTCGCGCGTGCACGTTGGAGACGCCGGATCTGGACTTTTTCAATCACGATCAGGTGGTGCGCGAGTATTATCCCCAATGCGTTGAAATCCTGCGTGAGGCAAGCGGCGCCAGCTTCGTCGCCGCGTTCGATCACAATGTACGATCAGCCGCCGGCAAGGAAAGCAAGCGGCGTATCGAGGGCGGCCAACAGGTGCAAGGTCCTGCCCATGTGGTACATGGCGACTACACCCTGACAAGCGCGCCTCAACGACTGCGCGATCTGACGGAGCCACCGGGCGCGAACGACACCTTGCGCTCGCTGCTGTCCGATAAGGAATCGCTACTCGACCCGGACCGGGTTGAGCGCATTTTAAGCGGCGGCCGATACGCCATCATCAATGTTTGGCGGAACATTGCCCCAGAGCCGGTGGCGACCCATCCGCTGGCACTGTGCGATGCCGCAAGTGTGCGGCCGGAGGATCTGGTTGTCTTCGAAATTCACTACCATGACCGCGTTGGCGAGAACTACTTCGCGAAACACGGGGACGGTCATCAATGGTACTTTTACCCGGACCTGACACGTGACGAGGCATTGCTGATCAAGCAATGGGATTCATCCGGAGAGCTTGCCCGTTCCAACGGCGTCAATCCGGACGCGGTAGACGAGGACACACCCTGTACGTTCAGTTTTCACAGTGCCTTCGAAGACCCGACGACACCGGCAGATGCGCCCGAACGATGGAGCATCGAGGTGCGTTGCGTGGCGTTCTACGATTGACCCGATAAGTTCCTGATGAAAGGTTCCTGCATATGTTAGCTCCCGATGGCCGTGTCATAATGATCTCCGGCGCCAACCGCGGTATCGGCCTTGCTGTCGCGAAAACGCTCTACGATGCCGGATTTAACCTGAGCCTTGGCGCCCGGGACCCGGACTCGCTGGCGGAGGTGACCGGCGGCTGGGCACCGGAACGTGTGTTGACGGGCCGTTACGATGCAGAGGATTTCGAAACCCACCGCCAATGGGTCGCCGCGACAGTGGAACGCTTCGGCCGCCTGGACGGTCTTGTGAACAACGCCGGTATCGCGGAAGACGTTTCCGTCGAGGATGAAAACGACGAAGTGCTGGACCGTATGTGGGCCGTCAATGTAAAGGCGCCATTGTCGATGACCCGCACGGCGCTGCCGCACCTGCGCCGCTGCGGTGCGGGACGGATCATCAACATGGCCTCCCTTGCCGGAAAAGCGGTGTATAGCGATGGCATCGGTTACTCCATGACCAAATTCGCCGCCGTCGCCCTGTCACATGCAACCCGCCATGCCGGCTGGGATGATGGCGTGCGCTGTACCGCACTGTGCCCCGGGTATGTCGCCACCGATATGACGACAGACGTGGAGACCATGGCGTTTGACCAAATGATTGAGCCCGATGATATCGCCGAAGTGGTGCTGACCCTTTTGGCCCTGTCCAACAAGGCTTCAATCGCCGAACTCGTGGTCAATTGCCGTGCCGACGTGTTGTACTGAACCTTTCCCGAAATTGAACGTCCCACCAACTCCCCCTTCCCGTGTTCGGAACAATATGCCGGTGAATGCCGCGCGGGTTGCTCTAGTTGTTTTTGCGACCTTGTCTTAGAATAAGTGGCAGCAAGACTAATTCACGCCGGGAGTTGGAACCATTAATCACCACAAATTCATGAGCCTGTCGGAAGCCATTTCGACCTTCGTTCAGGATGGCTGCAATATCGTGCTCGGCGCTGCGTTGGAGAACGCGGTGCCATTTGCCGCGACCCACGAATTGATCCGCCAGGGCCGCCGCGAATTGAACATGATCGCGCCGATTTCCGATATCTCGACCGATATGCTGATCGGCGCCGGCTGCGTCACCGAAGTGACCGGCGCCTGGGTCGGTAATGTCTCGGGCGGGATGGGACATAACTTCCGCCGCGCCGCCGAAAAAGGCCTGCCGCATCCGATCAAGGTCAATGACTATTCCAACTTTACCATCGGCATGGCGTTTTTCGCGGGCGCCTATGGCCTGCCGTACATACCGGTGAAGACGATCCTTGGTTCCGACATCATGAAGTCCAACAAGAATATCAGACTGGCGGAGGATCCGTTTTCCGGCGAGCCGGTGGCCCTGGTGCCGGCCCTGAAGCCCGACGTGGCCTTTCTGGTGGTGCAGCGGGCCGACAAAGCGGGCAATTCCCATATTTGGGGCTCTACCGGTCTGACCCAGGAAGCCTCCATCGCGGCCAACAAGATCATTGTCCTGGCGGACGAAATCGTGGAACCGGAGGTTATCGCCTCCGACCCCAGCCGGGTGCTGATCCCCGGCTTTGGCGTCGATGCCGTCTGTCATGTGCCCGCCGCCTGTCATCCCGCGCCGCTGATCGGCAAATGGAAGCGGGACAACCATTTCTTCCACGACTACCACAAGGAGACCCGCGATCCGGCTGATTTCGACCGTTGGTGCGATGAATGGGTGCGCGACCTACCCGATCACGAGGCCTATCGCGCCAAGCTGGGCGGCCAGCTTGAAGATCTGCGTATTCTGGGCGATATCCCCTCCGCCCCCGCCAACTATGCGACGGAGTAAGCCCGTGACCCACGAATATTCCACACAGGAACTGATGATCATCGCCGCCGCCCGGCAGATCGCCGATGGAGAGCGGATTTTTGTCGGCATGCGCCTGCCAATCACCGCCTACGGCGTGGCCCGATTGACCCACGCGCCCAACGCCGTGGGCTTGTTTGAAAGCGGCGTCGCCAGGTACGAACCCGCCGACGGCATGCTCTACACCATGTGCGACGGCCCCAACCAGCTGGGCGCGGCCTGGACCACGGGGCTGATCCAGATCATGGGTTTGTTAAGCGGCGGCCGGGTCCATGCCGGTTTCATCGGCGGTGCGGAAGTGGACCGCTTCGGCAATATCAACACGTCCTACATCGGCGATATCGATGACCCCAAGGTCAAGCTGCCCGGTTCGGGCGGCGCGCCGGATATCGCGGCCATGGCGGAACGCCTGGTGATCATCATCAATCACCAAAAGCACCGGCTGGTGGAAAAGGTCGATTTCATTACCTCGCCCGGATATCTGGACGGCGGCGATGCCCGCAAGAAGGCGGGATTGCCCGGCGCCGGCCCCGCCGTAATCATCACGGACCGGGCCATCTTGAAGCCCCATGGTCCGAGCAACGAATTCCATCTGGCCTCGATCCACCCCGGCCACACCGTGGAGGAGGTGGTCGGAAACACCGGCTGGGATCTGAAATCATTCCCTGAAGTGGAGCAAACGCCCGAGCCCACCAAGGAAGAAATGGACGCCCTGCACCACATCGACAAGGAAGGCTTCTGGCGAAGCTAATCCCGCGACGGCAGCGTGATATCGAAGCGGCGCTGCAGAATATCCGCGATCAATTCGAAGCAGGCGCCGTGGCGCACCACCTCCATGGTCATCACGTCCAGCAGGGTGGATGAGGCCTTGTACGGGTGATACTTGCGCAAACCGTGATCAATGATGATATCGGCGATGGCCGTAATCTCGGGCTCCATATCCTCGATGCGGAACTTGGTGCCCTGGAGCGAGCGGTTGGCGGATGAGCCGAACAGCGGATGCCCGGCGGCCAGGCTAAGGCGGCTTATGGCGCCATGAAAGCTACCCGCATTCATCAACAGGGCGATGGTGCCGTCCTTGTTGCTGCCCTCAAGCGAGATGACATTCAATAGCGGATGGGACAAATCGCACGGCGCGATCACGCCGAGGGGCAGATCCGCGTCATGGGTAATGGCCTGGACCACGTCTTGGGCCCGCTGGTCAATATTATGGATCGCCTGATGCACACCTTGGTCGCCGACCATGGCGTTCAGTTTATCCGACGACCGGCCCTTGGTCTCGAAGATCCGGGCCAAGGCCGCTTCCGACCCGCCGATCAGGGAATAGCCCACGTCCATGGGCAGGATAGCGATGCCCCCCTGCCGCAGTACCGCGAAAGCCCGTTCCGCATCGCCCTCGATGTCATATCGTCCCAACATAATATTTGACACCTGCTTTCCATATGGTAGAGGCCAATTTCCGAAGAAAACTATGGGTAACGCACCATGAGCCTCAACGCCATCAATTCCCAAACCGGTGATCTGCCATTTGACGTCACGCCCTATTCCGTCACCATCGGCGGTGATGTCAGCGGTATTGATTTGCGCCAACCGCTGAGCGACGAACAAGTTGAAGGTTTGCGCGCGGCGTTGCTGGACCGCAAGGTCTTGTTCTTCCGGGATCAGGACATCACCACGGAACAGCATCTGGACTTCGCCCGGAATTTCGGTGAACTGGAGGTGCATCCTTTCGCCCCGCATAAGGATGGTTATCCTGAAGTCCTTGCCATCCACCACAACATTGACCGGCCCGGACAGGAGAACGGCTGGCATTCGGATGTTACCTGGCGGCAGGAGCCTTCGTTGGGTTCTATTCTACGGTGCCTGGAATGCCCCCCCATCGGCGGCGATACCCTATTTTCCGACAGCTATGCCGCCTATGACAACCTGCCGGAAGCGGTGCGTGAAAAAGTCGAAGGCAAATATGCCTTGCATGATTTCGAGGGGTTTCGCATGCGGCTGCGAGCCAAGGGCGTCGGCGAGGAAAAGATCGCGGAATTCAACGAAACCTACCCCAATCCGGAACACCCGGTAATCCGCACCCACCCCGAGACCGGGCGCAAGGGCATATACGTCAATGCGGCGTTCACGAAGCACATCATCGGCATGGATCAAGGGGAGAGTGATGCCCTGCTGGAAGTGTTGTACCACCAGGCCAACATGCCCGAATATCAATGCCGCTTCCGCTGGGCCAAGAATTCCATCGCATTTTGGGATAACCGCGCCTGCCAGCATTATGCCGCGTCCGACTACTGGCCCCACGACCGCATCGTGGAACGGGTCACCGTCATCGGCGATGTGCCCTATTACCGGGAAGACGGCCCTGTCACCAATATGGACGAAAGCCCCTTCCGGGGCCGCATCAAGTATCAGCATTCGAATCCGGGGCCGAACCTATTTAAGGCCTAAGCAGCCCTGTACCCAAGCGGCCCTCTCGTACTAGACTGCCATTCCAGTGGGCGGCAGGGGCGCCTGTCTGTGTACAATACAAGGGATGCCAGATGGCAAACGATGGCAAGAAGCCAAGCGATTGGTTCTCTGAACAATTATCTGACTTGAAAGATGATCTTGGGCAGTTGGAGGACCGCTTGCGGGCGCCCGGCGGCGAGAGGCCCGGTAACGGCAACGGTAACGGCAACGGCGGTCGATCTTCTTCGTCAGGCATTTCACGGCCGCCAACCATCGCACCGCCGCCGACCATTGCACCAACCCCGACCATCGCCCCGCCGCAAGTGGCGCCGCCCAGTACGCCGGCCTATACGCCAGCGCCGGCCGCACCTCCTTCGCCGCCCAGCGCACGCCAGGAAACACCTATCCAGGCCCGCACCACTCCAACCGCGCCGGCGCCAACAACCGTATCCCGCCCCTCGCCACGGCCGCAACAGTCCCGGCCCGACGGCGGCTATCGCCTGGGCGTCGATGTAGGCGGCACATTTACCGATCTGTTGTTGATCGACGAGGGCAGCGGCCATGCCTTTACGGCCAAGGTTCCCTCCACCCCCGATGATTCCTCCCGCGGCGTGCTGTTCGGGATCGAACGGATTTGCCAGGAAGCGGGCATCGAACCGGCCGCGGTCAGCCGCGTCATGCACGGCACCACCGTGGCGACGAATACGGTGCTGACCGGCAGCGGCGCCCTGGTCGGTCTGATCACCACCAAAGGCTACAAGCAGGTTCTGCAGATCGCCCGCTCTTATGTGCCGGGCGGTCTGGGCGGCTGGGTCATCTTCAACAAGAGCGATCCACTGGCGCCTTTGGAGCTGACTATCGAGGCTGATGAGCGCATGAGCGCCCTGGGCGAAGTGGTGGACCCGCTGGACGAAAAAGCCATCGCCGATGATATCGCGGGCCTGAAAGGCAGCGGGGTCGAGGCTTTGACCATTTCCCTGGTCAATGCCTATGCCAATGGCGAACATGAACGACGCATCCGCGACATCGCCGAGCGGGTGATGCCGGGTATTCCGGTTTCCATCTCATCCGAAGTGATTCCGGAGATGTATGAATATGAACGGGCCGAAACCACGGTGGTCAATTCCTACATCCGGCCCGTGGTCTCCACCTACATCGAGAATCTGGAGTTGGAGCTGAACCGGCGCATGAACAGCCCGCAGCTTCACATTCTTCGTTCCGACGGCGGCCTGGCCTCGGCCGATGCGGCCAAGGCGGCGCCGGTGAATTTGCTGATGAGCGGGCCGGCGGGCGGTGTTTCGGGCGCCATCTGGATCGCCAAACAGGCAGGCTACGAAAATCTTCTGACCTTCGATATGGGCGGCACCTCAACCGACGTGGCGTTGATCGAGGACGGCGTGGCGCGGACCCGGCGGGAAACCCGCGTGGCCGATGTCACGGTGCGGGCATCGTCGATCGACGTGCGCACGGTTGGCGCGGGGGGCGGCTCCATCGCCTATGTGCCGGAGTTGACCAAGGCCTTGCGCGTGGGGCCGCAAAGCGCGGGCGCCGAGCCGGGGCCCGCGGCCTACGGCGCGGGCGGTGAGGAGCCCACCGTCACCGATGCCAACGTGGTGCTGGGCTATCTGCCTTCGGGCGCCAAGCTGGGCGGCGATATGCAGCTTGATTACGCCGCCGCCGAACGGGCCATGGGCAAGGTTGCCAAGGCCATGGGCCTGGGCATCAAGGAAGCCGCCGAAGGCATCGTCAATATCGTCAACGAGAACATGTTCGGCGCCCTGCGCCTGGTCTCGGTCGAGCAGGGCTATGACCCGCGCGATTTCGCCCTGGTCGGCTTTGGCGGCGCCGGTCCGTTGCATGCCAATGCCCTGGGCAAATTGATGGGCAGCTGGCCCGTGCTGATCCCGCCGGGTCCCGGCGTTTTGTGCGCCTATGGCGATGCCACGACCAGGGTCCGGGACGAGGCCTCACGTACTTTCGTGCGCAAGTTCGGGGATACCTCCAACGACGAGGTGCGCGGTATCTTGGAGGAGCTGGCGGAAATCGCTGCCCGCGCCCTGGATAACGAAGGCGTAGCGCGTTCGGAGCAGACGACTCTGTACCAGATCGACCTGCGCTATGCCGGACAGGCCATGCAGTTGACCGTCGATTTGACGCCGGAGGAATACAGCCGGGGCGGTTTGGCCGAGGCCGGAACCCGGTTCAATGCCATGCACGAACAGATGTTTACCTTCGCCTTGGAGACCGGCCACGAGCTTTACAATCTGCGCGCCCTGGTTCAGGGCCGGGAAAGCGCGGCCCAGGCGGAAACCCTGGCCGCGGGCGGCGCCGATGCCTCCGCTGCCGCTTACATGGATACCTCCGTCTTTGTGGAGGGCCGCGACCAGCAGGCGAAAATTTATGACCGGTCCAAAATACTGGCGGGCAACCGCATTCCGGGCCCGGCCATTATTACCGAAATGGATTCCACCACCCTCATTCTGCCCGGCCACGAAGGCGAAGTTGATGCCGTGGGCAATATTCTGATCCGTCCGAAAGGTTAGCACCATGCCAGCCCAAATTATCCAAACGAATACGACGCCATTCCGTAACATCGACCTGGATCCGATTACTCTGGATATTGTCGAGAACGCCCTGCGCAATGCCCGCGACGAAATGGACGCGGTGCTGTTTCGCACCGCCATGTCGCCCGGCATCCGCGAACAGCATGATGCATTTCCCATGATCGCAAACCAGGACGGCAAGATGGTGGTGGGGCAGTTCGGTTCCTTCTTCCATGGTTTCCAGGCGGGTTATGAGGGCACGATTGAGGAGGGCGATGTCTTCCTGACCAACGATCCCTATTCCTGCAACGGCGCCATCAGCCATTTGAACGACTGGCTGACCATGATGCCCATCTATATCGACGGCCGCCTGGTCGCCTGGGGCGCCATGTTTGGCCACATGACCGATATCGGCGGCAAGGTGCCGGGCAGCCTGCCCACGGATGCGGCGCAACTGTTCGAAGAGGGCGTGCAGATCCCGCCCGTGAAGATCTATCGCAAGGGCGTGCTGAACGAGGAAATTCTGGAGCTGATCCTGCGCAACTGCCGCCTGCCGGAATGGAACCGTTCCGACTTCAACGCCATCATCGCCGCCCTACGCATGGCGGAACGCCGGGTGATCGAAAACTGCGAACGCTTCGGCGTCGATCAATTCGTCACCGCCATGGACGCCATGCTGGATCGTAACAAGGTGGCCATGGGCGCCATCCTGAAACAGGTGATCCCCGAGACGAAACAGTATTTCGAGGACTATATCGACGATGACGGCGTCGGCATGGGCCCCTACAAGATCGCCTGCACCTTGTGGCGCGAAGGGGACATGGCTATCTTCGATTTCGAGGGCACGGACCCGCAGTCCATTTCATCCGTGAACTTTCTGTTGAACGAAGAAATGTTCAAGATGTTCCTGGGCGCCTTTTTCATCAATCTGTTCGACCCGCAGATCCTGTTCAACGACGGCTTCTACGATCTGGTGGAGGTGCGCATCCCGCGCGGCACCATACTCAAGCCCATCCGCCCGGCGGCGTTAAGCTGCCGCACCCATCTGTTGGGCCGTATCTTCGATATCATGAGCGGCCTGCTGGGCCAGGGTTCGCCGGACGCGCTGTGCGCCGCGGGCTTCTCCGACAGCCCCCATTTCATGTACTCCGGCTTCGACAAAGAGGGCGAGTGGTACCAGCTCTACCAGATCGGCTTCGGCGGCATTCCGGGCCGCCCGGCCGGCGACGGCGCCGACGGCCATTCCCTGTGGCCCGCGTTCACCAACGTCCCCAATGAATTTCTGGAGGCCTATTTCCCCCTGCGCATCCGGCAGTACGAGACCATTGCCGATAGCGGCGGCCCTGGCCTGCACCGGGGCGGCAACGGGCTGTCCATCGCCTATGAATTCCTCGAGCCCGGCAATATCTCGATCCATGATGATCGCTGGTTGAGCCACCCCTGGGGCGTCAACGGCGGCCTGCCCGGCGCGCGCAGCACCAAATTGATGGTGCGGGCGGACGGCAGCCAGCAATGGATGGAATCCAAATGCGACCGTATTAAGGTCGAGACCGGCGATATCCTATACTTCAACACCTGGGGCGGCGGCGGCTGGGGCGATCCGTTGCAGCGCGATGCCGGCCAGGTATCCCTGGATGCCCAGCGCGGCCTGATCACCATTGATGGCGCAAAACGCTATGGCGTCATCCTGGGCGCCGACTGCGCCATCGATCAGCGCGGCACCGACGACCTGCGCCGCAAAATGGCGACCGAACGGGGAGAGGTCGAAACCTTCAATTTCGGCGGCACCATGGAAGAGTTGCGGGCCCGATGCAAGGCGGACACCACCTTTGATCCACCCCGCCAGCCCGTCTTCCAGAAATGGATGGGAAAATCCAAACCGCCCGAGATGGCGCAAGCGGCGGAGTAAGAACGAGCTACTTGGTAAACTAGACTGCCCACCATGAGTGACACAGTTAATTAGGGACACATTTGTTTGGCGGCAAGACGGAGCCACGCGCGGTACGGTCTCGTATGATGTCCCCGTTTTGCGTCGGGCACCGGGCTAGCTTGGATAGGCTGGGGAGCGGATCGCGCCGACGCGGCTTTCAGGGGCATCTGGCGGAATAGCGCTGGCACCAGAGCCTCGGTCCGGGATACAGTCGGGCCAACAAAATTCCAACTGGGAGACGTGAGTGATGAAAGCGAAAGCTGCGGTGATGCGGGCGGCCCATGAGCCGTTGACGATCGAGGAAATTGAAGTCGACAAACCGGCCCGGCGCGAGGTTTTGATCCGCACCGCCTTTGCCGGGGTCTGCCATAGTGATCTGCATTTCATCGAGGGGCTGTATCCCATCCCCTGCCCCTGTGTTCTGGGCCATGAAAGCGCCGGCGTGGTCGAGGCCGTGGGCGAGGATGTGACCTATGTGAAGCCGGGCGATCATGTCATCACCTGCCTGTCCACATTCTGCGGCGAGTGCGAATTCTGCCTGACCGGGCGCATGACGCTGTGTGAAAGCCCCATGGTGAAACGGCCCAACGACGGCCAGCAACGGCTGACCCAGAACGGCGAAGTGGTGGGCCAGTTCGCCAATCTGTCGTCGTATGCCGAAATGATCCTGACCCACGAACATTCCGTGGTGAAAGTGCGGGAGGATATGCCCCTGGACCGCGCCGCCCTGATCGGATGCGGCGTCATGACCGGCGTCGGCGCGGTGTTCCATACCGCCAAGGTACCGCCCGGCTCCACCGTCGCCGTGTTCGGTTGCGGCGGCATCGGGCTGTCGGCCATCAACGGCGCGAAGATCGCGGGCGCGGGCCAGATCATCGCGGTCGACATGCTCGGCTCCAAACTGAACCTGGCCAAGGAATTCGGCGCCACGGACGTGGTCAACCCCGCCGACGGCGACGCGGTCAAGCAGATCCGCGAACTGACGGGCGGCGGCGTGGAATATTCGTTCGAGGCGGTGGGCCTGAAGCTGACGGCGGAGCAATCCTTCCGCTGCCTGCGCCGGGGCGGCACGGCGACGATCATCGGCATGGTCCCCGTGGGCACCAACGTGGAACTGCACGGACCGGATTTCCTGCGCGAGAAGAAGATCCAGGGTTCGTCCATGGGTTCGAACCATTTCCGGGTTGATATGCCCCGGCTGGTGGAATTCTATCTGCGCGGCGATTTGAAGCTGGATGAAATGATCTCCGGCCGGATCAAGCTGGAAGACATCAACGGCGCCATGGACGACCTGCGAACCGGCGAAGTCGCCCGCAACGTGATCGCGTTTTAGCGCCGGACCTTTGTCATTCCCGCGAACGCGGGAATCCATGCCTGAAGCCACCGGAATGGGCACCCGCGTTCGCGGGTGTGACGAGGAGTTTTAGATTGCCGCTTCCAACTGATAGTCCCACAGGCTGAAATTCAGGCTGTGGCGGCTGTCGGCGTCCGGGCCCCAGATATCCGTGGCTTGAAAACGCACTGTGTAGACATGCTGCAGGGCATCGGTCTCGCGCGTTTCATGGCTATGGGCGTGTTCATGGCCGTAGCCGTGACTGGCCGGAAAAACGTGTGCCCCGCGGTCACTCTCCACTTCGCCCGCGACACCGCGGATATATGTGGGCAGATGGCTGTGGCCCAACAATTCGATATCCAGCACCTTGACCCGGTCGCCTGACCAAAAACGCGGTCCGGCGGCCTCTACCTTGGCAATGGCGGCGATACGGTCGTCCAGCTCATCCCGGCTGACCATGCCCTTGACGTCCAGCATCTTTTCCAGGCTCGCCAGCCAATAGTGGTAGTAGTTGCCGCCGTCGGCCTCGCAGGCCGCCAGGAATTTGTTGTAGTTGGCGCGATCCGTCTCGATTGGTTCCATGACCGGCGCGTCTGGAAAGTGATCCGGGGACTGGATTTCATGGCCCAGGTAATCATCCCAATCAGGCCAGGTGTAATGGCCGTTGTGGTAGAGGTTCATGACGATAGCAAAAGCGTGCGCCTGCCAGGGCGCCTCGAACACCGGGCCTTGTTGATCGCCGGGCTGGGCCGCGCCGCCTTGTTGCGGGGGCATGTCCAGGTCCGGCACGCCCAACAGGCGGCGCATCAGGCCGGCTCCAGATAATCATCCCACAGATCGATATACAGGCAGTCCTGGGCCGGGGCCGCCGCGCCCCAGAGCTCCTGGGCATCGAAGCGCACGGAATAGAGGTGCTGCGGCTGGTTGCCGCCGCCATGGGCCAGGCTGTCGGCAAACTTGAAGACGCCATGGTCCGTGGCTATGCGCCCCTGCTTGCCGCGAATATAACGGGGCAGCCGGGTGTGGCCGGTGGGGTTGATGTTGCGGGCCTGGATCGCATCGCCGACTTTAAACGAGGCGGCCACATCCGCATCGACGCGGGCGGTGCCGGTTTGTTTGTACAGGCCCTGGACGACCTCTCGGGTAATCTTCATGCGCCGTCTCCGGATAAGGCGTCTCCGGACATCTCGTCCAGGCGGGCCTGAAACTCTTCGCCGCTGAGCACGCCTTTTTCCGCCAGCATCATCAGGGTGCCTTCCAGCCAGCGTTCGTAATAGCTGATGGAGAGGTATTCGACGGGCGGGATCCGTTCCATGGCATGGCGGAATTCATCCAGATTGAAGTGACCGCCCGCCAGGCCGGTCCGGGCCAGGGCCAGGGCCTTGCCTTCCCATTCATGGTGAAATACCGGCTCGTCTTCCTCGCGGATGATGGGGCCATAGCCATGCACGCCGCCCATATCATGTATGCCGTTCATTTCCTGATCCTCATGGGTTCAGCGCCCGTGTCACGCCGATCATGGAATCCCTGGTCACTAAGGCGACCAAAGCTTCCTCATCCAGGCTCTCGCTGCCGGCAGGACGTTCGGGCAGCACCATATAACGAAGCTCCGCATTGCTGTCCCAGACCCGCACCTCCGCCTCCGCCGCAATATCGGTGCCGAATTCCGCCAGCACGCCGCGCGGGTCGGATGCGGCGCGGGCCCGGTAGGGCGCGGATTTGTACCATACAGGCGGCAAACCCAAGGTGGCCCAGGGGAAGCACGAACATAGCGTACAGACCACGATGTTATGGACCTGGGCGGTATTTTCCACCACCACCATGTCCTCGCCCTGCACCGCTTCGTAGCCCATCTCGACAATTGCGTCGGTGGCATTGGCCAGCAGCCGGGCCTTGAAATCCGGATCTGACCAGGCCCGCGCGATGACCTTGGCGCCGTTTTGCGGGCCGAGGCGGTTTTCAAACAGATCAATGATCTCGTCGATGGCCGGTGCCTCCACCAGGCCCTTTTCCAGCAGCAGCGATTCCAGCGCCCTGACGCGCAATGCGACGTCGTTGTCCGATGTCATCTCGTATCCCTCGTCATTAAGGCGAATAGCCTAGCAATGGATCTCCGTCTTGTCACGATCACCAGTCCGGATCGGCCTGAAAGCTTTCGCGAAGAGCGGCCTTGCGCCCATCCGGCTGCCAGGAAGCCTCAATTCCATTCAGTATCAGGGTGCGGATATCCGGCGCCGTAAAACCGAACTTTTCGTGCAGCACGGTGAACTCATCCGTCATGCTGTTGTGAAACATGCCCGGATCATCCGTGTTGACGGTCAGCATCAACCCCGCGTCCCAAAACTCCCGTACCGGATGATCCTCAATCGCAGCGATAGAGCCCGTGGCCACATTGGACAGGGGACATAACTCGATCGGCACCTGCCGTTCCGCCAACAGGTCCAAGACGGCCCGATCCCGGATCGCCGCGACGCCATGGCCGATCCGGTCCACATCCAGGGCTTCCACCGCGCCCCGGATGCTCTCGGGCCCCGCCGCCTCGCCCGCATGGGCGCTGGTGCGCAGTCCCAATTTGCGCGCTGCCTCGTAGACTGGTGCAAAGGGTTCCGGCGGATAAAGATGTTCCGAGCCGCCGATGCCAATTCCGACGATGCCGCAATCCATCACCTCCCGCACCTTGGCCAGGGTGTCCTTGGCCTGATCCGGGCCATGATCACGCACCAGATCGGCAATCAGCCAGATCTCGGCCGCCGGCACCTTATCCAGTCCCGCACGGATCGCCTGGGCCAGGCCCTGGGGCTCAAGCCCCTGATCCAGGAACCGGGTGGGGGAGAAAAACACCTCCGCGTAACGAATGTTCTGCGCCACCAGATCCCAGGCCACGGCCTCGGCGATAAAGGTAAAATCCTCGTAGGAGCGAATGAAGCCGTTTTTCCAGATCCAGGCGGCGATGAAATCGGGAAAATCCTTATACGTCAGCCGCTCCCGCAGAGCGGCCAGTTTTGGCACATCCGGGTCGCCGCCGTATTTTTCCATCAATCGCCACAAGGCGGGCAGTGGAATGGCGCCCTCCAGATGCAGGTGCAACTCCACCTTCGGCAGGGCATCTATCCAGGCCCACATGTCATCCGCCATTTTGTCTCACACTTCCATCTGCTAATCTGTTGTCCAAATAATAATTTGGAGGAACGACCATATGAAATTCGGCGTCTTTTATGAACTGCAATTACCGAAACCCTGGAAAGAAGGTGACGAACACCGCCTGTTTCAGGAGGCATTGGAACAGATCGTGCTGGCGGACAAGCTGGGCATCGATCACGCCTGGGCAGTGGAACATCACTTCCTGGATGAATACTCCCACTGCTCCTCACCGGAGGTCTTCTTGGCCGCCGCCGCCGGCATGACCAAGAATATCCGCCTGGGCCACGGCATCCGCCAGGTAATCCCCAACTACAACCACCCCGCCCGCACGGCGGAGGGCCTGAGCACATTGGATCTGGTGTCCAACGGCCGGGTTGATTTCGGTATCGGCGAGGGCGCGACGCGGCTGGAGCTGGGCGGCTTCGGCATCCCGGCCAAGGAAAAACGCAACATGGCCATCGAGTCGGCGGAACAGATCGCCAATATGATGACCATGACGCCTTATCCGGGCTATGAGAGCGAGAATTTCTCCATGCCCTGCCGGAACGTCCTGCCCAAGCCATTACAGACGCCGCATCCGCCCATGTGGATGGCCTGCACCAATCGCGACACCATCAAGACCGCCGCCTCCCTGGGTGTCGGGGCCCTGGCGTTCTCGTTCCTGGATCGGGAGGAAGCCAATACCTGGGCCGATATCTATTACGATATCATCAAGAGCGAGCAATGCGTGCCCATCGGCCATAGCGTCAATGCCAACATCGCCATCGTATCCAACTTCTCGCTGCATCATGACCGGGAGGAAGCGATCCGCCGGGGGCAATTGAATTTCGAATTTTTTGGCTACGCCATGCATGCCCTGGTAGCGGGCGACACGGTGCCGGGACGGACCACGATCTGGGCCGATTACATCGCCCAGCACGGCAGCACGGCCGAGGACCTGATCGCCACAATTCAGCGCAGCCGCACCCATGTCTCGGGCATCGGCACGCCGGACGATCTGTCCAATCACATCGCGGAGTTCGAGGAAGCCGGCGTCGATCAGATCATCCTGCTGCAACAGGCCGGCAACAATCCCCATTCGGAGATTTGCGAATCTCTCGAGCTGTTCGGCGCTGAAGTACAACCGCGCTTCAAGGCGAAACAGGCCGCCAAGCAGGCCGCCAAGGAGAAGGATCTGGCCCCCTACATCGAGGCGGCCCTGGCCCGGAAGCAGTACATGAAACCGCTGGCGGACGATGAAATTCCGGTGGTGCGGGCGTCGGTCAGACAGGTCCAGGCCGCCGGCATCAAATAGGCAAAAGGGGCGGCGTGGGGTATCATGAAAATCAGCATACTGGACGACTATCACGACACCCTGCGCACCCTGCCCTGCTTCACCAAGCTGGATGGCCACGACGTCACCATCTGGAATGATCAGGTACAGGATGTGGATGTCCTGGCTGATCGTTTGGCCGAAACGGAAGCTTTGGTTCTGATCCGGGAGCGGACGAAAATTCGCACGCCCCTGTTGGAACAACTGCCTAAGTTAAAGTTGATCAGCCAACGCAGCGTCTATCCCCATATCGACGTGGAGACCTGTACCAGGCTGGGCATCATCGTGTCCTCCGATCAGCATGCGGGCACACCGTCCTATGCCACGGCTGAGCTGACCTGGGGTCTGGTTCTGGCCGCCATGCGCGATATTCCGGGGCAGATGGCATCCATGCGCGCCGGGCATTGGCAAAACGGCGTCGGGTCGACATTGCGCGGGAAGACCTTGGGCATCTATGGCTATGGCCGGATTGGCAAGGAAATCGCCCTTTACGGCAAAACATTCGGCATTAACGTCCTGATCTGGGCCAGCGAGGCCTCCCGCGCGCGGGCGGCGGCGGACGGCTATGGGGTGGCCGACAGCAAGGCGGCATTCTTTGCCGCGTGCGATGTTCTTTCGCTGCATATACGCCTTTACGATTCGACCCGCGGCATCGTTTCGGGCGAAGATCTGGCCCACATGAAGCCCACCGCCCTGTTGGTCAACACCTCCCGCGCGCCGTTGATCGCGCCGGGCGCCCTGGTC
>JABIRL010000126.1 GCA_018667855.1 Rhodospirillaceae bacterium
AGCGCTATTGCCCGGCATCGCCATTCTGGAATTAAACTCCCCCGACGAACTGGTGTTTCGACTTGCCGGAACAATGATGTCCGAGACTTTGGGATTCGAGTTGACCGGAGCGAACTATCTGGATTTCGCGCCGCCTTCCGACAAGGCAAATCGGGCCGCGCGCGCCATGCGGCAGGGCCAACAACCCTGTGGCGCCCACTTTATACTGCCTATGCCGTTTTCTTCCGGTCGCGTTGTAATGTCCGAAGTGCTTTCGCTGCCGATCCTACCGAACGAAGACGGCCGCGCGATGCAGTTGATCACCATGAATTCCGCCTTGGAAGACACCAAAGCAAAACTGCCGACGGCTCATTCCAAACGGTTTGCCATGGCCGACGAATTCCGGTTTGTGGATATTGGCGCGGGCACCCCGGAAGCCAAACTGGGATTAACCGAATTACCCCACTGCAGTTTCTGAGGCGGCAAGACCAGGGCGGGTCTTTTAGGCTCGGCGTTTTCGGTTTCCCGATAAACAGCTTGTCCGTATTCAAATATGTGCGCACGGTATGTCGCGAATGATACAGTTATGGTCTTGTAAGCGACAGAAAGCGGTTGCAAAGCTTACAGAATAGCTCCGGGCTCGTTCACGGGTATATCCCATACGAAGTCATTGTTGGCACCGAATGGAGTTGGCGATATGGCGGACGATGATACGCAAGCGGAAGATGACATTGATCTGGCCGCGTTAAGCGATGAAGACCTCGTCGCGCAGATGCATGATGATCTTTACGACGGCCTGGCGGACGAAATCGCCGAGGGTACCGAGATCCTGCTGGGACGCGGTTGGAACGCGCAGAAAACTTTGAATGAAGCCCTGGTGGAAGGCATGCGTATCGTCGGTATCGACTTTCGCGATGGCATTCTGTTCGTGCCGGAGGTTCTGATGTCAGCCGGTGCCATGAAGGCGGGCATGGCCATTCTGCAGCCGCTGCTCAGCGCCTCCAATGCACCGCGCATGGGTAAAATCGTCCTTGGCACCGTCAAGGGCGATATTCACGACATCGGCAAGAACCTTGTCGCCATGATGTTGGAGGGCGCGGGATTTGAAGTCGTCGATCTGGGCATCAACCAATCGGTCGAGGATTTTCTGGCGGCATTGGATCAGCATCAACCGGATATTATCGGTATGTCGGCGCTGTTGACCACGACCATGCCCTATATGAAAGTTGTCATCGATACCTTGGCCGAAAAGGGCTTGAGGAGCGATTATATCGTCCTGGTCGGTGGTGCGCCGTTGAATGAGGAATTTTCCGAGGCCATCGGCGCAGATGCCTATTGCCGGGATGCCGCCTCGGCGGTGGAAATAGCCGTTGACCAGATGAGCCACCGCCAGGGATCAACAGCCGCGCTTGGCGGCTAGCGCGCTTCCAAGCGATGACGGAAACAGTCATAAGCTCGGCCAGCAAAGAGGTGGTCATTGGTTTTGACCGCCCCTTCACTGTGATCGGCGAGCGTATCAATCCCAGCGGGCGGAAGCTGCTGGCGGAAGAAATGAAGGCCGGGGACTATTCCCGTGTCGCGGCGGATGCCCTGGCCCAAGTTGCCGCCGGCGCGCATATGCTGGACGTTAACGCCGGCATCCCTCTGGCGGATGAACCGCGGATTCTAGCCGAGGTTATTCAGCTTGTGCAGGGTTTGACCGATGTGCCCCTGGCCATAGACAGCTCCATCGTCGCCGCGTTGGAAGCCGGGCTCTCGGTCTATCAGGGCAAGGCGCTGGTCAATTCCGTGACGGGCGAGGAGGAACGCCTGGAAACGGTTCTGCCGTTGGTGAAGAAGCATGGCGCCGCGGTTGTGGCAATTTCCAACGATGAAACGGGCATTTCGGAAGATCCAGATGTGCGCTTCGCCATCGCCAAAAAAATTGTCGAGCGGGCCGAGGATCACGGCATCCCGCGCGGCGACGTTGTGGTGGATCCGCTGGTCATGCCCGTCGGTGCTATTGGACAGGCCGGCCGCCAGGCCATGGCCATCCTGCGCCGCCTGCGGGAGGAGTTGGGCGTGAACACCACATGCGGTGCGTCCAATTTCAGTTTCGGCCTGCCCAACCGCCACGGTCTCAACTGGTCATTCCTGGCCATGGCCATTGGCTCCGGTCTTACATCGGCCATTACGAATCCGCTTCATGCCGAGGAAATGTCGGCCGTGATGGGCGCCAATGTAGTCATGGGCCATGATGCGAACTGCGCCGAATGGATCGGGAAATTTCGCGACAGCGGCGGCGGCGCGACGGGGGCGACGTCGGGGCGGCGCGGCGGCCGCAAGGGAAGACGGGCCCCTGCCCAATAGCCCGCCCGCTCTATCCGGCGCGTTCCTGGCTTGGCGTTTTGTCAAAGATCTCGCGATAGCATTTGGAAAAATGCGAGGCCGAAACAAAGCCGCAGCTGAGTCCGATGCGCAGCACCGACATGGATGTCTGCTGCAGCAGGCGGCGGGCCTGAAACAGCCGCAGTCGCAGGTAGTAGCGCATGGGCGTGGTGGCCAGGTGTTTGGCGAACAGACGTTCCAGTTGCCGTGACGACAGATCGACCGCTACGGCCAGATCACGACAACTCAAGGGCGTTTCCACATCCGCCTCCATCAAGGCGATCGCCGCGACCAACTTGGGATGGGAAACGCCAAGGCGTACACGCAGATCCGGGCGCTGGGGATCATCGCCCGAACGAATATGATGGTGCAGCATCATATCCGCGATGCTGGCGGCCAGGTCGGCGCCAAACTGCGTGGCGACATAATGCAGCATCATGTCCAGGGATGCGGTTCCCCCGGCCGAGGTCACGCGTCGATTGTCGAATTCGAACAATTCCGAAGTCGCTTCAATATCGGGAAATTCCTCTCTGAAGCCCCGTAAATTTTCCCAGTGAATGGTGCAACGATGATTGTCCAGCAATCCGGCCTTGGCTAGCAAATAGGTGCCGGTGCAGATGGCGCCCATGGTGGCGCCGTGGCTGGTCAGAAAACGCAGCCGGGATAGCAGTGCCTTCGGGTGGATTTGCCGCTCCACATCCAGGCCGGCGCAAACCACCACCAAGTCCGCGTTGGCGATTTCATCAATGGGTCCATCGGGCTGGGTTGAAAGACCGTTGCTGGCAGAAACCGGATCACCGTAAAGGGTGTGGCAGCTCCAACTATAGTAATTGCGTTCGCCGATTTGGTTGGCGAGGCGCAGCGGCTCCAGGGCCGAGGCGAAAGCAATCATGGAATAATCGGGAATCAAAATGAAGGCGACATGACGTGGCGCGGCCGGGTTTTCTTGTGTGACCATTGGCAACTGTCCAACTTACGTTGAATAGGATCCCGTGATTGGATGATAGGGCGGGAAAAGCGTCAGCTACAAGGTGAAAAGTAACGTCACCGGCTCCGTCGCCGGCCCGTGCGACGGGGGCCATCGCCACCAGGCTTGGGCAGCTCGACCACCTTGGCAAGATGGGGAAATGCATGGCTTTCATGGGGGAAAGCCATGGCGCCGACGAACTGAGCCTGGAAATCCGGCGCCAGCGCCGTTTCGATTTTTTCCACCCCTCGGGCGACCTGGGCGATTTCCAATCTGGCATTGCGGTTCAACAGGGCGATCCGTGCCCCCGTGCCGGCCGCATTGCCGGCGGCTGAAACGTCTGCCAAAGGGCAATCGGGGATCAGGCCCAGGACCATGGCGAATTTGGGGTCCATATAGCTGCCAAAGGCGCCGGTTAGGACGATCCGGTCCACCTGATCTATCCCCATTTCATTCATCAGTAGGCGCGCACCCGCATAGGCGGCGGCCTTGGCCAGTTGAATATTTCGGATATCCAGCTGCGTGATGCGAATTTCCGGCGGCCCGGCATGCAAAACATACGCGTGGGTTTTGCCGTCCTGTTGTATGCGCGCACTCATTTCGGCTTTTCCCGGGTCAATCAGACCATCGGGCAGGATGACACCGCATAGAAACAATTCCGCCAACGCCTCGATAATCCCCGAGCCACATATGCCCGTGACGCCGATTTTCGCCACCGCCGCGCTGAACCCCGGAGCATCCGACCATAGATCGGACCCGATAACCTTGAAACGCGGCGCCAGGGTGCTCGGGTCGATCCGCACCCGTTCGATGGCGCCGGCAGCGGCCCGTTGACCGGACGAAATCTGCGCCCCTTCAAAGGCCGGGCCGGTGGGAGAGGAGCAGGCAAACAGGCGGTCGCGATTGCCAAGCACGATTTCGGCGTTGGTGCCGATATCCACCAGCAACACAACATCATCGCTGCTTTGGGGATCTTCCGACAGGATCACGGCCGCGGTATCGGCGCCCACATGGCCGGCAATGCAGGGTAAGGCGTGAACCCGCGCGCCCGGATTGAGGTCCAGTCCTAAATCCGCCGCCGCGACCTCCAGCGGCCCGTCCTCGGCCAGGGGGAAGGGGGCTTGGCCCAGGGGCACCGGGTCCAGGCCCAGAAATATGTGATGCATGATGGGATTGCCGACCACGGTCACTTCAACGATATCCCGGCGGTCCAGCCCGGCTTGCGCGGCGCATTCAGCGGCCAAATCCCCGACCGCCCGGCGAATGACCCGGGTCAATTCCGCCCCGCTGCCGGGATTCATCATGATATGGGAAATGCGGCTCATGACATCCTCGCCGAAGCGAATTTGCGGGTTCATCATGCCGGCTTCCGACAATATCTCGCCGCTGCCCAAATTAGACAATTGCGCCGCGACGGTGGTGGAGCCGATGTCGACGGACAGGCCAACCAGATGCTCGCGAAAACCGGGCCAAAGCGCGGTGATAATTTTCTCTTCCCGTAACGCCACGGTGACACCGTCCGCGCCCTCCGGCCATGGCGCCAGAACCGCGTCGGGTATCATTGCATCGATATCCCATTGGGTTCGCAGGGCCGCCTTCAACGTCTCGCCCGGATCGGAGATATCCGGACCGGCGATTTCCACATACATGGGGCGGACGACAGGGTCGACCTCGATCATGCGGGCATCTGTACGCTTGCGCACGATCTGCCGGTGAATTTGGCTGCGGGCGGGGACATCGATCACCACATCGCCTGTCAGTCGGGCCGAACAACTCAGGCGCGCGCCGTCTTCCAGGCCCTTGCGGGCGTCAAATCGAAGCTCGTTCTCGGCCAGGGCGGAGAGATGCTCCGGCCGCGAATGCAGGCCCAGTTTCGCGAATTCCCCCATGCTCAAAGTAACCTGGCAGCGCCCGCAAATGCCGCGGCCGCCGCACACGGAATCAATATCCACGCCAAGGCTGCGCGCGGCCTGTAGCAAAGCCGTGCCCTTGGCAAAGCGCCCCCGTAGACCCGACGGCATGAAAACCACTGCGGCATCTTCAGATGCCTCATGAGGATTATGATTTTTCGACATGCCGCAGCAGGAAGTCGCGATAATCGCCAAGCCCGGTCCGGCGGATTTCCAGTTCCAGGCCCAGCTGTGCCGCCGCCGCTTCGGCCCGGGCCCGAAGGTCGGGGTCATCGCGCTGGGCCAGGTAAAGAATTTTTTTGTAGTTGCCGAAATAGCTGTCACGCAATTCCGGATGACGGTCCAAACCAAGTCCCTGGATCACCAGCCGCTCAAAATGCCGGGTCAGATAATCGGTCAGGAAAAAGCAGCCGATTTCCTCGTCCGTAATACTGGCGAAGGCGGCGGCGCCGGCATACATTTCGTAGCAATGGGCGCCGCCAAGGCCTTCCACGCCCTCTTCATCCAGCACGGCCTGCAAGCGGCCGCCCGTGCCGCAATCGCTGTACAGCACGAGGATTCGTTCAAATTGGTCCCGGTTGGCCCGTATTTTCTCGCGTACCCGCTCGGGAATGAATTGCGGCGTGTTGTGCAGGCCGGCAGGCAGGCTTTCCACTTGCATATGACCCATACCATTGCCCTCGACGATAGCCAGTACCTCGCGCGCGGTGGCGCCGCAACATATGAGCAAGGTTTTCTGCATCCCAACCGTCCCCGAACGAACCGTATGGTTAAACTTGGCGCGCCTGCCCGGCCATGGCAAGGGCCCGGCGATGTTCTTAGATGTCCTAAATTGAATACTTCCAACCGTAACTGGAAAAGTCCTAGAATTTCATCGGATTAGACTGTGCCCGGGAATGGGCGACTTGAATGGGGCAGGGGGCTGATATGGCGAAAAGATCCGGCGGTCGGGCGGGACGGCGCATAGTCCGCGCCAGCGCAAAGGCGCCATCTGCGCCCTACATCATCCGTTCGTTGCCAAGCATGGCAGTGCTGGACGAGGAAGGCCTTAGCCTGATCGAAAGCAACGCCGATGCATTGTTGCAGGATATCGGCATCGAATTTCGCGATGATGCGGAGGTGCTGGATCTTTGGCGCGGCGCAGGCGCGGAGGTTAAGGACCAGCGGGTGCGTTTTCCCAAGGGGCTGTTGCGGCAATTGATCTCCACAGCGCCCGCGCAGTTTACCCAACATGCCCGAAACCCGGCGCGGAATGTGGAGATTGGCGGCAACAATACGGTTTTCGCCCCTGTTTACGGCCCGCCCTTCGTGCGTGATCTGGACGGCGGCCGTCGCTACGGCACGATCGAGGATTTTCGTAATTTCGTGAAGCTGGCCTATCAATCGCCCCACATGCATCATTCCGGCGGCACGGTTTGTGAACCGGTGGATCTGCCGGTGAACAAACGCCATCTGGACATGGTCTATAGCCACCTGAAACTATCCGACAAGCCCTTCATGGGCTCGGTGACGGCGCCGGACCGGGCCCAGGACAGTGTTGATATGGCGAAGCTGGTGTTCGGCGACGATTTCGTTGAACAAAACGTTGTCATGGTCAATCTGATCAATGCCAATTCG
>JABIRL010000192.1 GCA_018667855.1 Rhodospirillaceae bacterium
AGCGAACAACGGTTCCGCGATTTCGCCACGACGGCCTCGGATTGGTATTGGGAGGTTGACGCGGAGCGCCGTTATACTTTCGTTTCCGACAGTATACGCCAGGTCGTCAAACGCCCTGGCGATTGGTATCTTGGCAAGACAGTCGATGAGATCGTGGAACGCTTTTTTTCCCGATCGGATTGGGCCCCATTTTTCGAGGCTTTCGAGGCCCGGCAACCATATCGAAATCTTATTATTGAGAGATCCGAAGGTGATACGCATCAGTGGATTCAATCAAGCGGCGTGCCCTTTTTCGCCGAGGATGGCGCATTTTTAGGCTACCGCGCCACCAGCACTGATGTCACGGAGGGGATGCGCGCGAAAACCGCATCGCGCGAAAGCGAAATCCGCTTCCAGGACTATGCCACCCTATCGGCCGACTGGTTCTTCGAAGTGGATGCCGATTTGCGCTACACCTACCTGTCGGAAACAGGTTCGGTCGATGGGGTAACTGCAGAAAACTTTGTCGGCAGAACGCGAAATGAAATCTTGGGTCAAACTTTTGATCCGGCGACCGCGGACGATGAACTGATTGCCTGGCATCAAAGGAAACCTTACCGCAATGTCGAGCGGCGATCGGATTTGGACCGGAACACGTGGCTCCGCCTAAGCGGCCAGCCGATACACGCCAACGATGGCACGTTTCTTGGTTTTCGCGGGACCAGCACCAACATTACGGCGCAGAAAAAATTCGAGAACTCTATTCACGAAAACGAAGCGCAGGTCCGTCTGCTGCTCGCAAGCAGCCCCATGGGTGTGGTCGTGGTCAATCATGAAAGAGAAGGAGACCAGATCGTTGCCAGGCGGATATTTGCCAACCAAGCACTCGCCGATACGTTCGGCTGGGCTTCTTTGGAGGCGTTGATAAAGGGGGATGTTTCCGACAGTTGGTTTGAGCCTGACCAATTGCAGCTTGCCAATGGGATCATGAACAGCGGCCAGGATCTAAACGATTTTGAAGCCCGTCGCCGACGCGCCGATGGCAGCGAATTATGGATTTCGATGAATTCCCGCCAGATTAAATACGATGGTCAGGACCGAACTGTGGTCTGGCACTTTGATATCACCGGGCGCAAACGGGCCGAGGAAGCGTTGCGGGCAAGCGAAGGGCGTTTACGATCGGTTATTGAAAATGCGCCCATGGCGATCATTCTCAAGGACACTGAAGGACGTTACGCGCTGGTCAATAATTTTTACGAAAACATCTTCAATATTCCTGCTGATGAGGTGCGGGGTAAGACGGCAGCGGAAATCTATCCCCCGGAAGCGGCGGCCCGCCTTGAAGCAGACGATCAAAAGGTGGCCCATTCCAGGACTGTCACGGTCACTGACCGCGAGATCATGGCTTTGGATTCACATGCCGAATTCGTTCGCATCTCGAAGTTTCCGGTGTTCGACCAGTATGGCGAGGTATCCGGGGTCGGAACGATCATCAGTGATATTTCGGTCGAAAAGGCGGCCGAAGAACAGCTTCGGCAATCACACAGGATGGAGGCGGTCGGCCAGTTGACGGGTGGTGTGGCCCACGACTTCAACAATATCCTGGCCGCGATCATCGGTAATCTGGATTTGATCCAGGATAGCAATAGCCCCATGGAAGAGTCGGATAAACAAGGCATCGCGATCGCGCTTAGGGCAGCGCTCAGAGGAGCCGAACTGACCGACCGGCTGCTGGCATTTTCCCGGCGGCAGGAACTGGACGCCAAGGCAACGGATATCAATGATTTACTTAGTGACTTCCGTTTGCTGGCGGAGAGGACCATCGGTGCCGATATCGCCATCAGGATGAAATTGGCCACCGGTCTTTGGCCGACCATGGTCGATGCAGGGCAGCTTGAGAATGCGCTGTTGAACCTGGCCATTAATGCCCGTGACGCCATGCCGGAAGGCGGGCATTTGATCATCGAAACAGCCAATCGTGCATTGAAAGTTGACGAAACTACGAACTTCGAGGATCTGGATCCCGGGGATTACGTGATGATTACCGTCCGCGATAGCGGCTCCGGCATGTCGCGGAATGTGCAAGAGCGCGTGTTCGAGCCGTTTTTCACGACCAAGGAAATCGGCAAGGGTAGCGGATTGGGGTTGAGCATGGTTTTTGGCTTCGCCAGGCAAACCGGCGGCCAGGTCCTGATCGATAGCGTGGAAGGGGAGGGCACCACCGTCAGAATTTACCTGCCCAGGGCCGCGGACGTGATCATCGTAGATGACGTCACGGCGGAGAAACAGGATCGCCCAAAGGGAAATGAAACAATCCTGGTGGTCGAGGACAATGAGGATTTGCTGAATTATCTGGTTAAGGCCCTCGGCCAACTGGGCTATTCCGTGCTGAGGGCGGATACCGGATTGGCGGCGCTGGAAGTCATGGGCGGCGCGGATGGGATTGATCTGTTGCTGACGGATGTCGTATTGCCCTACGGAATGAGCGGGCGGGATGTCGCCGATGTTTTTCACGAGCGTTATCCGCCGGCGGCGGTGCTATTTTCGTCCGGTTACACGCGAGAGGCTCTCAACCGTCGCGGCCAATTCGACGTGGATGTTGAGCTTATCAGCAAACCATATCAAACCAGGGATCTGGCTTCGCGGGTACGGCAAGTCTTGGATAGCCAATAATGATTTTCACATCTTGCGCTTCGCATAGCGTTTAACAATTATCCATTCTTGAGTGAAGAGCGATAGAAATGACGACAACCAGAATTTTGATCATTGATGACGATGATCTCGTGCGCGCCACGCTCTCCCGTATACTTATCGCGGAGAGCTATGTGGTGATCGAAGCCATGGACGGCAATGAGGGCCTTAAGAAATACCAGGATGGCGAAATCGACCTGGTTATCACCGATATCCTCATGCCGGAAAAGGAAGGAATCGAGACGATCAAGGAGCTTCGCAACAGTGGTGGAAAGGCGAAGATTATAGCGATTTCCGGCGGTGATCGATCCGGCAGCAAGATGTATCTGCGCATGGCGGAGAAACTAGGGGCGGACGGGATCCTTGCCAAACCCATACGGCGTCAGGAATTGCTGGCCAAGATCGAAGAGGTTTTGAAAGCTTGAATGCTGTACGGGCCGTTTGATCACGCCGCAGTCGAGCTCCTAATTCTTATGACGTTTCCCGACATATAGCCGAACGAGCGGCTTCACCATTGCCTCCCAACCCCGCCCAATGGATTGGTAAGGCCACCGCAGGCCGGTTCGCCAGGTCCCCCAATGGCTCTCTGCGCGGCGTTGCGGTTCTTGGATGATGTCCCACATCGACCTGCAAACCGCGCCTACCCACGGGACCTGGTGAACAGGTCAAATGGTTCCGATTAGCCGCGACATGCTCTAGAATGGCGGTCTGTGTTTTTCATGAGGGGACGTAGCGGTATGGATTATGATCTGAAAATTGTCGGTGGCACCATCGTTGATGGCAGCGGCGGCCAGGGTTATCGCGGTGATCTGGGGATCAAGGACGGCCGTGTGGTGGCCCTGGGCGATGCCGCGGGAGAGGCCGGGCGAACCATTGATGCGGGCGGCCTGGTTGTTTGTCCCGGCTTTGTCGATATCCATACCCATTATGATGCCCAGGTTTTGTGGGACAGGATGCTGACCATATCGCCTTGGCACGGCGTCACCACGGCCGTCATGGGCAACTGCGGCTTTGGCGTCGCGCCCATGCGCCCATCCGACCGCCAGGGCATCATGAAGACCCTGGAAAAGGTCGAGGGCATGAGTTACGAATCCCTGGAGGCTGGCCTGGGTCTGGATTGGCCATTCGAAAGCTTCCCCGAATATCTCTCCACCGTGCAAGGTATCGGCACCGCCATCAATCTAGCGGCATTCATCGGCCATACTCCGGTGCGTCTCTACGTCATGGGTGACGATGCCATGGAGCGGGAAGCGACGGGAGCGGAGGTCGAGGCCATGGCCAATATCGTGCGTGAGGCCATGGCGGCCGGCGCCATCGGATTTTCCACCTCGCAAGCCGCGACCCATAATTCCTTTGACGGCCGGCCGATACCGTCGCGTTTGGCATCCTTCAGCGAGCTCGACGCCCTGGTCGGCGCCATGGCCGAGTCCGGACGCGGCATCATGCAAAATACCATCGGCAAGACCTTGTTTCACGACGAAATGAGCGAATTGGCCCGCCGCCACGGCGTACCCGTGACCTGGACGGCCTTACTGGCCGGCATGTCCGGTCCCGGTTCCCACGTCAAACATCTGAAACGGACGGCGGAACAGCGGGCCGAAGGACTGCAGATCGTGCCCCAGGTCGCCTGCCGTCCCATCATGTTCGATTTTGATTTCGGCGAGCCGTTTCCGTTCGAGATGCGCCCCATCTTCAAGGAAACCATGCAGACCGACCGCCACGGTAAAAAAGCCATCTATGCCGATGATGGCTTCCGTCAGAATTTCCGCGCAGATACCGATCCCTCCGCCAAGCATATGCTGGCTGGCTGGGCCCAGCGGGCGGTGATCTCCAACGCTCCCAGCGATCCATCGGTCGAGGAACGGCCCTTGACCGAAGTCGCCGCCGAACAGGGCCGGGACCCCATTGATCTGGCCCTGGATATGTCGATCCAAAGCGATTTCGCGGCCCGTTTCCGCATTCCCCTGGTCAATTTTGACCATGCGGAGGTGAGCGAGCTGTTGGCGGACGATAACACGGTGGTTGCACTCTCGGACGCCGGCGCGCATGCCTCGCAGCTATGCGATGCCTGCTATTCGACGCATCTTTTGGGTCATTGGAGCCGGGATGAAGGCGCCATGCCCCTGGAAAAGGCAGTGCATATGCTGACCCAGAAACCGGCTGATTTGATGGGACTCGCGGATCGTGGCTTGCTGGCCCAGGGCCGGCCGGCGGATGTGGTGGTGCTGGACCCGGACGAAGTCGGCGCGACAGGGTTAAGCCGCGTGCATGACCAACCCGCCGGGCAGGACCGTCTGGTGGCCCAGGCCAAGGGCATTCAGGCCGTGATCGTCAACGGCACGGTGATCCGCGAGGATAATTCGGACGCCATCAGCCCGGACGGCCAGCTACCGGGCCAAATTCTGCGCGGCAGCCAAGCGGCCTAAGGCAATGGAACGCCGAACGATTGCGGTCATCGCGCCCGGTGATATGGGCGGTGGCGTGGGCCAGGCTCTGACCCAGGCCGGCCATGATGTGGTGACCTGTCTGGCGGGGCGCGGCGCGGCCAGCCGGGCCCGCGCCGAACGCTGCGGTTTCCGCGATCTGCCTGATTTGGATCACGTCGTCAGTGAAGCATCCTTGGTGCTGTCGATCCTGCCGCCGGCCTCGGCCATCGATTTTGCCGGCGACGTCGCCGCCGCCATGAACCGCGCCGGCGCCCAGCCCACTTACATGGACTGCAACGCCATATCACCTGCGACGACCGCCAAGATCGCTGAGATCATCGGACAAGCAGGCGCAAATTATATAGATTGCGGCATTATCGGCTGGCCGCCGGGTCGGGGGCCGGTGCCCTCGCGGTTCTATATTTCCGGCCCGGACCTGGCCCCCGCGGACGCTTTGGCGGTGGATGGCATCGCGCTCAAGAGCGTAGGTGAGGCCGTCGGCCGCGCCTCCGGCATAAAGATGTTGTACAGCGGCCTGAACAAGGGGCGGTTTTCCCTGTTTGCCACGATCGCGACTGCCGCCCAGGCCATGGGCCTGTTGGACGAATTGGGTGAAGAATTGAGTTCCTCTCAAAGTGACACCTGGAAGTATCTGCAGACCGGTATATCGCGTCTGCCGGCGGATTCAGAGCGTTGGTGGCCGGAGATGGAAGAAATCGCGGAAACCTTTGAAGCTGTTGGCGTCACCGGTGATTTCCACCGCGGCGCGTCCTGGATGCTGCGCCTGATGGCGGCGACACCGTTGGCGGCGGAAACCCGAGAGACCATCGATCAGGATCGAACCCTGGCCGAAACACTGCGGATTTTCGCCGAACAATTGGAACGCAATTCCAAGTAGCGCAAACACCGAACATTTAGTGATGGTAGGAAGCAAATGACATTTCACGTCTATAGCGGTCCGCGAAAAGTGGCAATGGACCAAGTTTCCCTGAACGGCGCCAAGACCGCCGCCGGTCTGCAGGCCCTGGGCGTTGGTGACGGTGATAGTTTCGCCACCTTCATGCGCAACGATATCGCCATGCTGGAAACCAAGATCGCGGGTAATTTGGCCGGGGCCTATGCGGTGCCGGTGAACTGGCACGCCACGGCGGAAGAAGCCGGCTACATGTTCACGGATTCCGGCGCCAAGGTAATAATTATCCATGCCGATCTGTTGCCGGGCGTTGCCTCCCATCTGCCTCCTGGGGTGCCGGTGGTCGTCTGTGCCACCCCGCCCGAGATCGGCGGCGCCTATGGCGCCTTGCCGGAATTATGCGAGGTGCCGGACGGCATGGTGGATTATGAGGTCTGGCGCGATGGTTTCGAGCCGTTGACCGGACAGCCGCCCCTGGAGCGCGGCAGCATGATCTATACATCCGGCACCACGGGCAACCCGAAAGGGGTGCGGCGGGAGCCGACCTCGGCCGATCGTCAGGCCCGCATCGTCGAACTGGCCCTGCGTTCGTTTGGCATCCGTCCCGGCGGGACCGTCGCCATGACGGGGCCCATGTATCATTCGGCGCCCGGTGCCTATGCCTCCATCGCCATGGCCCTGGGCAACGACATTCATCTGTTGCCTCGTTTCGATCCCGAGGGTCTGCTGCAGGCAATTGATGAACACAAGATCAGCCACATGCATGTGGTGCCCACTATGTTCATGCGCATGTTGCGCCTGCCGGAAGCGGTGAAGGCGAAATACGACCTCTCCTCTCTGGTGCACGTGATCCACGGCGCGGCGCCCTGCCCGCCGGAGGCCAAGAAGCGGATGATCGAATGGTGGGGGGACGTCATTTTCGAGTATTACGGCTCCACCGAGGCCGGAATCGTGACCGTTGTCAACAGCGTTGACTGGATGACCAAACCCGGCACTGTCGGGCGGCCCCTGGATGGCACCACCGTGCGTATCTATGACGATGACGCCAACATCCTATCGACCGGCGAGAGCGGCGAAATTTATATGACCATGAATGATTTATCCGATTTCACCTATCACAACAAAGACGACAAACGGGCTGAGATCGAACGCGATGGTATGGTCACCAATGGCGATGTGGGTTACGTCGATGAAGATGGCTATGTATTCCTGAATGACCGCAAGCGGGACATGATCATTTCGGGCGGCGTCAATATATATCCGGCCGAGATCGAAGCCGCCTTACAGGATATGCCCGGTGTGCAGGATTGCGCCGTATTCGGCATCCCGCACGAGGACTTCGGCGAGTCCATCGCGGCGGCCATTGAGCCCCAACCGGGCGCGAGCCTGACGCCGGAGGGGGTGAAGGAATATCTGAAACTACACATATCGGCATACAAGGTGCCGCGTGAGGTGACCTTCCATGACGCCATGCCGCGGGAGGATACCGGAAAAATATTCAAACGAAAGTTAAGGCAACCCTATTGGGACGAAGCGGGGCGTCAGATCTGATACCGCCGCGATTTTCCGGTTATTTCCTAAGCGCCGCCACAAGTGGTGACAGATCAATATCCTCGCCCGCGCGAACAAGTTTTAGATGATTGTCATCCGCCTGATCTTTCAGCGCCTGATCCAGGGATCGCAGCGGCCGTTGCAGGTAAGGACTGCAGGGTTCGTGTTTTTCGAACTTATCCATAATTTATCCACAGGCTTATTCACATTGTGTGAATCTAATCTGAAGAAAACTGGTTAAGAATTCGTTAACGCCGTCGCGGCGCTGATAACCAAGGTTACCAAAATATAATTCTGAAATTCCGAAAAATTAATGCCATTAAAAACAATTATTTATGGCTATAGGTTCAAGAATTAGGATAGCAGAGCGAGGAGTATGCCGGACGGCGTGGATCGCTCGATACCATGGCCTGGTCGCTAAATTGACCTTACGGTTGAATATGGAGCGAATCGATTCCGGTCGGCGGGCAGTGGAATCATCCTTCGCCAAAAATCTCCGCTGCCGGGCGGCGCAAATGGCGGATGTTGCCCTGACGCCGGGTCAGGCCCGAAGTATCGAAGAATTCCAGAACCTCGATCGCGACGTTGCGGCCGATACCGGTTTCGTTCTTGAAGGTGGCAGCCGTAAATCCGTCCTCGCCGGCGGACGTACACAGCCCTTCGACCACATCGGCAAGTTCCCGTACCGCAGCGGGTGGGAAGAAACGATTTGGTGCCACCGCCATGAGCCGGCCCTGGCGGGCGCAGCGTTTCAAAAAGGCCTCCAGCTGTTTTGGGTCCATTTTCAGCTCTTCCGCCACTTCACGTACACGCGGGGGTCGGATACCGCCTTCTTCCAGGATCAGGGCAACCTGTTTCCACAGATCCAGATCGGAATCCGATGGCCGGGGGCTGTGGCTGGGCAAGCGCAGGGAAATGCCGTCGCGAACGATGCCGTTTTGGGCCACCATATGGCCGATCGCCGCGGCCAGAAGCGGCGGGCTGGGGGGCGTTTCCAAGGCGGTGCGCAGGGCATGGTCATTGGGGCCGACGGCTTCGGGCTGTTTGAGGTGCCAGGCGGCCAGGGCCGCAAGAATTGCCTGTTCCAAATCCTGCCAGCGACCCTGGGACAGGACCAAATCACCATTGTCGGCGGGCAGCATGATTTGGCCCTCGACCCGCCGCAGATTTGCAGCCTCGACGTCGGCCAGATTCCGGGTTTGGACGAATTGCTTCAGATTGACGCCATTGTTGGGGGCTGCCGTCATTGCGGCAAGGGCTTCGGCGGGGCTATCAGCCTCCATCGCGCGCAACATGGTCAAACGATCGGGCCGGGCCCGGCCACGGTGCGGCGGGAAGGGGTCGATAACGACGCCACCCGCGATGGTCCGCTGGGCGGATTGATCACGCAGGATAAAACGGTCGCCAAATAAGGCGCCCACGGGCTCGTCCAACACCAATTGCGCCAGGGCATCTTCGCCCGACGGGATGCGGCGTTCTCCCAGCACCGCGATGCGCCCGGTGAGGTCGGCGGCCGCAAGGTGCAAGTGCACCGGCGTCCAATGGGCCAAGGGCCTGGCCTCTGTATCGAGCACCCTGACCCGGGCGTCGAATTTGCGGACCGGCGCGTGGATTGCCGGCGCCAGCAGCCAATCGCCGCGGCTGACGGCCGATTGATGCACATCCGCCCCGGCGATATTGATGGCGCAACGTTGGCCCGCCTGTCCGAACTCAGCCTCCCGATCCAGGGCGCGCAGGCCGCGCACCCGCGCTTCGATGGGCTGTTCCGAGCTCTGGGCCGCCAGGATCAAGTGATCGCCGACCGTCACCTGGCCGGAAAATACCGCCCCCGTAACGATTAAGCCGGCCCCGGGCACGGTGAAAGCGCGATCGACCGACAGACGAAAGTGCCCCTCGACGGCGCGCGCGGCATGGCTTCGGGCTTCCGCCTGCAAATGATCCTGCAATGACCCCATGCCGGTTCCAACCTCGCCCGAGACCGGAAACAGCGGGCTGCCGGCAAGGGGCGTATCCGTCAGTAGCAATTCAACTTCTTCCAAAACCTCCGCCACGCGTTCGGGCTCAACGCGGTCAATCTTGGTCACCGCCACGGCGCCCCGGGCGATGCCCAGCAAGCTTAGAATTGCCAGATGTTCCTCCGTTTGGGGCATCACGCCGTCATCGGCCGCGACCACCAACAGGGCGAAATCGATGGTGGCGACGCCGGCCAGCATATTTTTCACGAAGCGTTCATGACCCGGCACATCGACAAAGCCCAGGACGCACCCCGCTTCAATCTCCTGATAAGCGAAGCCCAGGTCGATGGTCAGGCCGCGTTTCTTTTCTTCCGGCAG
>JABIRL010000022.1 GCA_018667855.1 Rhodospirillaceae bacterium
CATTCTGGCGAACTACTCCGAACAATTCCTGTTAACGGATGCCGAGCGTGACATTCTGCTGACCACGTGCCTGGAACACGTGGCCGGACGGGTCCCGGTCATCGCGACCTGTAGCCATTTCAGTACGCGGGTTTCCATTGAAAGGGCGCGGCAGGCCGAGGCGGCGGGCGCCGATATGATCATGATGATGCCGCCCTATCACGGCACGGGATTGAAGGCTTCGGAGGCGGGGAATTTCACCTACTTTGAAAAACTCGCCGATGCCATTTCCATTCCGATCATGGTTCAGGATGCGCCATTAAGCGGGGTCACGTTGTCTGTCTCCTTTTTGGCCGAACTGGCCCGCAGGGCCCCGCAAATAGGTTATTTCAAGGTCGAAGTGCCCGGCGCGGCCGGCAAATTGCGGGATCTGATCGCAGCCGGCGGCAGCGCCATCGAAGGACCTTTTGATGGCGAAGAATCAATCACCCTAATGGCCGATTTGGACGCCGGCGCTACCGGCACCATGCCAAGCGGGCTGTTGCCGGAACTCATCCGCCCCGTCGTCATGGAATATCTAGCCGGCAACACCAAGCAGGCGGCCGAGAAATACGCCGCGATCCTGCCTCTCATCAACTTCGAGAACCGGCAGTGCGGGCTGCGCGCGACCAAGACCGCGATGAAGGAAGGCGGGGTGATCAAATGCGACCTCGTCCGCCATCCCTTGGAGCCGCTGCATCCCAAAACCCGGCAACAACTTTTACAACAGGCCGCCGCCTTGGATGTCCTGGCCTTAAGGTGGGGCCAATAAATACAGATATGGATAGAAACCGGATATGCAGACACTTGACGTTCTAGGCCTGCTGCGGATCAGCGCCGAAGAGAAGGCCATGATCGAAGCTGTCGATACCAGGATCAACTTTGTTGACGCCGGCGGCTGGTTCGACGGTGAAATTCGCGAGACTTGGCCCGCCTTTACCTCTGAACGTTATCTGCCACCCGGCGCCGAGGGTGAAGGCAGCCGTGAAGAGCGCGACCACCTGCTGGGGCAGGCTGAGGTCATCCTTGGCGGTTGGCCCTTTCTCCTTGATCTGCGGGCCAGGGCGCCAAAACTGAAATGGTTTCATCAGCGCCCGGCCGGTGCCTCCAATCTGCTTCGCGGCGATCTCTGGGGCAGTGACGTGGTGGTCACGACGTCACGTGGTCTCGGCAGTACCCTGGCGATGGCCGAATACGCCCTTGCCGGAATTATGCATTTTGCCAAGGGCCTGCCCCAGGCCACCATCGATCAACAGGCCGGCCGCTTCTCCCACCGGGCGTATCGGCCACTGCTATTGGAAGGCAAAACAGCCTGCATTGTCGGTGCGGGAGGCATTGGGCAGGACGTCGGCCGGCTGTGCGCCGCGATCGGCATGCAGGTTACCGGCACCCGCCGAAATCAACCTTCCGGGGAGCCCTTGCCAGAGGGATTCAGCGATATCGGCGGTCCCGGTGACCTGGATCGTCTGCTGCCGGAAGCCGACTTCGTGGCAATCTGCTGCCAGTGGACGCCCGAGACGAACCATCTGTTCAATGCCGCACGCTTTGCGTTGATGAAGCCGGGAAGCGTGCTGGTCAATGTCGCACGTGGCGAGATCATCGATGAAACGGCGCTGCTCGAAGCGCTGCAACGGGATCATCTTCGCGGTGTCGTCCTCGACGTCTATGACGGTGAATTTGAGGAAGCGCCAATGGCGGCCCTGTGGTCGGATGACAGGGTGATGATTACGCCGCACATTTCCGCCGGCAGCGACCAGAACCGGCACGGCGCGGTAGAGCTGTTTTGCAAAAATCTAACCGCCTATCTGGCGGATCAGCCCCTGGCGAACGTTATTGATTGGGAGCGCGGCTATTAAGAGCTGCTGAAAACGCAGCAATCCATTGATCGGCAACCAATATCGTCACTCCCGCGAAAGCGGGAGTCCATACCTGAAGCCATCCTATCTTGTAAGCCGTTGAAAATACTTCATTTTCATGCTCAGCGTGGATTCCCGCTTTCGCGGGAATGACAAAAATGCGGCGTCTTTGGGAAACAAATATGGATTTTCAGAAACCTGCTAGCCGTCAACAATAAGTTGGGCCAGCGCGTCGCTGGCGCTCAACATCGGATAGTGACCCGTATCAAGCTCGTGCCAGCTGGCGCCCAGCGCCTCGGCGCAGCGGCGCTGATGGGCCTCGCCCGGGTTTGGTGCCCGCTGGCAATAGATGACTTTAGCGTCCCAGTCCTGCGACCAGAAAGTATCGAGATCGACCGGCTGCTTGTGAATGGCGATCGGGTGCAATGTGTAACGTTCGACAGCCCAGGCGCGTAATTCCGGATCGAGGTCGGCAAACAGTCGTCCCTCCGCATCCTCGCGCGAGGGGCCGAGGGACAGCTCGGTATTGACCGCGGATGGCCGCGAGACGATATCGCTGATTTTCTCGCCGTGCCGCAGGGCCAAAGCATCGGCAAAGACCAACCGGCCGACACGGTCACGGGCCGCCTCCGCCGTTTTGGCCATCACCATGCCGCCGCTCGAAGTGCCCACAAGAACCACATCATGGAGATTCTCGTAAAACAAAAACTGCGCGACCTCGGCCGCCTGGGTCTCGACCGTGATGCCGGGGCGTAAATTACCGGCCCGTTCAGCGCAACCATCCAAGGTCGGGGCATAAACTTCATGGCCCTGTCCACGCAGTTGCCTTGCCACGGGTTGCCAAATCCAGCCGCCTTGATAGGAGCCATGTACAAGCACGAATGTGGTCATCTTAATACTCCAAAAAGCGCGGCCTACGGTGCGTACGGGAGTTTGGCATATATCCCCGATTTCACCAAAAACGATGCCCAGAAATCAAACGGTATGAGGCATAAGATACAGTCGAATCTTGCGGCCAGTCGCACTTTTCGACAGAATACGACGTCAGAGGCGTCCAATTTAGTTTGTCCATTATCCAGCAAGAATCTAGCCGCCTATCTGTCGGATCGGCCGCTGTCGAATGTCATTGATTGGGAAGGAAACATTGATGTTGAAAATTCATAGAGCCGAAGAACGACCGACGAAACGGGCCTCGGCCGATATGTTCACCGGCGATGTCTTCCAGGACGAAGTCTTGGTGGGTGAAGCGCCGTCGCGGATGCGGGCCACCAATGTCACCTTCAATCCCGGTGCGCGGACGGCCTGGCACCAACACCCGGTGGGCCAGACCCTATGGGCCGTGGCCGGTGTCGGGCGGGTCCAGGTTGAAGGCGGGCCGGTGGAGGAGCTTCGCCCCGGCGACACCGCGGTCATCCCGCCCAACGCCCGCCATTGGCATGGCGCGGCGCCGGACCGGATCTTCACCCATCTCGCCATGTCCGAGACCGGCGACGATGGCGGCGGGACCGAATGGTTCGAAAAGGTCAACG
>JABIRL010000082.1 GCA_018667855.1 Rhodospirillaceae bacterium
CTTTCATTTACCGTCTGGCTATCTTCGTGCTGGCGATATTTGTGGGCTACTATGTGGTCTGGTCTGTCACGGCCGCCCTGCATACGCCGTTGATGAGCGTGACCAACGCGATTTCCTCCGTCATCATTGTCGGTGCGCTGATCGCCGCCGGACCGGTCGATATGACCTTTTCCAAGATCCTGGGCATCGTTGCGATCGGGCTGGCCGCCGTGAATATATTCGGCGGCTTCCTTGTTACCCAGCGCATGCTGGCCATGTACAAGAAAAAGCAATAGGGGCCTAACAGCATGTCGGCAAATCTGACGGCCCTGGCCTATTTAATCGCCTCCGTTTTGTTCATCATGGCCCTGCGCGGGCTGTCATCGCCCGAATCATCCCGCAGCGGCAACGTTTATGGCATGATCGGCATGGCCATCGCCGTGGTCACGACAGTGATCAACCCAAACGTTGTGTCTTATGAATGGATCCTGGTGGCCATGGTTGTCGGCGGTGCCATTGGCGCTTTCATCGCGCGGCGCATCGCCATGACCGATATGCCGCAATTGGTGGCGGCGTTCCACAGCCTGGTTGGTCTGGCCGCCGTGCTGGTTGCCGCCGCCGCGTTCTATAACCCCGGCGCCTATGGCATTGCCGGTGTGGATGGCGCCTTGAAGCTGGCCAGCCGCATTGAAATGGGCATTGGCGTGGTGATCGGTGCTATCACCTTTTCCGGCTCCATCATCGCTTTCGGCAAATTACAGGGCGTCGTCACCGGCAATCCCATTACATTTCCCGCTCAGCATGCCCTGAACGCGGGACTTGGCGCGGTCATCGTCTTGTTGGTCGTGCTGTTCGCCATTGACCCGGATCCCCAATGGTTCTGGGCCATGACGGTGTTGGCTTTTATTCTCGGCTTTTTGTTGATCATTCCCATTGGCGGCGCGGATATGCCGGTGATCGTGTCCATGCTGAACTCTTACTCCGGCTGGGCCGCCGCCGGCATCGGCTTTACGTTGGAGAATACCGCCCTGATCATCACCGGCGCCCTGGTGGGCTCCTCCGGCGCCATTTTGTCCTACATCATGTGCAAGGCGATGAACCGCTCCTTCATCTCGGTGCTATTGGGTGGTTTCGGCGGCGACACGGTGGTTTCCACCACCCGCAGCGACAAACCGGTGAAGGCCGGCAGCGCCGAGGATGCGGCCTTCATCATGAAGAACGCCTCCTCCGTCATCATTGTGCCCGGTTACGGCATGGCCGTGGCCCAGGCCCAGCATTCGATCCGGGAAATGGGCGATATGCTGAAGGGTTATGGGGTCAAGGTGACCTATGCCATCCACCCCGTCGCGGGCCGCATGCCCGGCCATATGAACGTGCTGCTGGCGGAAGCCAACGTCTCCTACGACGAGGTGTTTGAATTGGAGGAGATTAATTCCGATTTCTCCAACACCGATGTGGCATTTGTCATCGGCGCCAACGATGTGACCAACCCGGCCGCTCATGAACCCGGCTCCCCCATTGCCGGGATGCCGATCCTGGATGTTGATAGGGCCCGGACCTGTCTGTTCGTCAAGCGTAGCCTGTCGCCCGGCTACGCCGGCATCGATAACGAGCTGTTCTACGCCGATAACACCATGATGCTGTTCGCCGATGCCAAGAAAATGGTCGAGGATATCGTCAAGGCGCTTTAGGCTGTGCGGCATGCAGGGATTTCCAAAAAATATTTGTCTCGCCTTGTTGCTCTTTGTCCCATGGGCGCCGTCCGCCGCCAACGGGTTGGAGGATTTTAAGTTTGCCAAGGTCTTGCTGAGCGAGGGCGAATGGGCCGCGGCGATGAATTTCTTCGGACTGGCCATTGATGATGGCGCCTTGGACAGCGGACAATTGGCTGTTGCGCATCATCTGCGCGGCGTCAGCCGGGGCAAATTGAACAAGCATCGTCTGGCCCTGCGGGACCACAAAAAGGCGGTCGGACTGGATCCGGATTATGTTTCCGCCTGGTCATCCATCTGCTATCAGCACACCGCCGTTACCAAGCAGCTGGAAGATGCCATGGCCGCCTGCAATCATGCCCTGCGCCTGGACCCCAAGCACGCACCCAGCTACGCCCTGCGCGCCGAGGTCTGGCATGGCCAGGGTCAGCCGGACCAGGCGGAACAGGATTTCGCCCACTCCTTGCAATTGGCGCCGACGATTTGGGGTGTCTATTTTAACCGAGGCCTTTTTTATCACGACACCAAAAGGCCGGGGAAAGCCAAGCAGGATTTCATCAAGGCCCACAATCTGGCGCCGGCCTGGGAACAGCGCAAAATGGCCACCGCGCCGATCTTTCAGGGTTACGGCATCGCGCCATAGACCGCACCGGTAGCCGCATTATCGGGCTTGCGCGATCATTTCCGCAGCTTTTTCCGCGATCATGATGGTAGGTGCGTTGGTGTTGCCACCGATAAGTGTCGGCATGATGGAGGCATCGACCACGCGCAGGCCGTCGATGCCGCGCACTTTCAGTTCCGGATTTACCACCGCCATGTCATCCCGGCCCATTTTGGCGGTGCCCACGGGGTGATAGATGGTATCGGCGCGGTTGCGGATATCCGCGATGATCTGTTCGTCGGTCTGGATATCCGCCGTGAACAGTTGCTTGCCGCGATAGGGGGACAGGGCCGGTGCTTCCAGGATGCGGCGGGTCAGCTTGAAGCCGTCGACCAGGCCTTGCAGATCCTCGTCCTCGGCCAGAAAGTTGGGATCAATTCGGGGCGCGGCCGCCGGATTTTTGCCGCTCAGGCTGACGCTGCCCCGGCTCTTCGGGCGGAGGAGGCAGACATGAGCGCAATAGCCGCGTTGGAAATGGCGCTTTCGGCCGTGGTCGTCGACGATGGCGATGGAGAAATGCAGTTGCAGATCGGGGATCGCCAGATCCGGCCGGCTTTTCACGAAGCCCCCGGTTTCGGTCGTGTTGGATGTGATCAGGCCGGTTCGTTGACGCCGCCATTCGAAAATACCCTTGATGGCCTGAGCCACGCCGCCGATTGTCAGACCCATGGCGTGGCGCGAATCGGAGAGATAGGGGATGACGATATCGATATGGTCCTGCAAATTCCGCCCGACGCCGGGTAGGTCATGGGCCACGTCGATGCCCTTGGCTTGCAATGCCGCGCCAGGACCGATGCCGGACAGCAATAATAATTGCGGTGTCTGCAAGGCGCCGGCGGACAGGATGACCTCCCGTCCCGCATGTACCTCGTGCTCCGCCCCGCTTTGACGATAGCGTACGCCCAGAACCCGCTTGCCTTCCAATATGAGCATGGTTGCCTGGGCGCCGGTCAGAATGCTCAGATTATCCCGGCTCCGCACAGGCGACAGGTAGGCCCTGGCGGCGGAGCAGCGTTCGCCGTTGATCTGGGTTACCTGATAACGGCCCACGCCCTCCTGCTCCATGCCATTGAAGTCGTCGTTTCGGGGCAGTTGCATTTCGGCCGCCGCGTCCACGAAGGCTTGCGCCAGGGGGTTGGGGGAGCGCAGGTCGGCGACATTCAAGGGTCCGCCGGTACCGTGAAATTCATCGCCGCCCCGTTCCTGGTTCTGGGACATCTTGAAATAAGGCAAAACGTCGGCGAACGACCAGCCGGGATTACCCAATGCGGCCCAGTGATCGTAATCCCACGGGTGGCCACGGGTATAAATCATGGCGTTGATGGAGGAAGAGCCGCCCAGCACCTTGCCGCGCGGTTGGTATCCGCGCCGCCCGTTCAGGCCCGCCTGGGGAACGGTCTTGAAGGCCCAGTTGAGGTAGTTGCCGGACACGGTCGCGGCCAGCCCCAGTGGTGCATGCACAAAGGGAGAGGTATCGTCAGCTCCCGCTTCCAACAAACAGACGCGGTTACCGGGGTTATCGGAAAGACGCCGGGCCAGAACGCAACCGGCCGAGCCGCCGCCGACAATCACATAGTCAAAGCTGGTCATTGCAGGCTGGCGTAGCCCGCCGCCGCCGCCCCGGTTTCCATATCCAGCATCACGCCATAGTCGTCCAGGGCAAGATCGGCGAAACCGTTGATCATAAGGTCAGCCCGTGCCGCCGCCAGATCCGGATCGGCCAGGGCATTGTGGAGGGCCGACCGCAAACGCCGTTGATCATCAGTTGCAGTGGCTATGCCTGTGACATAGGGCAGGGCAGGCGCGGAATCGGTTTGGCAAAGCACCCGCGTGCCGGCCAGGGATTCCGGTTCGTGGCGGGCCATCAGGCCGTGGGTGACGCAATCAATGGCAGCCACGTCGGCCTCGCCGGCCGCGATCATGGCGATGGACAGATGATGCTTGCCCGCCACTTTCACTTCGCCAAAAAACCGCCCCTCCCGGGACAGGGGGGCGATGGTGTGGCGCAGCACGTTCATGCCGGATTGAGAATCCCAATCGTTGATGGCGCAGATGCCGCCGCGCAGATCTTCCGGGTTTTCCGCCGGGCTATCGTCGCGCACCACGATCAGGCTGCGGTAGGTGGGGCCGTCACAGCCTTTGGTGTCGTAAATCGGCGTGGCCAACAGAGTCAGATGGTTGGTGAAATCTTTCAACAGGGGATAGCCGCAGGTCTGGCTCAACAACAGATCGGGCGAGCGCCACAGATCCTCCCGCGCGCCGCCGCGCCACAGTTGATCGGGGACGTCTTTCAGGCCTTCTTGCCGGCAGGCCTTGGCCAGGCCGGACCACCAGGCATCGGTGGCGGCGCGCACCGGGGCCAGGTCGTACATGGTCAACCCGGCCAGTTTCACGCAACGATCCCGTCAATAACTTCCGTCACCGCTCTGGTATTGCCAAACGATGGGATGATCGCCGAATGACGGCCCGCGCCGCCCGCCACGACCAATTGGATATCGCCATGGCTGGTGGCGATGCGGGCGCCCTCGTCGCCTTCCGCCAACAATCGCTCGGGCACGTAGTGGCGCATGATCACCCGTTGTGGTTCGGACAGGGCATAGGCCGGAATTCTGGCGTTTTCCATCAGGAAATTTCTGATGTCGGCTTTGGAAAAGCCATCCTTGGCCATGATCTCCGCATGTTCCGGGCCCAGGACCACCATGATCTCCCCGCCCAGATAGCTGTTGTTGAGGCCCGGCGAGGCCATGGTGCCGCCCAATGTCATCAGGATCTCTTCCGCCGTCTTGCCGTAGTGATCGTTGACGTTATGGGGGCCCTCCACGCCGCACAGGGTGACGGTGCTTTGTTCCGCCCCATGGCCCCGTTCCATGGCCAGGGTTTCACCCCAGGGGTTTTCCTCCACCCGTTCGGCGAAGCAGAAACTGAACTTGGCCGGCGTGCCCATGGTGGCCCGGTCCAGAATGCCCGGCGTGCCGCCGCCGATGTTCAACAGGATGGAGCGCAACGCCCGGCCGATCGTGGCATTGGCCAGGCTGCCCTGGCCCATGGCGTTATAGGTGCTGTTGACATCGATGGCGTCGACTATTGGGCCGCTGATCAGGGCCAGAGCGGTACAAGGATGCGTGGTGGTATTCAGCGCCTTCAGGTTTAAAGCCGGCTGCCCCATGGCCTTGGTGGCCGCGATGAGGACGGGCAGATGCTCCGGCTGGCAGCCGGCCATGACGGCGTTGATGGCCACCTTGGCCACGGTCGCCTGTCCCTGGCGCGGTTCGATCAGCGCCAAGAATTCATTCGGATCTAGGCCACTGTCACCCAGCATTTTCTCGTAGCGTTCCGGTGTTGGCGGGATGATGGGCAGGCCGTCGGACCAGCCTCGGCTGTAGAACAGGCGGTTGACCCCATCCAGATCGTCCGGGCCCTTCAGGCGTTCGGGCGCATCGGGGGCGGAAAAATTACCCTCGAACATGGATTTGTAGCGCAGGCGCTGTTTGACGGGGGGTTGTTTCTCCTTGAATTCCGCCCGTAAATCATCCGCATCCCCTTGCCACAGGCGGACAATTTCGTCGACCGTGTCGCGGGCGATGGCCGCCACTTCATCCGGCAGCAGCTTGGCCACGGGGTGGGGCACGATGGCGATGGGCAGGCCGGGCATGCCAAGGCATTCCGTCTCCGCCTTGCCCAGGGTGTAAAATTCGTCGCTGCAGACGGTGGCGGAGGGGATACCCAATTTTTCCAGTTTGATGCTGTCATGGATACACCACGACGTACACGACCCTCAATCGCCGAAGGCGGCAGCCACCATGTGGCATCTGTTCAGGAATTCGTCGGAAAAATCGGCCGGCATCGAGGCGGCTTTGTAACCGCGCAGGAACTCCACATCATCAAAGCGTTCCGCCAGCAGTTCCTGAATATTGTCGAGAAACAGATCCGCATTGGCCTTTTGATTGGAAAACAGCCCAATGACGACTTTGCCGTCCGGTTGTTGGCGCGGCGCCAGGGGTGTGTCCTCGTTCGCGACAATGCCGCAGGGGTTCATTAATTCGCGGACCATGGGATTATTCCTCCTATACTATGATGATTACAACAGGGCCTGCCGCCCGATACAAGGGTGGAGGCAGTAAGAGATAGGCGGAGTAACGAGCAATGAAACTTGGTATCCATATTCCCCAGATCGGGCGCAAGGCTGGACCCGACGCCGTGCGCCGGGGCGCAATACAGGCCGAGGATCTGGGTTTTGATTCCATTTGGGTCAATGATCACCTGGCGATCCCCCATGACGCGCCCTATCCGCCATCCAAGAGTTTTTACGAGCCCCTAATCACACTGACCTGGGCAGCGGCGGCGACTGCCAGGGTCGAATTGGGCACTTCCGTACTGGTGTTGCCCTTGCGCATTCCGGCCCATTTGGCCAAGGAGCTCGCGACCCTGGATTTGTTGAGCGAAGGCCGCCTGATCCTGGGCACGGGCGTCGGCTGGATGGAAGGCGAATTCGATGCCATGGGCGTGCCGTTCGGCGACCGGGGCGCCCGCACCGATGATATCATCAACATCCTGCGCGCCTGCTGGCAGGAAGATCCCATCAGCTACAAGCCCACGACCGTGACGGCGGCTCTTGAGGGCATCCGAACCTTGCCGCAGCCGGAGCGGAAGATCCCAATCTGGGTTGGCGGTAATTCAGCTCCCGCCCTGCGCCGGGCCAAGGCTCTGGGCGACGGCTGGCACGGTACCCGCGTGCCGGTGGGCGAAATCGGCCCCATCGTCGATGATCTGCGCGCCGCCCGCGGTGCGGAATTTGTCATTTCCATGCGCCTGTTCTGGGATCCGTTGGAAGATGATCTGGACGCCCTGGCGGAAATGACGGAAGCCTACGCCACGGCCGGCGTCGACGCCCTGATCCTGGAACCGCGCCAGCGCGGCCTGGACGACTGGCTGCGTGCCGTCGAAGGCTTATGGAAATTGTTGCAACCCTGGCACGGTTAGGAGAGCCACCATGTCCGAGATCGTCATCTACGCGGCCCGCAAGATTATCACCATGAACAATTATCAGGCCGAGGCGTCTCACGTCGCGGTGCGTGATGGCCGTATTCTGGGCGTCGGCGCCCTGGATGACCTGACCGGTTGGGGCGATCATTCGCTTGATGATCGCTTTGCCGACAAGGTGCTGACGCCCGGCTTTGTCGAGGGCCATTGCCATCTGATGGAAGGCAGCATCTGGCGCTATCATTATGTCGGCTTCCACTCTCGCACGGGACCCGATGGCGCCTTGCACGAGGGGCTGAACAGTATTGATGCCGTGGCCGACAAGCTGGCCCGTATCGAGGCGGAAATGACGGACCCCGATGCCCCGTTGGTGGCTTGGGGCTTCGACCCCATCTATTTCGAGGGCCGGCGTATGGATCTGGGCGATATGGATAGGATCTCGACCAACCGACATGTGGTGGTGCTGCATTCCAATCTGCATTTGCTGAATGCTTCCCGCACGGTACTTGAGGCCGCCAATATCACCGCCGAGACAAATATTGAAGGTATCGCCAAGGATGCCCAGGGCAACCCCACGGGCGAGTTGCAGGAGATGGCGGCGAAGTTCATGGCTCTTGATACCATCGGTCTGGATTACTTTACGGAAACGGCCGAGAAGCTATCCCTGGATAATTTCGGTCGTATCGCCACCCAGACCGGCGTCACCACCGCCACGGATCTGTTCAACGCCGCGCCGGAGGCTGCGGTGGCGAACCTGGCGGCATGGACAAAAGAAGAGGATTTCCGCTTTCGTATCGCGCCCGCCTTCGGCGGCGCCACCATGCCAGGCGCCCAGGGTGTGGAACGGGTCCATGAATTGATGAAGCTGAATAACGATAATCTGCGTTTTGGCATCGTCAAGCTGGTCACCGACGGTTCCATCCAGGGTATGACCGGGCGCATGAAATGGCCCGGTTACTACAATGGCGAGCCAAACGGCGTCTGGAACACGGGACCGGACGAGCTGGAAGGCCTGGTGCAGGCCTATCACGACGGCGGTCTGCAGGTATATATCCACGTCAATGCCGATGAGGCTTCGGAAGTTGCCTTGAACGCGATCGAAAACGTGCTGACACGCTCGCCCCGGCGCGATCACCGCCACACATTGCAGCATTGCCAGATGGCGGATGAAAGCCAGTACCGGCGCATGGCGGCCCTGGGCGTCGGGGTCAATCTGTTCTCCAACCATATCTATTACTGGGGCGATGAGCATCGGGCCAAGACAATGGGCCCGGACCGGGCCAAACGGGCCAACGCCACGGCCACCGCGCAACGGCTCGGTGTGCCTTTCGCCATTCATTCCGATGCCCCGGTGACGCCTCTGGGGCCGTTATTCACGGCCTGGTGCGCGGTCAACCGGCTGACGGCGTCCGGCTATCTGCTGGGTCCGAACGAGCGGATTTCCGTAGGGGAGGCCCTGCGCGCCATTACCCTGGGCGCTGCCCATGCCATGAAGATGGACCACGAAGTGGGCAGCATCGAGGTCGGCAAGCGGGCCGATTTCGCC
>JABIRL010000068.1 GCA_018667855.1 Rhodospirillaceae bacterium
CCACGAGATGATGATCAATGGGTGGCCGGGTGGGGGAGAGGGCCGGTGATGCCTCAATAAAGACAGGGAGAAACCTTATGGATTTAGGTATTGCCGGACGCAACGCCATTGTTTGCGCTTCCAGCCGGGGCCTGGGCAAGGGCTGCGCCATGTCCCTGGCCCAAAACGGCGTCAATGTGGTGGTCAATGGCCGGGACGAGGCCGTGACCATGGCCACGGCAGACGAGATCCGCGCGGCATCGGATGTGGAGGTAACCCCCGTTCTGGCGGATGTCTCCACCAAGGATGGTCAGGCGGCGTTGCTGGCGGCCTGTCCGAAACCCGATATTCTGGTCAACAACAACGGCGGCCCGCCGTTCCGTGATTTTCGCGATCTGACCCGCGAGGACATGCTGGAAGGGGTGACGATGAATTTCGCCACGCCGATCGAGTTGATCCAGGCGGTGATCGATCCCATGACGGCCCAGGGTTTTGGCCGCATCGTCAATATCACCTCCGTCACCGTGAAACGCCCGGTGTTTGGCCTGGATCTATCATCCGGCGCCCGCGCTGGGCTGACCGCGTTCCTGGCCGGGGTGGCCCGCTCCGTGGCCCAGCACAACGTCACCATCAATCACATTCTGCCCGGCTATATCGATACCGACCGCCTGCGCGGCGGCTTGGGCTACAACGCGCAACAGAACAATATATCCGAGGCCCAGGCGGCGGAAAACCTGGCCAACGACGTACCCGCCAAACGTTTCGGCAACCCGGAAGAATTCGGCGAAGCCTGCGCCTTTTTATGCTCCGCCCAGGCAGGCTACATCACCGGCCAAAACCTCCTGCTCGACGGCGGCCTGTTTGAAAGCAATTTTTGAGCCGACGCCGGCCTGCCATCATCGTGGAGTGCATTTATGGCGGATATTCTGACGGCGCGTAACGGGCCGGTCGAGACCATCACCATCAACCGACCCGAAGCCTTCAATGCCTTCACGCCGGACACGATCAATGATCTGGGCGATGCCCTGCGCGCTGCGGCCGGGGACCGACGCTGCCGCGCGATTGTGCTGACCGGTGCCGGCGAACGGGCGTTTTGCGCTGGAACGGACGTAAAAGCCGTGGCTGACAGGGATGAGGCGGCGGATGGGGGCGGCGAAGGTGCACCCGACCCGATCCTGTCCCAGTTCGAGAGCCTGCATCTGAAGCTGAGCGGCATCGTTCGCACCATACATACCCTGCCGGTGCCCGTTATCGCCGCCGTCAATGGCCACGCCATCGGCGGCGGTTTCGCCTTCGCGGCCGCTTGTGATCTGCGCCTGGCCAGCCCGCAAGCGCGCTTCGCCAATGGCTTCGTCAAACGTGGGATTTCCGGCTGTGAAATGGGCTTGTCTTACTTCCTGCCGAAGATTGTCGGCGCCGCCCAGGCGTTCGATTGGATGCTGACCGGCCGCCCGGTCGATGCGGATGAGGCGTTGGGAACCGGGCTTGTCGGCCGGATCGTGCCGGCGGAGCAGTTGGTTGAGAGCGCCAATGCGTTGGGACAGCAAATCGCCGAGAACGCGCCCATGGCCATCGCCATGACCAAGGAAGTCATGTGGGCCAATGTCCACGCCGTTAGTTTGGATCAGGCCCTGGCGCTGGAATCCCGCACCCAGGTCATGACGCGTAATACCGCCGATGCCAAGGTGGCAAGATCGGCTTTCCTGGAGAAACGCGCGCCTGACTTTGGCGGTGGTGCGGAACCGCGGCCGCTACGGTGAGGCTGCGGGCGGGCTCTTTTTGATCCATTGCGCGATCATGGCGACAACCCGATCTTCAATACCGTTGAAGCCGTGATAACTTCGCGCCTGGCAGTCATCCCCGCGTGAATAACCGCCATCGAACCACATCACATCCACTGCCTTGGCCTGACTGAGACGTTCCTTGAAGCGGGGTACATCGCCGGGCCATGTATAGACGCAGGCGTCTTTTTTGTGGTGTACGATCAGACTGGGTATTTGGACTTTTTCCAGCGGTAGATCGAAGACGCTGGCCGTCTGGTTGCCATCAAACAGCGAGGCCGTGAAAACAGCGCCGTCGGGTTTGTTCTTGCCCAGGCGTGAGGCTGCGTTGGCCGCCGCCACGGTGCCCCGGCTCGTCCCAATGACCCAGACGGGCAGGTCGTACAAGCTTCGCAGATGACGGATTACCGCACCCACATCGCTGGCAAAAGCCGTACCGTCGTGTATGGGCCGGAGGTCTTCGACCCAATCGGAGGGCGAGTCGAATATCGCCGTCATGAAGCCGTGGGCCCGAAACCTGTAGCGGGAGCGGACAAGGAAGTTGCCTTTCAATCGTCCAATTAGGCCCTGGTCGGAGATTTTGGTTACCCCCCTGCCGCCGGCGAACAGGATGACGACGGCGGTGCTTTGGGCGCTCCCTTCGACCAGGACGCGAACGCTGATGCCTCTATTGGCCACATCGTGGACTTCGGCGATGGGCGCGACCGACAACACCCTGATCGCCGCCGATGGCGTGATTTTGACGTCGGGGCCCGAAAGCGGCTTGCGCCCGCCGATGCATGCAGCCAGCGTAAGGACCAAGAATGCGGAGAGGACAACAGCTGTGATCGGAGCCGAAGTGGTGCGGACCGCCGGGTCGATTTCAGTTTGTTTCCGCATGTGGATGTCCCTTCATCCGGCGACAATGGGCGATGGTCGGAACCATGCCGCCGCCAATCGTTCCGATACTAGGAATCACACTCGAACGTTTCTACTTATAAGCCATCATGAAAGGCGGAGATGCGAACTGATCAATGTTAGACCGAAAATCATATTCCCGGCAACAATCCGTGGATTTTTGTATCGGTACGGAAGCAGGCCGGGTCTGTTCCCTGTGCGGGCAGCATGATAGATTGCCTGACATATTCCTTTTTCCAATTCATGCAGCGATGGACACCATGACCGAATTTGATCTTTCCGTAACCGATGCCCTGCTCTCCACCACCCGCGCCGTGCGCAAACGCCTGGATCTGGAACGCGCCGTGCCGGCCGATGTGATCAATGAATGCCTGGATCTGTCGCAACAGGCGCCCACGGGTTCGAACCGGCAGGGCTGGTCCTGGGTTGTGGTCACGGACAGCGATAAACGCGCCGCATTGGGCGAGATGTATCACCGGGGCGCCATGGCCTATTTGAACCAGGCCGAAAAAGACGCGGCCAACATGGACGATGGCGGCCAGACCAGCCGGGTGATCGATTCAGCGCTTTATCTTGCCGATAAGCTGAAGGATGTGCCTGTCCATGTCATCCCTTGCATAAATGTGGGTCTTATGCCCGAAAATCCGCCGCGTCAGGCCTGGGCCGGGGTCATGGGTTCCATCATGCCCGCCGTGTGGAGCTTTCAATTGGCCCTGCGGTCCCGGGGTTTGGGCTCCTGCCTGACCACCTTGCATCTGTCACAGGAGCAGGAAGCGGCCGAACTGCTGGGTATTCCCGATGATTACATGCAGGTGGCGCTATTGCCCGTGGCCTATACCAAGGGCACGGATTTCAAGCGCGCCAAGCGCCCGCCGATCAGCAATATTACCCATTGGGAGCAGTGGTAGGAGCAACCGGCCTGGTCGGGTCCTTTGATCAGGATTCGAAATCAACCACCAGCAGACCATTAGCCAAGGCGCCCAGTTTGCCGGCCACGGCCTGGTGCACCGGGTGCGGGCCATAGCCGGCCAGGGCGTCCTTGTCTTCCAGGGTCATCACGGCGGCGAAATTGTAGTCGCCGCCCCGATCCGTGAAATTCCGACCCACGCTGACCGTCAACAGGCCCGGGATCTGCCCCTTTAGGCCGTTGAGGTCGCTAATGGCGCCTTGGATCTGCTCGTCATTGACATCGTCCTTCAGTGCCACGAGTACCATATGGGTTACGGTCATGGATGGTTATCCCCCTGATGTGCCTATGTTTTGGCATTTAATTTTGAGTTGCCGGGCGGATGCTACAGGGTCTTCCGCGCAATGTCAGGTTCACTTTTTGCTGAGCCGGTAGTCGGCGGGAGAGAGGCCGTAAAACTCGTGGAAGGCGCGGCTGAAATAGCTGCGGGAGGTATAGCCAATACGCCGGGTGACCGACTTGATGGATAAATCCGTCATGGCCAGCATGCGCGCGGCGCGGCCCAGACGCACCTGCTTCAGTAATTCTATAGGCCCTTTGCCGTACGAGGTTTTGAAATGTCCGGCAAAGGAAGACCGGCTCATGTGTGCTGTCTGGGCCAGGGATTCCAGGCTGTGGGGCTCCTCCGGCCGGGTCAGAATTTGCTCCACCGCATGCCAAAGGCGGTCATCCTGCGCCGCGGCCATCCATGCCAGGGGCGAATGATCAACGTTGCCGTATTGCCGCAGAATATGGATCATACATTGCTGCATCAGTGTTCTGATCAATGAATAACTGCCCTCTTTCGGGGCGGCGATTTCATTGAGAATTTGCTCCAGAGCCGATTCCAATCCGCTGTGCTCATGCAGGTGGGTCACCAGCGGTTCCTGCAAATAGCCGAAAATTCCATCAATTCCGCGATAGCTGGCGGCAATTTCACAGCAGGCGACGATCACGCCGTTGGTGCCGCTGCCGCATTGGTGCAGCCGCCATTGCGGATCCAACGGTGCGCAAACCAGGGCTTCGCATTCGGCCACCCTGCTGGCACAGAGGGTTTCCTTGGATGCCGGCGGGCTGATCAGGACGGTACCTGCCCGCGCCAAGATGTCGGGCCAACCACAGACCCTGAACACGCCGGCGCCGGCCAGCACATAATGCATGGTGGCGTAGTCCCGGGTGCCAAGGTCCAGCTGTCCGTCGCCCCGCGCTTCGCAGAGGGCAAACGGTTTGACGTCCACATTCAGGCCGTCGAGTATTTGATCCAGTGTCAACATTGGGCGAGTGTGAGGGAAAACTTCGATAACGGGCAATTCAACTTTGGATGATCAGGCACACCATCGGGACCATACCGCACGCCGGGAATCCTAGATTAAGTGGGTTAGTTGGTAATCATTTCCCACAGGAGGTTTGACGATGTCTTGTTGTTCTAATCACGGAAAATCGCGAGAGACGGCAAAAGGTTTGGATCGGCGGAACATGCTCAAGGCGGCCCTTGGCGGCGCTGCCGTGGTAGCCGCGGCGGGTATGTCCGATAGCGCCCAGGCGGCGGGCGATCCCTACGCGGATCCGGTCAAGGGGGCCTTGCCGAAAACCGATGTGACGGTGGATCTGTCCAATACCGCCCTGGTGGTCACGGATCCTCAGATCGACTTCCTCAGCCCCAAGGGCGTGACCTGGAAAGTAGTCGGCAAAAGCGTGGAGCACCATGGCACCGTGGACAACATCGGCCGGCTTCTGAAGGCGGCCAAGTCCGTGGGCATGACCGTGGCAATCTCGCCGCACTATTACTATCCCACCGACCACGGCTGGAAATTCGGCGGGCCGCTGGAAAAACTCATGCATGCCATCGGTATGTTCGACCGCAAGGGTCCCTTGAGCCTGAACGATTTCGAAGGTTCCGGTGCCGATTTCATGCCGCAGTACAAAGAATACATTAACGATGGCAAAACCATCATTTCCTCGCCGCACAAAGTCTATGGCCCTGAAGCCAATGATCTGAACCTGCAATTGCGCAAGGCGGGGATCGACAAGATCATCCTAGCGGGCATGTCGGCCAACCTATGTGTCCAGGCCCATATGCACGAATTGCTGGAAATGGGCTATGAAGTCGCCGTGGTGCGCGATGCCACCGCCGCTGCCATGCTGCCCGAAGGTGACGGCTATCAGGCGGCCTTGATCAACTTCCGCTACATGGCCAATGCCCTGTGGCGGACCGATGAAGCGGTCAAACGGATCATGGCGGCGAAATAACGGCCCCGCCATGCCCATGCTGACGCCCGGCGGCGGCTACCAGCCCTGTCGCCGGGCGAACAGCTGGACCGATTGGTTCGCCTCCTCGAAGCTCATATCGCCAAAAGCGAAGCGGCAGAGGAAATAATTGACGCCGCTGGCCGCGGCCTGGCGTTCAATCTCGTCACAGACCTTATCCGCCGTGCCGACGATGGCCTGGCCCAGGGTGATCAATTCGTCAAGATCTTCCGGGAAATGCACATTCAGCGGCTTCATGCCGTGGCGATCCCAAAGCGCGTAGAAACTATGGCGCCAGACCTTGTAGGCCCGCCGCGCGATGGCCAGGGCTTCCGCCTCCGTCTCGGCGATGACGATGTGGCGGCTCATGCCCATGCGGGGTAGGCTGGCCCCCTCGTGGCCCGCGGCCTGCCATTCCTGACGATAACGGTCGGTGATCTGGCGGCTTCCGGTTTCATCGCGGTTGGTGATGATGGAAATGTTGTTTTGCGCTGCCCAGACCGTACTGTCCGGATGCGATAGGCCGTACCAAAGCGGTGGGTGGGGCTGTTGCCTTGGCGCCAGGGTTACGGGCATTTCGGTGATATTGTAATGCTCTCCGGCGAAACTTAGATCACCGCCTTCCAGCCCGCTCTTCATGCCGGACAGGATCAGATCCAACGCCTCCCGGTACATGGCCGGCGCCACATCGATGTCCAGGCCGAAGTAACCCACTTCGATGGGGGAGATGCCCCGACCCACGCCCAGCTCCAACCGGCCGCCGCTCATCTGATCCAGCATGCAGATTTCCTCCAGCAAGCGGATCGGATGATAGAGCGGCAGGCAATAGACCATGGGGCCAAAACGCAGGCGCTTTGTGCGTTGCGCCACGGCGGAGAGGAAAATACCCGGCGACGGCGCCATGCCCAGGGTGGTGGCGTGATGTTCCGCCAGATGATAGCCGTGAAACTGACCCTGGTCATAGACTTCCATCAGGCGCAGGCGGTCCTCGAAAAACACCTGCAAATCATCATGACCCCGGTCAAGGTGGTCGAAAATACCATATTCCATAACTCAGAAATCCATCAATAAACGTCCCCAACCGGGGATCTTGTCGTTAATACCGTTCTGGCGCAGGGCATGCCAATAAAGCGCCGTATTGATGGCGATGACCGGCTTTTCCAGCCAGCGTTCGGCCTCACCCGCCAATTGCGCCATGCCGAGATTTGTGCCGACCTGGATGATGGCATCCACATCCGGGCTGTTCACCTCCTCAATAGCGCAGCGCAGGGTCTGCTCGCTCTGTTCCGCGATGTTCACGGGGCTGTTGGCTTTCAGACCCTTCAAAGCGACGATATCGAAGCCGCATTCGCCGAAATAGTGGCGCACGCGCTCATCCGCCACCGGCCAATAAGGTGTCACCACGCCCAGGCGTTTGGCGCCGACGGCTTCCAGCGCCGTGCGGGCGGCGGCTGAACCCAGGGTCATGGCGCAGCCGGCCTTGGCTTCCAGGCGCTGTTGCAGGATGTCGGCGCCGCCCGAGCCGTCCCAGAACGACTCGGCGGATATACCGATGATGATGTGATCAACCCCGGCCGGCGTCAGGCCGTCAACGGCATCATCCAATGTCGCCTTGATCTCGACCACCAGCTGTTCGAAATCTTCGTTGCTGTTCAGCGCCATGTTGGGGATCAGAAAGCGCGCCGTATGGTTGGTCACCCCATGGGGTGCCATCATATGGAATTCCGGTTCAACGATGGTATTGGTGGCCGGTGTGACGACGCCGATTTTGCATCGCCAGCCCAAGCGGTCTTCGTGACGGGCCTCCGCCATGGCAATTTCCTCTCCAGATTTATTTACGCCAGAGCCTTTTTTTATGCGCTCATCCTACCATAGGCCCCGACGCCGACGAAGAACGGACCTATCTTGATGATATGGCTGGATTTCGCCATGGGCTTGCCGGTGCAGGGGTTGTACCAGGCATATTCGATCCAGGTGGAGCCGTCCCGATCCGCCCGGCGCATGGCCTCTGTCCAATTGGGGCCGCCCTGGCTGTCCTGGGTGCCGGCGATAACGCTGCCGATCAGGCCGGGGAAGCGTCCGTTTGCCCACAGTTTGCCCCGACGGTCGAAGACAAAGACATAAAGATCAAATGGCACGAATTCGCCGCCCGGCGTCATGAAATCTGTGAACGCCTGCTCCGGCCCGACCTCCGCCAGATGATCGGCGGCCTTCTCCGCCAGGGCCTTGGCCTCCAACGGCGTGCCGGGGCGGCGGCAAAAGTCCTTGGCGCCCGCTTCGAACGCCGCGACCGCGACCAAAACTGCCAGGAACAAACTGACGAATTGGCGCGGAGCGGTTTTCATGGCTGATCCTATCGTCGGCTGAGGATGATCGGCAGACCGTCCCTGGGCTTGGGTATGGGAACGGCCTGCCAGCGATTCTGATAATCCGCCGGCAGGGCCACGTGGTAATGCCGTAGGAATTGATGCACGAAGGCGCGCACCTGCATGATGGCGAAATGCATGCCGATGCATTTATGGGCCCCGCCGCCGAAGGGCGCCCATGCGAAGCGATGGCTGCGGTCCTCTGCCCGGTTATCGGAAAATCGGTCCGGATCAAATAGCGTCGGTTGTTTCCATAGCTCTTCATCCATGGCGACCAGACCGGGGCTGACGGATATTGAAGTTTGTCCCGGAATTTCATAACCGGCGAATTCAAAGGCCCGTTCGGCGAAACGAGGCAGGATCAGCACCGGCGGGCGGAAGCGCAGGGCTTCCTTGAAGACCCGTTCAGTAACTTCCAGGCGGTCCAAACTGTCATAGTCCAATTGTTCCGTGCCCAGGGCCAAGACCTCCTCCCGCATGGCATCTTGCCATTCGGGATATTGCGCCATGGCCCAGATCATCGTGGTCAGGGCGGAAGTAGTTGTGTCGTGGGCCGCCATCAACAGAAAATTCAGATGGTCGACGATGTCGTCGTCCGTGAAAAAGGCGCCATCATCCGATGTGGCCTTGCAAAACTGGCTGAACATATCATCGCCGTCACCGGCCCGTCGGGCCGGGATAAGATCACGAAAATAGTCCAGCAAAAAAGCCCGCGCCTTGATACCCCGGCGCATTGGGGTGCCTGGCCAGGGTCGGCGCAACACGGCCAGACTGGCGGCGATTTCATGCACGAAGGCCTGGTTCAACTTGGCGGCTTCTTCGCCCATTTTCAGTCCCAGAAAGACCGAAGCCCCAAGCTCCAACGTCAGTTCCTTGATCGCCGGATAAAATTCGAAGCGTTCCGACGGCGCCCATGCCCCCATGGCATGGGCAATGCCTTCATTCAAATGCAGCATGTAATCACGCATCGGGCGCGGCTTGAAGGCTGCCTGCATGATACGACGGTGGCTGCGATGGTCGTCGAAGTCCCGTAGCATCAGGCCATTCGGAAAAAGCTGTTGCAGAACGCCCCAGCCCTTGCGGGATGAGAAGTTTCTGTCCTGATCCATCAGCACGTATTCCAGGGCGTCGGCGCCGCACAGAGCCACGGTCCTACCGCCAAGTATGCTGTATTTGTAAACGCGGCCGTATTGTTCCCGGCGCCGTTGGTGAAACCCTAGTGGGTCCCGCAAGAATTCAAAACTGTTGCCGAATATGGGCATGCCCATGTGCCCCGGCACGTGATCCAGTGGGCCGGCCGTCGGTCCCGCCTTGATGGTTTCGGCTAATGCCATGTATTCATTCCCCGTATCCGTCGACAATTGACCGTCGACGGCCGTGCCTGCCCGAGACAATAGTAGCATCTGCGCCGAAAATATTCATTATTCAGTCAGCTGCTCAAGATGATGGGATGCCACCCGTGACAAGCGATCAATCCGACCCCGACGGCGGCAAACCGCCATCGGCCGGCTGGCAGGCCCTGGTCTGCGAACTACACGTAGAGGACCTCGCGGCCAGCCGGGCTTTCTGGTGCGATATCCTTGGCTTTCGCATCGCCTTTGACCGACCGGCCGAGCGTTTCCTCTATCTCGAACGGCTGCTCGCCGATGGCCGCGACGCCCAAGTCATGCTGTGTCAGCGGAACGGCCGTTGGGAAACAGGCCCCATGATCGCGCCTTTGGGCCAGGGCATGATGTTTCAGATCGAGGTTGATGATCTTGCATCCATCCAAAGGGCCCTCGCGGACGAAAACTGGCCCATACACACGCCGTTGCGCGATGTCTGGCGCCGCACCGGTGATCGGGAAAGCGGCCAACGGGAACTATTCGTCCAGGATCCGGACGGATATCTGCTGATGTTGAACGAAAATCTCGGTGAACGGCCCTTGGCATCCGGGCTATTGACGTAGATGATGCGCGCTGCATTTAGGAGAGGAAAACCATCATGAGTACATTGCAAGGTCAGACCGCTTTCGTAACAGGGGGCGGCACCGGGATCGGTCGTGCCGTCGCCATTGATCTGGCGGCGGCGGGCGCCAAGGTTATCGTTTGCGGCCGGCGCATGGAGCCGCTGGAGGAGACCGTGCAGGCGGTCAAGGATGCGGGCGGCACGGCCAGCGCGGTGGCTTGCGATTTGACGGATGCCGAGGCTATCGAAGCCTGCGCCCAGGCCCTGTTGGCGGAACACGGCACCATCGATATTTTGGTCAATAATGCCGGTTTTAGTTCAATCGTTCGCAGCGTCCGCTATATCGGCGCGGAAGAATGGAAGGCGGTCATGGATGTCAACACCATGGGGCCGGCCATGATGACCAGGGCCCTGCTGCAGCCGATGATCGATCAGGGCCGGGGCGATATCGTCATGATCGCCTCCATGGCCGGGGTCAATCCATCGGTGATGGCCGGTTCGGTCTACAGCGCGGCAAAAACCGCCGCTCGGGTCTACATGAACGTGCTGGCCCAGGAAGTGCGCGCGTTCGGCATTCGGTCCATCACCGTTTCACCCGGTGAGGTCGATACCCCGATCATGGACAACCGGCCCTTGGTGCCGGACACGGAAACCCGGGCCCGGATGATGCAGCCCGAGGATATTTCCGCCGCCGTGCTGATGGCCGTCAGCCTGCCGCGCCGCGCCATGGTATCCGAAATCAATATTGGCGCCACCGATCCGCGCGATATGTCGGCGGATATTGCTGCCTCCAAGAATAAACAGACGGCCTAGGGGTGATGGAATGGCGGCGGGACGGTTTTGTCATTTCGACGGATGCGGGCCGTCTCGACCTCGCCTTCACGGTGGACTATCTGGCCCAGACTTATTGGGGCAAGGACACACCGAAGGAGAAAATCCGCCGCTCCATCGATAATGCCCTGGTATTCGGCCTCTATCAGGACGATGGCCGGCAGGTCGGATTCTGCCGCGTGGTCTCGGACAAGGCGCGCTTTGCCTGGCTATCGGATGTCTTTGTCCTGGACGAGATGCGCGGTCGGAACTTGGGCAAATGGCTGGTGGAATGCGCCGTCAGTCACCGGGATCTGGCGGATGTGAACCGGTTTTTCCTGGCCACCGCCGATGCCCACGGCCTCTACCGCCAATTCGGATTCGAGGCCCTGGCGGATGTGGAAAAATTCATGATGAAATCATGAAGGAAATTGGCGAGGTGTCCCCATCCATGAAGTCCATTTCGAAAATCAATATTGGCCGCACAAATGTATCCGTGAGCCGGTTCGGCTTTGGCGGAGTCTTTATCGGTGATCCGGACGAAATCACTACGGACGACCAGGCCCAAGCAACATTGGCCGCGGCCTATGACGGCGGCGTGCGTTATTTCGACACCGCGCCCTGGTATGGCAATACCAAGAGCGAGCATCGCCTGGGACAGTTTCTGCGCAACAAGCCGCGCCAGGATTTCGCCATTTCCACCAAGGTTGGCCGGGTCTATTCCCGCCCCGCCGATGAGGCGGATTTCAAGGCAAATTCACCCTGGGCCAAGCGTTGGCTGGGCGGGCTGCCGTTCGAGCTACGATTTGACTACACCTATGACGGCGTCATGCGTTCCTACGAAGACAGTTTGGCGCGGCTGGGTCTGGCGCGGGTGGATTGCCTGGCAGTCCACGATCTCGACCCCAGACACCAGAAGTCCGAAGCCGGCGTGGCGGCGGCGCTGGACCAGTTGGAGCAAGGCCGGGGTTTTGCCGCCCTGCGGGAGCTGAAGGAACAGGGGGAGATCGGCGCTATCGGCGCCGGTATCAACGAGGTGGGCATGATCTCCCGCTTTGTTGAGCGATTTGAGATGGATTATTTCCTGATCGCCTCACCGTACAATTTGTTGGAGCAGACCGCCCTGGCCGAAGACCTGCCGCTTTGTGAAGAACACGGCATCGGCGTCGTTCTGGGCGCGGTTTTCGCCTCCGGCATCCTGGCCAGCGGGTCGCGGGCGGGCGCCAAGTTTCGCTATCAAGCCGCCGATACGGCGATCCTGGAACGGGTGCGCGAAATCGATCTGATTTGCCAACGCCATGGGGTCCCGCTCACGGCCGCCGCCTTGCAGTTTCCCCTGCACCATGGGGCGGTGAATTGTATCATCCCCGGCGCCAACCATCCCGATCAGGTGACCGCGAACCTGGCTGCCTATACGACAGCTATTCCAGATGATCTTTGGCGTGAATTGAAACAACAAGGCCATCTGCCCCTCGAGGCACCGACGCCGGGTTAGCGCGGTTCTACAGATCACGACGAGAGCGACGGCATATTCAGGTCGAATTCCTTGGCGCAGTCGATAGCGCTGTCATAGCCGGCATCGGCGTGGCGCACGACGCCGGTGGCCGGGTCATTCCATAGCACCCGCTCAATACGACGGGCGGCATCCTCGGTGCCGTCGCAGACAATGACCATGCCGGCGTGCTGGGAATAGCCCATGCCGACGCCGCCGCCGTGATGGATGGAAACCCAGGTGGCGCCCGAGGCGCAGTTGAGCAACGCGTTCAGCAGCGGCCAGTCCGACACCGCGTCCGAGCCGTCCTTCATGGCCTCGGTCTCCCGATTGGGGGAAGCGACGGAACCTGAATCCAGATGATCCCGGCCGATCACCACGGGAGCCGATAATTCACCGCTGGCGACCATTTCGTTGAAGGCTAGGCCCAGGCGATGACGATCGCCCAGACCGACCCAGCAGATGCGCGAGGGCAGGCCCTGAAACTGGATACGCTCCCGCGCCATATCCAGCCAATTATGCAGATGCTTGTCGTCGGGCATCAGCTCCTTGACCTTGGCGTCGGTGCGATAGATGTCCTCCGGATCGCCGGACAGCGCCACCCAGCGGAACGGCCCGATACCCCGGCAAAACAGCGGCCGGATGTAGGCGGGTACGAAGCCGGGAAAATCAAAGGCGTTGTCGACGCCGATGTCCTTGGCCATCTGGCGAATGTTATTGCCGTAGTCCAAAGTGGGCACGCCCCGCTCATGGAACGTCAACATAGCGCGGACCTGATCGGCCATGGACGCCATGGCCGCCTGTTCCACGGCCTTGGGGTCGCGTTCCTTGGCCGCGCGCCAGTCTTCCAGGCTCCAGCCGGCGGGCAGATAGCCGTTGAACGGATCATGGGCAGAGGTTTGGTCGGTGACGATGTCGGGGCGGATATCCCTGGCGACCAATTCGGGGAAAATCTCGGCCGCATTGCCCAAAAGACCCACCGACAGCGGTTTTTTTGCCGCACATGATGCCTCGATCATGGCCAGGGCCTCATCCAGGGTGCCGGCGCGCTGGTCCAGATAGCCGCTTTGCAGGCGGGCATCAATGCGGCTGGCCTGGCATTCCACGGCCAGCAGCGAAGCGCCGGCCATGGTCGCCGCCAGGGGCTGGGCCCCGCCCATGCCGCCCAGACCGCCGGTCAGGATCCAGCGTCCGGACAGATCGCCGCCATAATGCTGTCGTCCCACCTCGACGAAGGTTTCGTAGGTGCCCTGTACGATGCCCTGGCTGCCGATATAAATCCACGAACCGGCGGTCATTTGCCCGTACATCATCAGGCCGACCTTATCGAGTTCGTTGAAATGATCCCAATTGGCCCATTCCGGGACCAAGTTGGAATTGGCGATCAACACCCGCGGTGCATCCGCGTGGGTTTTGAACACTGCGACCGGCTTGCCCGATTGCACCAGCAGGGTTTCGTCCGCTTCCAGGCTTTTCAACGATGCCGTGATCTGGTCATAGGCCTGCCAATTGCGCGCCGCCCGGCCGATGCCGCCATAGACCACCAGCTCCTGTGGGTTCTCGGCCACCTCCGCGTCCAGATTGTTCATGAGCATTCGTAATGGCGCTTCGGTCAGCCAGCTCTTGGCGTTCAGTTCAGTACCTCGTGGCGCCTTGATATCCCGCGTATTGTCGATGCGTGAGCCTTCGTTCATCGTGCGCTCCCTGGATATTCTCCGATATTATTCGTAGGCTGAAACTCGCCTGTCTGCAATGGGGGTTAGTCATGACGGAAGCCCTGGTTCTGGTGCCCGGCAATGTATCTCTGGCGGAATTAGCGGTTTTGTATTGGGATAGCCCGGCCGTGGAGCTGCACCCCGATTGCCGGCCGGGGATTGAAGCCGCCGCCGCCCTGATTGCCCGCGCCGCGCAAGGGGAGGCGCCTGTCTATGGCGTCAACACGGGGTTCGGCAAGCTGGCCAACACCGCGATCGCGCGGGAGGATATGGCAATCCTGCAGCGGAATTTGATCCTTTCCCATTGCAGCGGTGTCGGCGCGCCACTGTCCGAAACCGTGACCCGGCTGATCATGAGTTTGAAGCTGATCTCTCTTGGACGCGGCGCCTCCGGCGTCCGGGGCGTAGTGATCGACTTACTGTTGGATATGCTGGCGGCGGGCGTCAGCCCGGTCATTCCCAGCCAGGGTTCGGTCGGCGCCTCGGGCGATCTGGCGCCCCTGGCTCATATGGCCGCCGTCATGCTGGGGGAGGGGGAGGCGCGCTATCTGGGGCAAGTCCTGCCCGGTGCCAAGGCCCTGGCGGCGGCGGGACTGGCGCCCATCGTACTCGGCCCCAAGGAAGGCCTGGCGTTGATCAACGGCACCCAGGTTTCGACCGCCCTGGCCCTGGCGGGGTTGTTCCAGGCCTGGCGCTGCGCCATGGGCGCCTTGATCACCGGCGCCTTGTCCACTGATGCCATTATGGGTTCTGCCGCGCCGTTCCGACCGGAAGTGCAGGCCTTGCGCGGCCATCAGGGCCAGATCGATACGGGCATTGCCTTGCGGGCCTTGATCGACGGCTCGGAAATTCGCGCCTCTCACCGCAGCGACGACGAGCGGGTGCAGGATCCCTATTGCGTGCGCTGTCAGCCCCAGGTTATGGGCGCCTGTATCGATGTGCTGCGTTTCACGGCCCGGACATTGGAGATAGAAGCCAATGCGGTGACCGACAATCCCCTGGTCTTCACGGTTGACGGCACTATCGTCTCGGGTGGGAATTTCCATGCCGAACCGGTGGCTCTGGCCGCCGACCAGATCGCCCTGGCCATCGCCGAGATCGGCGCCATCACGCAGCGCCGGGTGGCATTGCTGGTGGACCCGGCCATGAACTTCGGTCTGCCGGCGTTCCTATCGCCCAATCCCGGCCTGAATTCCGGCTTCATGATCGCCGAGGTAACGACCGCCGCCCTGATGGCCGAGAACAAGCAGATGGCGGCGCCCTGTTCGGTGGATTCCACACCCACATCCGCCAATCAGGAAGATCACGTCTCCATGGCGGCGCATGCGGCACGGCGCCTGTTGCCCATGACGGATAACCTGGCCGGCATCGTCGGTGTGGAATTTCTGGTGGGCGCGCAGGGCGTTGAAATGCGTGCGCCGCTAGTGACGAGCGCCGCGCTGAGCCAGGCCATCGCCTGTCTGCGGTGGGCGGTGGCGCCTCTTGGCGATGATCGTTTTATGGCGCCCGATATCGAAGCCGCCACCGCCCTGATACAGTCAGGCGCGATTGTCGAAGCAGTTGGTTCCGGGCCGGTATTGCCCGATTTGTCGTAGCTTATGGAGTGAATGATGGTCTCTTTCGCGGTCAGTGAAATTTGGCGGTACCCGGTAAAGTCCATGCAAGGTGAACGTCTGGAGACGGCCGCGATTACCAACCAAGGCGTGAAATACGATCGTGGTTGGGCGGTGCGGGACGAAGCGAGCGGCGATATTCGCGGCGCCAAGAATATCGCCGGCCTGATGCAATGCGCCGCGACTTATCTGGACGGCACCGATGCGGGATTGGTCCCGCACGCCCGGATTACCCTGCCGGATGGCCAGACGGTCAATACCGATGATGACCGGGTGGATAATTTGTTATCGGAGGCCCTGGAACGCAAGGTCACCCTGCAATCCCTGCAGCCGGCCGAGGCGGCGGAACATTATCGCCGGCAATCGGTGGAGGCGGATTCAGCCGAGGAAGAGCGCCGCCGCCGTTTGGGTTTGTTGCCGGACGAGCCGATGCCAAATCTTCGTGTCGATACGCCGCGGGTACAGGCCGCTCTGAAGGAATTCATGGAATTCAATACCCCGCGCGGCACTTATTTTGATGCTTTCCCACTACACGTGATGACGGAGGCATCCCTGCGCTACCTGACCGATTTGCTGCCAGAGGTCCAGGTCGATGTGCGTCGGTTCCGCCCCAATATCCTGTTGTCTGACGATGGCGGTCTCTCGGAACCGGTGGAATTCGACTGGGTCGACCGCGCCTTGAGCGTTGGCGATGTGCGGCTGAGCGTGGAATGGGAGACCGTGCGTTGCGTCATGACCACCAGGGAACATGCCGGCCTGCCCCGGGCCAGTCAGATCATGCGGACCCTGGTACGCAATACCAAACAAAACCTTGGCATTTATGCCGATATCGAAACACCGGGCCGCATCAAAGTGGGCGATACGGCCCGGCCGGCGTAGATATTCCGCTTCGGCGTGGCTACATCTCCGCGCGGCGGGAGACATGGCCCACTTCGCCCTCCCGCTCGCCAAAGTCGTAACCTTCGCCCCGTTCGAAGGCGCGCAGGATCCGCCGGCCCGTGCGATAGATGTGCACTTCGTCGGCGCCGTCCACCAGGCGCGCGAATCTCGCTTGGCGGTACATGCGTTCCAGCGGCGTGTCGTCGGTGACGCCGCGGGCGCCCAGCACCTGGATGGCCCGGTCGATGACGTTATGCAGCATGCGCGCGCCGGTCACCTTGATCAGGGAAATTTCCACCCGGGCCTGATCGCCCTGGTCCATTTTGCGGGCGGCATCCAGTGTCATCAGGCGGCTTTGCTGAATTTCCGCCGCGCTTTCGAACACAAATGCCTGCATCAACTGCTTATCACCCAGCTTTTCGTCGCGAATTTGCCGGGTGTTCAGGCGGTCGCACATGATGTCAAAGGCGCGCTGGGCCTGACCCAGCCAGCGCATGGCGTGGAAAATGCGGCCCGGTCCCAAACGCTCCTGAGCGACCTTGAAACCTTCGCCCCGCTCGCCCAGCATGTTGGTCGCGGGCACCCGGCACTCGTCGTAAATCACTTCCATATGACCGCCCAGCATGCCCATGGCGCGGATATCCCGCTGGATCTTGTAACCGGGATTGTCCGTCGGCACGATGATCATGGAAAAAGCTTCATGTGACGGTGTGTCTTCAGGCTCGGTTCTGACCATGACGGTTGTGTACTTGGCCCGATCCGCGCCGGAGGTGAACCATTTGTGGCCGTTGATCACCCAATGATTACCATCCAACACGGCCGAGGTCTGAATGCCCGTGGGATCGGAGGAAGCGACTTCCGGCTCGGTCATGGCGAAACTTTGGTAGAATTCGCCCGCCACTAGGGGCTCCATATAATTCTTGCGCCATTCGGGCGAGGCATACAGGCGCAGCATGATGGAATCCTGCAAGGTGTTGGAGCCGACGGCGACGGAACCAAGGTGCGAACGACCGATAACCTCGTTCACATGCACATAGTCCATGAACGGCATACCCTGGCCGCCGATATCCGTGGGATGGCCCAGCGCCCAAAGGCCGGCGTCCTTGGCCTTTTGCTGTACGGCTTTCAGGGCGGCCTGGCTTTCAGGGGTATCCTTGTCGAAACCGATTTCGAGGGGATAAACCTCCTCCTCGATAAACTGCTTCATCCGGCCACGCATTCCGACCCAGTCAATATCACCTGACACATCACTCTCCTATATGGCTATTCTGTCTGGATCCATCCTACACCATCAGTTATTTGAAGCCATGTGTGAGGCGCTATGACTCGTCGTCTGGATCCATGATGTAGCCGGTCAGGCGTTCCCTGATGTCATCGGGGATCGGGACGGATGACCGGGTGGACAGGTCGAAGCAGACGCAGACGATTTCCGTGGTGGCGCCGATCAATTTGGTTTCGATGTTGCGCAGACGATGCATCATGGTGACAGATTTGGTGCCCACTTTCAGCAGTGCGCTTTCGACCTTGAACAAGGCGCCCACACGCTGTTCGTTCTTAAACTGGATCGTGTGCTGTGCGTCCACCAATGAAATACCTTCATCCTGATTGCCGTCCGCGCGAAAGCCCAATTCGACCAGAAAATGAAAGGCCGCAATATCGAAATTGCCGACATAATGCTGCACGTTCATATGGCCCAGGTGATCGCAATGCCAGGGGTAGACAACGCCGCGGCAGGTTTCCATCCAACTCATATTTCTTCACTCCATTTTGTAAACCGCTAGACTATCGCCTCAGCCCTGCCTTGGTCCACAGAGTTGCTTGGCAGGGCGGACACTTTCTGTCAGAAGGGGGAAATATTCCACTATTGGACGGCATGTGATGAACGACGAAACCACCGGCGCCGAGGATTCCACCCGCGACTTCATTCGCGATATCGTGCGCGAGGACCTGGGCGCGGGCCGGCATACGAGCGTGGTGACGCGTTTCCCGCCGGAACCCAATGGCTATCTGCATATTGGCCATGCCAAATCGATCTGCCTGAACTTTGGCGTCGCCCAGGAATTCGGGGGCCGCTGTCATTTGCGTTTCGACGATACCAATCCGACCCGGGAAGAGCAGGAATTTGTCGAGGCCATCAAGGAAGATGTGAGTTGGCTGGGATTCGATTGGGGCGAGCATTTGTACTATGCCTCTGACTATTTCGAACAGCTTTACCAATGGGCGGAAGGTTTGATCGAAGCCGGCAAGGCCTATGTGGACGATCTGCCCGTGGACGAGATGCGCGCCTATCGCGGCACCTTGACCGAGGCCGGGCGCAACAGTCCGTATCGGGACCGGGAGGCGGCCGAGAATTTGGCCTTGTTCCGTGCCATGCGGGCGGGCGAATTTCCCGACGGCGCCCGCGTGCTGCGGGCCAAGATCGACATGGCGGCGGGCAATATGAACATGCGCGACCCGGTGCTGTACCGCATCCTGCACAGCCCGCACCCCCGCACGGGGACGGATTGGTGCATCTATCCCAACTACGATTTCGCTCACGGCCAGTCGGACGCCATCGAGGCGATCACCCATTCCCTCTGTACCTTGGAATTTGCCGATCACCGCCCACTCTATGAGTGGCTGCTGGAAAGCATTGATGCCCCGGCGCGGCCAAAACAATATGAATTTTCCCGCCTCAACCTCTCCCACGCCGCGCTCTCCAAACGCCGCCTGACCCAGCTGGTCGAGGAGGGCCGGGTGAGCGGTTGGGATGATCCCCGTCTGCCGACCATCTCCGGCCTGCGCCGGCGCGGCGTTCCGGCGGCGGCGATCCGTGATTTTATCTCTCGCCTGGCCATCACCAAAAGCGACGGCCTGGTTGAAATGGCCATGCTGGAACATTGCATCCGGGAGCTGCTGAATGTGGAGGCGCCACGCCGCATGGCGGTTCTGCGCCCCTTGAAAGTGGTGATCGAGAATTATCCTGATGGCGAAGGCGAGATGCTGGTGGCCCAAAATCATCCCGGCAACCCGGATATGGGCAGCCGCGAGGTGCCGTTTTCCCGGGAGCTGTATATCGAGCGGGACGACTTCATGGAGGATCCGCCGAAGAAGTTCTTCCGCCTCGGTCCCGGCCGGGAAGTGCGCCTGCGCTATGCCTATTTCATCACCTGTCAGGAAATCATCAAGGATGCCAGCGGTGAGGTAGTGGAGCTCCGCTGCACCTATGACCCTGAAACAAGGGGCGGCAACGCGCCCGATGGGCGCAAGGTCAAGGGTACCATCCACTGGGTATCCGCCGCCCATGCCGTGGGGGCCGAAGTGCGGCTGTATGAAAATTTATTCAACAGCGAGGAGCCGCCCGGCGGCGATGAATTCTTGGCTGATCTGAATCCGGCGTCCCTGGAGACCCTGCCGCAAGCCTGGCTGGAGCCGGATCTGGCCACGCTGGCGCCGGGGCAAACCGTGCAGTTTGAACGCTTGGGTTATTTTTGCCGGGATCTGGGAGAGGCAACAGTCTTCAACCGCACCCTGGGCCTGCGCGACAGTTGGGCCAAAATCAAAGGTAAAGGCTGAAATTCGGCCTTTTAGATCTAATCCAGCAACCGATCCCATCGGTGCATGACGCCGTCCAGATTGCCGCTATCCACGACACCATAAAGACGTCGTCGCAGTATGAGCACCTGACCGCCGTCGCGGGAGAGTGGCCTGAAAGCGATGGCGCCAACTCTTTGTGTAGATGACGACAGGAACAATTCGAATGGGACCCTTATATATATCCCCTTGTCGAAACTACCTTCGCCAAATTCCTCGGCTGAAACATTGGTAAACGTGGCCCAGGCGCCCAGCGCAATACCGGAATCAAATTCCCGGGTAATGGCAAACTGCGCGCCTCTGTCGCCGGCCAGGAACTGTCCGGCATGGATTTCACCCAACAATCCCATGAAAGGTATTTTGTAGTAGATATTGAAATGGCCGGTATCAACTTGATAGTCGAGAAAACCCAAACGCTGTTTATATTCTCTTTGTTGGACCCGGGCGATATCCGCACCTAATGCCAGGCGAGATCCATAGGGGCGATATAGAATTTCGCCGCTGACGCCTCCAAACATCTGTTCAAACAAACCGGCAGATACCCGACCAAACCAGTTTTCCGCCGGTTGAAACAAATATTCGGCCTGAAGCCGGACGATATTACCGTCTGAACCCTCCTGATGATAAAGTCTCAGGTCACTGCGCACATGCGGCAACACGCTATCGGACTCCAAGGAGATTTCGTCCAGGGTTGTCCTGATATTCTTGCCGACCGTAGCATCGACCGAAACGCCGCGGTACAGTTCCGCGGAGGCAGAAAACGCCATCCATATCTGATACAAGTACAGCGCATCCGGGCCGCCGATATGGCTGCGTAATGCCGGGCGAACATCCCATGACAACGTCGGATACCGGCGCGGATTGCTTATCGATGTCGTGCCTTCGGCCAGACTATTGCCAAATGGTGGCGATGGTTGCGGGCCGGAAATTGTCGTGTGGGTCCAAATTTCCTCTGGGCTGCCTTTGCGTGCGACCGCCCGTTCCAAATCCGAGCGCATGATCATGACGCGAGCGGTTTCAAGCCCGGCATTCATGGTGACGATTTCGATTTCCTCTACACTGGCCGGCGCGTGAGACGCCACCACACGGCTGGCGCGGCCTACATTGCGTGCATGTTCTCTAAATTTTGTCGGGGTAACAAAAACGGTCGCCTTGCGCCGGGTTATTTCAAACTTGTCGACTGTAAAGTTGGCGGCCTCCAGGTCCTTGAAGATGCGTATCGCCAGGTCACTCTTTTCATTGTCCGTTAGATCGGGAATGAACTCAGCAGGTTTCTTTTTGGACGCATCGGCGCCTGCGGCCATGCCACCCTGGGCATCCCGTCGCAGGGTTACGCGCGTGGCTTCAACGCCGGCCACCAGACGTACTACTTCGACGGAAGACACATCAGGCGGTGCATGCTGTTCGATCAATCTGGCCGCCTGCTCGTATCTGGCCTCTTCGCTGTTTGGGCCAACCTTGGAATCTGTCGAGAGATGCACGCTGACCTCACCCTTGGTCAGATCAAGAGATTCGACCGTAAAGCCGCTGGCTTCCAAGCCATCGAAAATTTGGTCGATCCTTGCGGCACGCCGGACGTCATCGCGCCTTAAGACGGCACGGCTTTTCCTTAGCCCTTGGTCCAAATGGACAATTTCAACCTGCCGCAGCGGCGTTGGTGTGGCATTGAAAATTATTTCGGCCGCCGCGCGTTCCACGTCATCATCCATCTGGGGGACTTCCGACATCACTAAACGGGCTTGCGCATGGCTGAAATCGACAGAGACAATCGAAAACCCTTTTGCCTCAAGGCTATCGAACAGATAGTCGACGATACTGCTGCGTTCGATTTCCGCGCGTGTCAACGTCACCTGATGCAAGACCGCCTGACCGCTTTGTTCAATCAAGGTGATGTGATCGCCGCCCGACGGCATGGCGTCCGCGGCAAGTTTTGCGACCCTTAGTTGCTGTTCCCTCGGTGCTTCCCGTAAACCGGTTGAGAGGTAGATCTTGGTTTCATCTCCCTGAATTTCAACCGATGAAATCGACATAGCCTGATCTTCGAAACCGGCGAATAGGGCGTCGATTGATGCCGTGTAGTTGTTGTCTCGACGAACCGAGCGTGAATTCGGTGTGATTGATTGCGGATCGCCGGGCTGGATCACCCTGGCCACCATCCGAGGTCTCAAACCGAAATTGGGGTCCCCGTCCAGCGCGGTATTGGTAGGCCCCTTCGGATTCTTGTCGACCCGCGGACGTGGAATTAACTTGGGAGGAGGGGGATCGACCTTGGGTACGCTGACATCATCGACGTTCGACCGGATCGAAGCGCGAAACATTGCTGTATTACCGCGTTCGTAGGCACCCGATAATTCAATCCAGGGAAATGGACGATAGGCAAAGCCAATATTAACCGGCAAATTACGTTTGAAATTGTTTCCCAAGGGCTCCGATTGGTAATCCTGGGTACTGGTCTCTAACTTTAGCGACAAGCCTTTCATTGGCGTGCGCCAGGCAACTCCGCCAAACAGCCCGATGTGCTCGCCGGACAAATAATCACCAAAATTCGCTTCACCACCAAGGCTGCCGCCGCTGCTGCGCGAGCTAAAAACATCGGAGAAGGAAATTAAGGGGTTTTTGAACTCACTGCCCGAGGCAAAATAACCCCAACCTATTCCAGCGGAAAAATCGAAGTCGTAGTAGCTTTTCGATGCGACCAAGTATTCGCCGGAGAAAAGACCTGTGCCAATCCCATCCTGCAAGCCAAAAGCGATTTGCGGAATATTCTCACTCTCCTCAAGCAATCGAAATTTCAGGTCAGCGCCGCGATCCTGAAAATCTTCGTCCGATGCCAATCCACCAAGGGAAAATGAGCGGTTTGTAATCTCGGTGTAACGGAAAGTGCCTTCCATCCAGGGCATTGCCTGAAATGAAATATAGTAGCGGCGATATGGTTCCAAGAATACGGTGCCAACGCTCAACTCACCATCGTCACTGAAGCGCGCAGTCCTTGTTTGAAGCAAGCCGGTGCCACCAAAATCATTGGTCGTGGTCCAATTCGGTGCGCGTTTCAATTTAGCCGGTGCTGCGGCATATAACGGCGTGCATATCAGAATAGTCGATAAAACCGTTATTCCAGCCGCTTCTACGACAGCCGCTATCTTGAACGGCGATCTTTTTTCCAGTTGCTGAGAAATATTCTTCAGCATCATCAGAACCATGTTGTCATGTACCGAAACTCGACCTTTAATCGCGGCTGATGACAGCAAGTGAAGCGGCGGTGACGGCAAGCTGACTGATTAATGATGAACCTTCGCGAATAAGGGTAAACAGATCCAATGGCGCGGGGTCTTTCGGCACGACTAAGGAGCTGCCAGGCGGTAGCTGTACTGGATTGTAGTTCCAAACTGTCACCGCGAGGGGTTCCGCCTGACCGTTGGGATAGACCACAAAAATTCGATCTTCGTCTGCTGATCTCTGGTAGCCGCCGGCCTGGCGGATATATTCGTCCGCCGTGGTGCCCGCTATAAACTGCATGGCGCCCGGGTTCAACACGTCGCCCACGACCGTAACAAAATTCGGCCTTTTTGGCATATATAGCCGATCGCCCGGCTCCAGGACGGCGTCAAGTTCCGGCCGAACCTGCAATACCGTCGGGTCGGTTTCCGTTACCACCCGGCCTAGGGATTCGACAGTGCCCAGCTGCCTGGAAATATCTTGCA
>JABIRL010000154.1 GCA_018667855.1 Rhodospirillaceae bacterium
AAGAGGCACTACAACACTTTCGCGACGCGGGCGCCTTATTGGAAGGCCATTTTATTCTGACCTCCGGCCTGCGCAGTCCGATGTATCTGCAATGCGCCAAGGTTTTAATGCATCCCGAACGCGCGGCCGCGCTGTGCGGGGCATTGGCCGGTCGGATAGACGCCGAATTGGGCGCCGGCGCCATTGACCTGGTGGTTTCGCCCGCCATGGGCGGTGTCGTGGTCGGTTATGAAATGGCCCGGCAACTGGGTTGCCCGGGGATCTTCACGGAACGTGTCGAAGGTGCGTTCGAGCTGCGTCGCGGTTTTGAAATCGCTCCCGGCAGCCGCGTGCTGATGGCCGAGGATATCGTCACCACCGGGTTGTCGTCGCGCGAATGCATCGCCTGCATACGGGAATTGGGCGGCGATGTTGTCGCCGCATCCTGTTTGATCGACCGGTCCGACGGCAAGGTCGATGTTGGCGTGCCGTTGTTTGCCCTGGTCGGGATGGAGGTGCCAGCCTACCCGGCGGACGACTTGCCCGCCGAATTGGCGGCGATCCCGGCGATCAAACCCGGTAGCCGCGGTTTGATTTAAGCGGTTTGATTTAAGGGGCGATATCGTGCCAGATTGGCACATCCGGTCCTGTCAGGAGTTAAAAATGAGCCAGAAACTGCGTCTTGGCGTCAATATTGATCATGTGGCGACGATCCGGAATGCCCGTGGCATCGCCCATCCGGACCCGATCCGCGCCGCCCGCATGGCGGCGGAGGCCGGTGCCGATGGTATCACCGCTCATCTGCGCGAAGACCGCCGTCATATCTCCGATGAAGATATCGAGCGTCTGAGTGACCAGATCGATCTGCCGTTAAATTTGGAAATGGCGGCCACGGATGAAATGCTGGCCATTGCCTTGCAGCACAAACCCCACGCCGCCTGCATCGTGCCGGAAAAGCGCGAAGAGCTGACCACCGAAGGCGGTCTGGATGCCCATGGCGGCGAAAATCACCTGCGTCGATACGTGGACGAGATGGTCAAGGCCGGTATTCGGGTATCGTTGTTTATTGATCCGGAGGAAAGCCAGCTGCGCTCGGCCCGGCGCCTGGGCGCCCCTGTGGTGGAATTGCATACGGGTTGCTATGCCGAGGCCGGACCCGAAACCTGGGAAGCGGAGTTGGAGCGTCTGCGCCGGGCGGCGGCCCTGGCGGCGGATCTGGGACTGGAATGCCACGCGGGCCATGGCTTGAGCTATGACAATGTCGGCCCGGTGGCCGCGATCCCTAATTTAGTAGAGCTGAATATAGGCCATTTTCTGATCGGTGAAGCGATCTTCGGCGGCCTGGATTCGGCCATCAAGCGCATGCGGGCTTTGATGGATCAGGCCCGGGCCGAAGCTTTGGGCAATCGTTCCGCATGATCATCGGCATCGGCAACGATCTGATCGATATTCGCCGGATCGAGAGAACCCTGGACCGTTTCGGCGACCGCTTCATTCAGAGAATATTCACCCCTTTAGAGCAAAAGAAAGCGGAACGGCGGCGCAATCGGGTGGAAACCTATGCCAAGCGTTTCGCCGCCAAGGAGGCCTGCTCCAAGGCGCTGGGCACGGGCTTTCGCAAGGGGGTATTTTGGCGTGACCTGGGGGTCATCAATTTACCGGGGGGAAAGCCAAGCATGGAACTGACGGGTGGGGCCTTGAAACGCTTGCAAGAACTGACGCCAGCAGGCATGAAGGCGCAGATTGATCTGACCCTGACCGACGAACCACCCCTTGGCCAGGCCGTCGTGATCATCTCCGTCGTACCGGAAACTAATGGTTCCTGAGCGGAGCCAGGAAAAACGCGCCGTCGATGACGGCAAAGCAGATATGGCAAAAATGAATTCTGACCAAGTATCCGAGACCAAGCCGGTGCGCCAGGACAGCTGGCGCGAAACCATAAAGACCGTCATCTATGCCGTGCTGATCGCCCTGGTCATCCGCAGTGTCGCGTATGAGCCGTTCAATATCCCGTCCGGTTCCATGCTGCCCACTTTGCTGATCGGGGATTACGTATTTGTGTCGAAATTCCCCTACGGCTACAGCCGCCATTCCATGCCTCTTAGCCCGCCGCTGTTCGAGGGGCGGATTAACGAAGCACCCGTGGTGCGTGGCGATATCGCCGTCTTCAAACTGCCCACCGACAATTCCACCGACTATATCAAACGCATCATCGGCCTGCCGGGGGACCGTATTCAGGTCAAGGGTGGCGTCCTGCAAATCAATGGCAAGGCCGTGAAGCGGGAACGGGTGGAAGACTTCGTGCAGAAACACAGCGGCGTCCGTTACGGCCGGGTACGGCAATACCGCGAAACATTACCCAATGGGCGAACCTATTTGACACTGGATTTGCAGCCCAGGGGGATGGCGGACGACACGGACGTCTACGAGGTGCCGGCCGAGCACTACTTCGCCATGGGCGATAATCGGGATGATTCAACGGACAGCCGTTTTCTTGATCATGTGGGATTTATTCCGGCGGAAAATCTGGTTGGACGCGCCGACCTGATCTTCTTTTCCGTGAATGACGAGGCGCGCATATGGGAGGTCTGGAAATGGCACCTCGCCATTCGTTTCAAGCGCCTCTTCTCCGGCTTTGGTTGAGCCGTGAGCAGCCCTGAACTTTCCGATCTGTACCCTCTGCTTGGGCATACATTCGCCGAACCGGATCTTTTGGTCGAGGCCCTGAGCCATCCCTCCCTGGATCGGCGCCGCCAGGGCGGCCGGGACTATCAGCGGCTGGAGTTTCTGGGTGACCGGGTTTTGGGCCTGGTGATGTCAACCGCGCTGTACCGTGATGATCCGGGCGCGGACGAGGGCGCCCTGGCGGTACGTTTCAATACCCTGGTACGGCGGGAAACCGTGGCCGAGGCGGCCTTGCTGGTCGGACTGGGTCCATATATGCGATTGGGCAAGAGCGAGGATCGTCAAGGCGGGCGGGAGAAGCCTGCCATTCTGGCCGACGTCTGCGAGGCGGTGATCGGCGCCTTGTATCTGGATGGCGGTCTTGCCGTGGCGGAAGCTTTCGTGCTGCGGTACTGGGCCGATTTCATGGCCTCTTCCAATGAAGCGACCAAGGATCCGAAAACCCAATTGCAGGAACTGCTGCAAGGCAAAAACGGCAAGCCGCCGCGTTACAAGGTGGCGGCGCGGGCAGGTCCCGATCATGAGCCCATATTTACGGTCGAGGTTCAGGCCGACGGCATCGCGGCGGCGGAAGGGCAGGGGGGCTCCCGCCAGGAGGCGGAAAAGGCCGCCGCCAAGGCAATGCTGACAAAAATGGGTGCGTTGACATGAGCGAAATTGAACGCTGCGGCTTCGTCGCCCTTTTGGGGGCGCCCAATGCCGGCAAATCGACCCTGACCAATGCCCTGGTGGGCAGCAAGGTATCCATTGTCACCCCCAAGGTGCAAACCACACGGGCCCGGATCACCGCCATCGCCATGCACGGGCAGGCCCAGGTCGTTTTTGTCGATACCCCGGGCATTTTCAACAAGACCAAGCAACGGTTGGAAAAAGCCATGGTCGCGGCCGCCTGGAGCGGCGCGGCGGACGCCGATTTGCGGGTTCTGCTGGTGGATGCCGAACGCGGCTTGGACGGCAATACAAGGGGCATTATCGACGGCCTGAAAAAGGCCAAAATGCGGGCGGTCCTGGTCCTGAACAAAATCGATCTGGTGCGCCGGGAGGTCTTGTTGGCGATGGCCGATAACCTGGACAAGGAAGGCATTTTTTCGGACATCTTCATGCTTTCCGCCCTGAATGGCGACGGTGTCCAAGACCTGCTTGCGGCCCTCGCGGATCAATTGCCCGAGGGACCGTGGCATTACCCGGAAGATCAATTGGCCGATATCCCCCAACGCCTGTTGGCGGCCGAGATCACCCGGGAGAAGCTGTTTCTTCAGCTGCATCAGGAGTTGCCCTATGCCGCGACCGTGGAGACCGAATCCTGGAAGACCGTGCGCGGCGGCGCCTTGCGTATCGAACAGGTGATCTATGTGCGCCGGGGCACGCAAAAGGCTATCGTGCTGGGCAAGGGTGGCCAACAGATCAAACAGATCGGTGCCGAGGCGCGGGCCGAAATGACCGAGATTTTCGGCTGCACGGTGCATCTGTTTCTGTTCGTCAAGGTGCGTGACAATTGGCAGGACGATCCGGAACGTTATCGCGAAATGGGCCTGGACTTTCATCGGTGACTTTCATGGCTAGGGAGATCGCGACATGAAACGAGAGGGATCGCTGGGCTTGATGGCTTTTTGGGCTGATATCGATGCCGATTATCTGCTGCGTTTTCAGGAATGGCATAATTGCGAACATATCCCCGAGCGGATTTCCGTTCCCGGCTTTAACGTGGGGCGGCGCTATCGGGGTATTGGCGAGGCGCCAGGTTTTCTGATGTTTTACGAGACCGATACGGCCTCAACATTCGCCTCCGCGCCCTATCTGGCGCGCCTGAACGATCCCACGCCCTGGACCCAGGAATCCTTGCCACACTTCCAAAACCCCAGCCGAAATATCTATGCCCTGCAATCCGAAACCGGGCAGGTGGCGCCTATTGAAGCCCCTTATATTCATACTTTGCGCTTCAATGGTGGTGACGGGATGGAGGCATGGCTGGCCACCATCGCGGCCCGCGACAATGTCCATCGTGCCCGTATCTATGCGGTCGATGAAGACATCTCCAACATCATGACGTCCGAGCGGCAGATCTACGGCGGCGGCCCCGGCCAGCAACAATATCTGGCCATGCTGGAATGCGCCGCGCCCCTCGCCGACCTGCAACCCCCCGATGGCGTGACGGATCTGTTCAGCGACGGCTTTTGGCTGGAGATCGCGCTTTACCCCGAGATGGGGCAGTAGAAGCGTAATCTTCATGAGCGCCGAGTTCCTGATCACTTCGTTTATCGTCGTCATCGCGCCCGGTACCGGCGTTCTCTACACCTTGGCGCACGGCCTTGCGCGCGGCGCCATGGCCAGTATCGTCGCGGCGTTCGGCTGTACAATGGGAATTTTGCCCCATATCGCGGCCGCGGTGTTCGGCCTGGCGGCGCTATTGCATGCCAGCGCGGTCGCCTTCCAGGCCATCAAGATCCTCGGCGTTGCCTATCTGCTTTACATGGCCTGGGGCGTGCTGCGGGAAAAAGGCAGCCTATCGGTCGCCAATGAGGTTGAACGGCGCTCCTATCCGGGTGTCATCGTCAAGGGCTTCCTTATTAATATTCTGAACCCGAAGCTGTCCATGTTCTTCCTTGCCTTCCTGCCGCAATTCGTTTCGCCCAGCGCGGACGGCGCGACCTTGAAGATGCTTGGCCTGGGCGGCATCTTCATGGTCATGACCTTCGTGGTCTTCGTCCTCTACGGCCTGTTCGCCGCCGCCGTACGCGACCGCATCATCTCCAAGCCAAGGGTGATGACCTGGTTCCGCCGCGCCTTCGCAGGCGCCTTCGTCGGGCTAGGCGTGAAACTGGCCCTGACCGATCCCTAGAGCAACCCGCGGTCAATTGGATTCAATTGACTGCGGATAAGTTGCTCTATCTTAAAGGTTTTAGCGCATGGCTACGCGTTCAATTGAACGCGACATGCGCTGAGCTAGCCCTCTTCCAGCCAGGAATTGAATTTGGGGGTACGTTTTTCGTTGAATGCGGCGACGCCGTCACGGGCGTCGGGGTGGTGATCGATGACGGCGGTCTTGGCGGCAATTTCGTCGCAGGCCTGCTCGAACGTCAGCTCGGCCGCATTGTATATGGAACGCTTCAGCATGCGCATGGCGACCTGTGGTCCATCGGCCAGCTCCCGCGCCAGATCGCCCGCGGCCTGAACCAGTTGTTCGCCCGGCACGACCTCGTGCACCAGGCCCAATTCTTGGGCCTCGGCGGCGGAAACGATGCGTTTGCGCATGAGGAAATCCAATGTCTTGGCCAACCCCATGTGCTGGACCAGCAGATGCTGACCGCCTTCGTCGGGAAGCAGGGCAAAGCGTAAGGTGGCGCTGCCCAGGCGGGCATCTTCCGCCGCGATACGGAAGTCGCAGGCCAGGGCCAGTGTAAATCCGGTCTGGATGGCGACACCATTCAAGGCCGCAATCGTCGGCTTGTCGACGGTGCGCAGGGTTCGGTTCAGCTCCTGGGAGATCATGCGCAGGCCGTCATAAGTGCCGATGGCGTTGTCATGACCGGGCGGAATGGGCGGCACCATGCCGGGTTCGGCCTGCAGACCCTGGGCATAGGCCTTCAAATCATCACCAGCGCAAAAAGCCCGTCCGGTGCCAGTGAACACGATGACGCGTACGGCATTGTCCATCTGCGCCTGGTTCAGGGTTTCGATCAGGTCCCGCTTGATTCCGGAGGTCATGCCGTTCAGGCGCTCCGGCGTATTGAAAGTGATCCAGGCGATGCCGGGTTTCTCAAGCCGCACTTCAAAGCCGCGAAATGTTCCAGTTTCCATGACGTCCTCTAATTATTATTTGCGATTGCCCTCCATTCTACTCGCATCCGCCCACCAGGTCTCCAGCCGGTAGCCATAGAGGGGCATTTGCTCCGGCCGGCCGAATTTGTCCCACAGGGCGACCCGGTCGGCCTTTAGATGGAACAGCGGAATGACATAATGGCCCCACTGCAGGATCCGGTCCATGGCGCGCACGGCGGTGACCAGGCTGGCCCGGTCGGGGGCGTCGGAGATCTTTTGGATCAGCGCATCGACCGCCGGAACCCGAATGCCGGGATAGTTGCGGCTGCCGGGTTGCCGGGCCGCTTCCGAGCCCCAGTAGAAGGCCTGTTCGTTGCCCGGAGACAGGGACGGCTCCCAGGTATGGAAGATGGCATCGAAGTCGAAGGTGTTGGTACGCTGTTGGTATTGCGCCGTATCCACCAACCGCACCTCGACATCGATACCAAGTTTTTCCAGGTTACGGGCCAGATGCAAAGCCAGCTTCACGTTGCCCCGGCGCAGCAGCATAATCTCGAAACGAAATGCTTTTCCGCCTCCTTCATGGCGCAGTTTCAGATCCTTGATGCGCCAGCCGGCCTGGGCCAGCAGCCGGCGCGCGGTCCGGTTATTGCCGCGCAGCCGTCCGCTGCCGTCCGCTGTGGGTGGGGCGTAGGATTGTGTGAAAATTTCCCCGGCAAGGGAATTTCGATAAGGCGTCAACAGCGCTACCTCCGCCGCCGATGGCAGGCCGGTCGCGGCCAGTTCGGAATTTTCGAAGTAACTTCGGGTGCGTTGATAGGCGCCATGAAACAATGTCCGGTTCAGCCATTTGAAGTCGATGGCATGGGCCAGGGCGGCCCGGACCCGTGCGTCGCGAAATTGGGCACGGCGGGAATTCAGAGCGACGGCATATATACCGGCGGGGCGGCCATGCTTGAATTCCAGCAATTTGATCCGGCCATCCCGGCGCGCCGGCGTGTCATAGGCCTGGGCCCACAGCCGTGGCTCATGTTCCACCCGCAGATCCACCTTGCCGGCTTTGAAAGCTTCCAGCATGGCGCTGTCATCACGGTAATAGTCATAGCGGACGATGTCGAAATTATGCTGGCCCCGCTGTGACGGCAGATCCCGTGCCCAGTAGTCTTTCAGCCGCCGGTATTGAATGGAGCGGCCGGGGTCGACTTCGTCCACCACGTAGGGTCCGCTGCCCAAAAGTGGCGTCAGGGAGACCCGGTCAAATTTTCGGTCCGCAAACGAAGCCTTCGACAGGATCGGCATCATGCCCATGATCAAGGGTAGTTCCCGGTTACGGCTGCTCTTGAAGCGGAAGGTGACGCCGCGCCGGCCGGACCGTTCAACGGCCGCGACCTGCTTATAAAAGAACCGGTGGTTGGGCCTGCCCTTGGCGGCCAGGATTTCCCGCGAGAAGACCACATCATCGACCGTGATCTCGCTGCCATCGTGAAAGCGGGCGCCGGGGCGCAGGCGGAAAGTGACGGCCGACCGGTCGGCGGGCGTGGCAACGTCCTCGGCGATCAGGGCGTACAGCGTAAAAGGTTCGTCATAACTGCGGGACAGCAAACTTTGATGGCTTAGCTGCCGGCCATCGGCCCGCGCCCCGCGAACAATATAATGCTGTAGGGAATCAAAACCGCCCACCCGTCCCAGAACCAGCCGCCCACCCTTCGGCGCATCGGGGTCGGCATAGGCGAAATGACGATCATCGTCGCCATGTTTCGGCGTGCCGTGCATGGCGATTGCCGGTGCCGCCTTTGCCTGTTCGCACAACAGCAACGTGGCTGCCAACGCTATAGCCGGGAATTTCATCGCGCCCGCCGCAGGGACATCCAGGCCGCCGCCACCGCAACGGGCAGCATCAACAGACCGGCCAGCAGCATTGGCCAATTCGGCCCCACCTGCATGAACAGCAATCCGCCGACTGGCGGCGCGATTATTCGTCCCATGGACCCCACGCTGTTGGCCGTGCCCATGACGGTGCCTTGATATTCGACCACGGCCCGTTGGGAAATCATCGCCGTCAAGGTTGGGTGGCAGAATGACGTGCCCATGCATAATAAAATGGTGTTAAGGGCAAAGGCCGCAACGGTATCGACGAAAGCAATCGATGACAGCCCGGTACTCAGCGCGACGGCTCCCAGAAACAGCACCCGAGGCCCCCCCCAGGCCGTGGTCATGGGGCCGACCAGGACGCCTTGCATAAAGGCGGCCAGCAGTCCGATATAGGCATAGGCAAAACTGACTTCGCGCGGACCCCAGCCCAGTTGGGCCTGGCTCCACAGCGGAAACAGCGCCATCAATGTGGTGAAGGAAAGCGTTACCAGCAGGTTCAGGCCGATAATATTGGGAATGCCATTGCCCAGGACCGCCGCGCGCAGTTCGCCGAAACTGCTAAGGCCGGTAGATTTCCTGGAGCGCCTTTCAGGCTCCTGCAACAGAAAATATCCCAACGGCACGGCCACAATGGAGATCGCGGCGGCGACCAGGCAGGGCCGGGCGAAATCCGCCGCGCTGGGATCGTTGCCAATCAACAGCGCGCCCAGGGCCGGCCCCACAACAAAGCCCAAGCCAAAAGCGGCACCGAGTTTGCCCATGGCGCCGGCGCGTTCCTCGGGCGTTGAAATATCCGCCAAATAAGCCTGGGCCACGGCAATATTGCCGGCCATGACGCCGCTGAAGCCGCGGGCCAGGAACAAGCTGACCAGACTACCGGCGAAGCCAAACCAGACATAGGCGACCGCGCCCCCCGTCAGGGTCAGCAACAAGATGACCTTGCGGCCGTAACGATCACTGAGACGGCCCCAAAACACGGATGAGATTATCTGTGCCCCGGAATGCGTGGATACCAACAGAGTAATCTGCAAGGGCGAGGCGTCATAAGCCTGGGCGAAAAAGGGCAGGATCGGCAGAATAATTCCAAACCCGACCAGATCGATGAAGATGGTCAGAAGCAGGACGAACATGGCTATTTGCCTTTCGCCGCATCTGACTTAGCTGTTACCCCGCGCCGCGACCGGCCAGATGTCCACCAGTACGTCGCCGCGCACCACGTGATAGTCATTGTATAGATTTACGTTGGGATCGCAGTGGGGCACCAAACACTCCACCTTGTCGCCGAGTGCCATGCTGTCATAAGATTTCTTGAAATCAATGGCGCCGTGCTCGTCGCCCATATAGCGGTATTTCGCACCGGCAGGCGCGCCTTGAGTAATCAGGGGGGCCGGGCCGTCGGTGGCGAAAGATTTCAGACCGGCATCGGTTACCGCATAGTTGGCGTGGTTGATATTGACCACGCTGGTTTGCACGAACAGGGCCGGCTGGTACGGACGCTCGTCACTTTCACTTTGCTGTACGGTTAGATACTGCACGTCCATGAACAGGTAGGAGCCGACCTGGAATTCCCCCAGGGTGCCGTATTCCGCGTCCAGCCGATGGGTGCCTGTGCCGCCACCCGAGACCACGTCAGGCGGCAAATTGGCCTTGATCAAGGCATCAACGATGCCCTGTAGATCGCCGCTGGGTTGGTTCAGGTCTTTCCGCCGCTGCCCATGATCGTCGACATGTTGCAGATGCCCCATATAGCCTTGCACACCGCCATAATGCAGGGACGGATGGGCCGTAATCAGGCCGGCCAGCTCCACCGCGACCTGTGCGGAAGGCGTGCCCGTGCGGCCCAAACCCACGTCCAGATCAACGAAAATAGGCAGGACCACGCCAGCTTCCTCGGCAGCTTCGCCATAGGCTGAGACCAGATCCACATGATCGGCCACCACGGAAATATCGGCGCCTGACTTGGCCATATCCGCCACCAACGATGCCTTGTGCGGCGCCAGGGGCGTCGTGATCAGCAGACCGGCGATCCCATGTTCAGCCATGACCTGGGCTTCCCGCAGGGAGGCGCAGCACAGTCCGACCGCGCCGGCGGCGGCCTGCAGGCGCGCGATATCGGGCGATTTATGGGATTTGCCGTGGGGCCGCAAGGCGTGTTGGCCGGCCTTTGCCCACGCCGCCATGGCGGCGATATTGCCTTCCAGGGCATCCAGATCAAGCACCAGGGCGGGTGTCAGTAATTCCCAGCGGGACCGGGGTTGGCCGATCAACTGGCTGTTCGGTGAAGAGGAAGTCGGCAAGGTGATCTCCCAAGGAAAGGTAAAGCTGTAACAGTTGTTTAGCACACTGGCGTCAATTGGGCTGAACTGATAGCAATCAATAGCCGCCTGATTGCATGAGGAAAAGTTCGTAATGAAGATTACCGCGATTGAAACCATCCGTTTGGACGAATTTCCCAATCTTTTATGGGTGCATGTCCATACCGATGAGGGCCTGACGGGGCTGGGCGAGATCTTCTATGGCGTGCCTTCGGCGGAGGCGCATATCCATGGTTTTGCCGCCGAGGTGCTGCTGGGCCAGGATCCATTGCGGATTGATTATCACTCCAAGGCCTTGACGGGCTACGTCGGGTTTACCGGATCGGGTGCCGAAATACGCGGTAATTCGGGTATCGATATTGCGTTATGGGATATTTGGGGCCAGGCGACCAATCAACCGATCTATCAACTTTTGGGCGGCGCCAGCCGGGATGCGATCCGGGTCTATAATACCTGCGCCGGATACCAATACGTCCGCGATCAAGTCAGACAGAGTACCGACAGCTTCAATTTGCCCGGCGACAAGCCCGAGGGACCTTACGAGGACCTGCAGGGTTTTCTTCACAATGCCGATGAGGTGGCCCTGAGTTTGTTGGAAATGGGCATCACGGGGATGAAAATCTGGCCCTTCGACTATGCGGCCGAGGCCTCGGGCGGGCATTACATATCACCCGGCGAACTGGATAAGGCTCTGGAACCCTTCGCCAAGATCCGCGATGCCGTGGGTTCCAAGATGGACATCATGGTCGAGATGCACGCCTTTTGGGACCTGCCCCAGGCCAAAAAGATCGCCCGCGCCGTGGAGCAATTCGATCCGTTCTGGTTCGAAGATCCCATCAAGATGAGCAATCTGCGCAGCCTGAAGGAATTCAAGGATGCCACCCGCATCCCCACCACCGCGTCAGAGACCATCGGTATGCGCGGGGAATTTCGCGAATTGCTGGAATTGCAGGCCTGCGATTACGTGATGTATGACCTGAGCTGGTGCGGTGGTTTGTCGGAAGCGCGCAAGATCGCGGCCATGGCCGAGGCCTGGCACCGCCCCGTGGCTCCGCACGATTGTACCGGGCCGGTCTTATTGACAGCCTCCGTGCATCATTCCATGAACGCCACCAATACCCTGATCCAGGAAATGGTCCGGGCCTTCTATTACGGCTGGTACCAGGAACTGGTGACCGAGTTGCCTCCCGTCGAAAACGGCATGATCCGCCCCCTCGACGGCCCCGGCCTGGGCACCAAGCTGCAACCCGGCGTGCTAAAGCGCCCCGATTGTCATATCAGGCGCAGCGCGCTGGATTGAGGCTTGTCGGCGGAGGTATCGTTCAAGCGGCGACAACCTGGCGCCGGACCTGAATGACCGTCAGGACAGTCACGGCCAGGAAGCCGGTGGCGGAATAGAACACGGCTTCCGGCCGGCCTTGATCAAGGGCCCAGCCCAGGGCCAGGGGAATAAGGGACGAACCCAGATCCAGTCCGGAATAGACGAAGCCGAAAACCCGTCCCGACGCCCCCTTGGGCGTCGCGGCGCGGACCAGCATGTCCCGCGAGGGCGTGGTGATGCCCGATGCCGCGCCGGCGATGATCAGCAGGATCAGGACCGAGGTCCCGCTCAGATCACTGCTGGCGATATAGAACATGAATAAGGCGGCCGTTGTCATGCCGGCCATGGCGACGCGATCGTGGCGATCGGTGCGGTCGGCCACGATGCCGCCGATGAATATGCCGCTCGCCGTGCCCAGCAAGAAACCCGTTACGCCGCGGCCGGCCTCGACCAGGGACAGCGAGAACAGATCCACCATGGCCGGGATGCCGAAATTCTGAATGCCGATCAGGGCCGCCGCCAGGAATGCGAAATAAAGAAAACAGGAAATGATCGTGGTGGAAAGCAACAGACGGACATTGTCCATCAACCGCCCCATGGGAATTTTCTCGTCCGCGCCCATCGCGGCATGGCCGGCGTTTTGATCTTCCAAATCGCCACCCCAGATCAGGAAAGCCGCGACTATGGCCAGCCCAATGAAACCGGCTGTGATAATCGCGACACGCCAGTCCCAGATCTGCGCCAGTCCGATCATCAGGACGGGGGCGGCGGCCCAGCCCAGATTGCCGCACAGGGCATGGGTGGCATAGCCGCGGCCAAGACGGTGGCTGCTGACTTTCGATGTCAGGATCGCCAGATCGGCGGGATGAAAGACGCTGTTGCCCAGGCCGGCCAAGACGGACAGGGGCAGCAGCATCCAATAGCTTTGCACCAAGCCGAACCCCAGCGTGGCGAGGGAGGCCACGGTAAGGCCCGACAGCAATATCCGCCGGGCGCCGAAGCGATCGACCAGAAATCCCGCCGCCGTTTGCGCAAAACCGGAAGAGCCATACAGCAGGGTGGTCAGCAAACCGAGCGCGGCGAACGAGACCTGAAACTCGTCGCGCACAAAAAGAAACAGGGCCGGCAGCACCAATTGGAAAAAATGGCTGGCCCAATGGGCGGCGCCGACGAGGCCCATGACCTTGACGTCACGACCAAGGGTTGATGTGGAAATTGTCATGAAAGCCTTAGACCAGACGCCGGGTGCGCGGTCAACAGGCGGACGGGCCGCTTAAACGGCCCTGGTTCAGTTGGCGCAGCGCAAGACCAAGCGTCACGATGCGGGCGGCCAATACCAGGGGGTTAGGAACAGGATCAAGGATTTTCATCTGGCAATGCCCGCCGATGCGTTTCGTGATAGGCAGAGACATGGCCCGCGACTATTACAGACGAATTCAGAATTCCGTGCGCAACTATCCGCGCTGGCTGCGGCTTGCCATCGGGATATTGCTGTTGCTTGGCGGCATTCTCGGTTTTCTTCCCATTCTGGGGTTTTGGATGTTGCCCCTGGGTCTGTTGGTTCTGTCCTATGACCTGCCCACCGTGCGCCGCTGGCGCCGTCGTCTGGAAGTCGGCTGGTTGCGCCGCTGGCGGGGTAGATCGAAAAGGTAGGGGCTGGAGGCGCGGACCGGAATCGAACCGGTGTACACGGCTTTGCAGGCCGCTGCGTAACCACTCCGCCACCGCGCCAGCCGGCCAGGCAATACTGTCGGGTGCCAAGCCACCCGCTTCATAGTGCGCCTTGATTGTCCGGTCAACGTTTGCCTGGAGATGATTTGAGGATTAGGCAACGCCATCATTGTTTTGCCGGTCTGGCGCGCCTATAACAACACGATGTATACAACTGCGCCTGATATTTGGGCCGCCTTTGTTATGGAAAAATTATGCCGGATAGCGCCACCGCCCGCTTAAATATGGTCAACAATCAGCTGTTGACCAATAAATTGACCGATGACCGGATCACCCAGGCACTGTTGTCTGTGCCGCGCGAGGACTTCGTGCCCAAGGCGCTGCGCGGTGTTGCTTACCTGGACGAGGATATCCCCCTTGGCGAAGGGCGATATCTGATGGAGCCCATGGCGTTTGCCCGCATTCTGCAGGCCGCGGAAGTGCAGGCCACGGACGTTGTTTTGGATGTGGCCTGTGCGACGGGGTATTCCACGGCCGTATTGGCGCAACTGGCGGCAACGGTCGTCGGACTGGAAATCGACGAAGGCGCCGTCGCAGCGGCCGAGGCGCAATTGGCGTCCCTGCAAATTGATAACGCCGCCGTGGTTGTCGGCACGCTGGCGGATGGTTGCGGCGAACAGGGCCCCTATGATGTTATTTTCGTAAATGGCGCCGTGGCGGAAGTGCCGGCCGCCTATGCGGGACAATTGGCGGAAGGCGGTCGCATGGTCGTCGTGGAACGCCGGGGCCAATCCAGCCGAGCGGTATTGTACGCAAACCGGGACGGTCTGGTCTCGCGTCGGGAATTGTTTGATGCCATGATCCCCGTCCTGCCCGGATTTCATATGGCGGAAGCGTTTCAATTCTGAAACAGCGGATCAATTTTTCTGCCTGTACTATAAGGCATTATTTAGGGCGGCCGCCTATGCGGTCGGAAACTTGATGATAAGTAAGGTCTCTCGTTCCAATATGCGGCTTGTCGTGGCGCCGATTGTCGTTGCGGCGCTATCCTTTACCGCCGCGCCGGCGATGTCGGAAACTTTGTTTGAGGCGCTGGCCGCGGCTTATACCGCTAATCCGTCGTTGCAAGCTGCCCGCGCCGCGGTGCGAAGTTCTGATGAAAGTGTGCCACAAGCGCTTGCCGGCTGGCGCCCGACCGTATCGTTAAACGGCTCTGCCGGGCTGCAGCGGTCCAAGACCTCCACATCCGGAACACGGGAACAGGATTTGAAGCCGCGCAGCTATTCGGCGGATATCAGCCAATCGATCTATGCCGGCGGCCGGACCGAAGCGGGGACCTTTCAGGCGGAAAGCAGCGTACAGGTGGCGCGGGCCCAATTGCGGGTGGCCGAACAGACCGTGCTGTCAAACGGCGTCACGGCATTTCTGGATGTGCTGCGGGATCAGGCCCGGGTGCAATTGACCCGAAACAATGAAGTGGTCCTGCGCCGCCAGTTGGAAGCGACCAAGGATCGTTTTGAAGTGGGCGAAGTAACGCGGACAGACGTCGCCCAGGCCGAGGCCCGTCTGTCTGGGGTGCTTGCCAATCGCGTCGATGCCGAGGGCGCGCTGGCATCCTCGCGGGCCAGCTACCGCCAGATTTTCGGTGTCATGCCCGGTACCCTGCAACCGGCACCGCCCCTGCCGAACCTGCCCGTGTCCGAGGCGGAGGTTCTGACCATCGCGGAAGCGGAAAACCCGGCTATTACGGTTGCCCTTTATAACCAGGAAGTTGCCCGCCACGGGGTGGACGATGCCACTGGCCGCCTGTTGCCGACGGTGGACCTGACGGGGCGGTTGCGGCGCTCACACGAAACGTCGATTGAAAGCAGCGATGGCCACGCATATTCAATTTTTGCCGAAGTATCGGTGCCGCTGTATCAGGCCGGCGCGGTTCATGCTCTGGTGCGTCAGTCCAAGGAACTGCTCAACCAACGGCGCATCGAGGTGGAGGAAAGCCGCCGAAATGTGATCGAAGCCGCCAGCCAGGCGTGGGAGCGCACAACGACGAC
>JABIRL010000162.1 GCA_018667855.1 Rhodospirillaceae bacterium
AACGTGGACCAACTGTCCCACGCCATGCTGCGGACCCATTGGCTGGAAGATACGGATTTGGCCGACCCCGCAACCTTGGCCAGGCTGGCGGAAAGCGTTGGCATGGCACCGCAACCCTTGTTGGATGCGGCCCTATCGGCGGAAATCCAGGCGATTTATCAGACCAATACGGATGAGGCTATTGAACGTTCCGTATTCGGTTCGCCAACCTATTTCGTGGACGGCGATATGTTCTACGGCCAGGACCGTCTGGAAATGGTCGAGCGTGCCCTGCGCCAGCCCTATGCCCCGTCCCGCACCGCCTGATGGCCGGCCGCCTGGGACGGGACCCGGTTTCAGCCATTTCCGAGGCCGAGGCGACGGGCGAGGCTGCGGCGATTTTCGCCGACATCCGCGCCACCATGGAAATCCCACTAATCACCTCGATCTGGCGTTCCCTCTACGATATCGAAGGCGGCCTGACCGCCGCCTGGCGGGCGGTGAAGCCGCTCTATCAGACAGGCCAGCCGGCGGCGGCGTTGGCCCGGGTGATGGCACAGGCGGATTTGCCCGTGCCCCAACCCCTGGTGCCGGGACAATTGGCCTGCGTGGGTATCGGCCCTGACGATCTGTCGGCGATCCGCGCCATCGTTGCTGCCTATAACCGCTCCAACGGCATGAACATGGTGGCTTTGACCGCGCTGGTGGTTCCGCCGGCCGGCGCCCGACCCGAAGACCCGGTGCCGCCTGCACCGGTCTGGCCGGAACTGCGCCCGTTGTTGGCCCAGTCTGAAATTGAGCCTGACACCTGGGGCTTGCTGAACCACATCAAGCATCTGGCCAGCCAAGGCACGCCCCGTGACAACGCCGTGCTCGCCACGCTGTGGCGTCATCTGGCCCATTGGCCGGGGCTGCTGGCCTTGATCCAGACCGGCTTCGCGCCCCTGCGGCAAGATGGCACGATCATGCGGGCCTTTGGCCAGGTGCATGAACTGGCGCAAACCGAAGGTGCCCGCCTGGCGCAATTATGTCCCAATGAGGCCGCCATGCCCGATGATGCGCGGAAGATGATCGCCACATATGTTGGCAGCCCCGTCGCGGTAGCCCACATGGTCACCCTTGGCCATGCCCTGGCCCGCTGGCTGGAAACCGAAGCAAATAATTAGAAAGAGCGAAACATGCACACCATTCACACCGTGACCGTCCAAGACAGCGACATGGAAGTCTTCCTCTTTCAGCCGGAAGGGCCCGGCCCCCATCCGGGCATCATCCTGGCACAGCATATTCCGGTCGGCCATACGGGGGTCGAGAACGATGTCTTCACCCTGAAAACCGCCGCGCGCTACGCGGAAAACGGCTATGCCGTCGCCGTGCCGTTTATCTTTCACTGGTGGCCCAAGGAAGCGGGGATTGAGATCAAGCGGGAGGAATTCCGCGACGATTGGACGGCCCTGGATCTACGCGCCACCTTTGATCTGCTCGCCGACCAAGACAACGTGGATAGCGCCCGTATCGCCATCATCGGCCATTGCTGGGGCGGGCGGGTATCCTGGTTGGGCGCCTGTCACCTGCCCGAACTGGCGGCCTGCGCCATGTTTTACGGCGGCCGGGTCAAACTGCCCCTGGGCCCGGACACACCGCCGGCAATTGATCTGGCCGGCGACATTCAATGTCCCGTCGCCGGCTTTTTCGGCAGTGAGGATCAAAATCCCTCACCCGAGGACGTCAATGACATGTCCGCCGCCCTGACAGAGGCCGGCGTGGACCACGAATTCCATAGCTACGACGGCGCCGGCCACGGCTTCCAGATGTTCGATAACCCGGACCGTTTTCATGCCGAAGCCAGCGAAGATGCCTGGGAAAAGGTCCTGGCCTTCATGGGAAAAAATTTGAGCTAAACCGCATCAAACTTTCGCCCGCTCGTCCGTCACGCGCTTGGCCTTGAACTCGGTCTTGGGCAGGGTGTCGGGGGCGACGATTTCGATATCGGCCCGGACTTCGATCTCGGCCCGGATGGCGCCGGCGACCTGATCCGTCAATTTCGAATCCGGGCCATGGTCTGGGTGTTCCACGACGATCTTCATCACGTCCATGCCGTCTTGGTCGCGGGAGGAGAGGATAATCTGGAATTCATCGCCCAGACCGGGGATGCCGCGCACCGCATTTTCGATCTGGGTGGGGAAAAATTTGATGCCGCGCAGATTGATCAGATCATCGGCACGGCCGGCGAAACAGCCCATGGCCCGGGCATGGTTGCGGCCGCAGGCGCATCTGTCGTGGTTCAGGATGGTGAAATCGCCAACAAGAAAACGCAGCTGCGGCGAACTTTCCGAAATCAGATTGGTGCAGACCGACAGGCCCCGTTCGCCTGTCGCCGTCGGCTGCAGGGTATCGGGATCGACGGTTTCCCAAACCTGAATATCCTCCATCAAGTGCAGGAAATAGCCGTCATCGCCGCCCGTGGCCTCGCAGGTATAGCCGCCGGCCTGGGGCGCGGCCTCGGTACAGCCGTAGAATTCAACCAGGCGGGCGCCCCACAAATCCTGCAGCTTCTCCCGCGTCGGCCCGATCGCCAGGGCCGGTTCGCCGCCGCAGAATAATTTCTTCACCGATGTCGCGGCGGGGTCGAGCCCGAGGTCCTGCATGGTGCGGCCCATATACAGGGCGTAGGACGGTGTGCAGCACAGCACCGTCGGTTGGAACCGCTCGATAATGCCGGCCCGCATGCGGCCATCCATGCCGCCGCCCGGTATCAGGCCGACACCCATCTTGGCCAGCCCCATCTGCACGCCCCAGGCGAAGACATGGGCACCATAGCCGGTCATCATGAAGACCGTGTCGGCGGGGGTGAAGCCCATGGCATGCATGGCCCGGGCATTGGACCAGGCCCAGTATTCCCGGTCGATCTGGGAATAGCGGAAAATGCGCGGCGTGCCCGTGGTGCCGGAGGTGGAGAACAGCATCCAGCCGCGTTGGCGCCAGATATCGTCCGCAAGGGTGGTGTAGTGGCCAAAGGGCGGGTTTGCCTCCACATCCTTGGTCATTTCCGATTTGTCCACCACCGGCCATTTCGCCAGGTCTTCCAGACTGGCGATATCGGTTGGCGCCAGACCCAGACGGTCAAAGCGGGCGCGGTAAAATTGGCTGTTCTCGTATAGAAACGGTGTCACCACCGCCAGTTTCTCATTCTGAATGGCCGTCAATTCATCCCGGCTGGCGCCATCCAGGCGCGGTGACCACATCCCATCATCGGCGGCCTGGTCCGGGTCGTGCTTGAATTTCTCCAGGGTCGCCAGCCAATGGTTGCGGGTTTTTTCCGCCCTATCGGTCATGCCTATTCCTCCGCCTCTTCACGCTCCACCGCGCGCCAGCCGATATCCCGGCGGCAAAAGCCATCCGGCCAATCGATGGCGTCCACGCCCTGGTAGGCCCGGGCCCGCGCCTCCCTGATATTCGAACCCTGGGCGGTAACACCCAAGACTCGGCCGCCATTGGCCAGCAAGCGGCCGTCTTCCGCCAGGATCGTGCCGGCATGCAGCACGGAGACGCCGGCTACGGCCTCCGCCGCATCGACGCCCTTGATCCCGGTCCCCTTGGCGTAGTCGCCGGGATAGCCATTCGCCGCCATCACCACGGTGATCGCCGCCTGTTCGGACCAGGTCACTTCGTAACCTGCCAGTTGACCCTTGGCCGCCGCGATCAGGGCCGCCAGCGGGTCGCTTTGCCAGCGCGCCAGCAGAACCTGGCATTCGGGGTCGCCGAAGCGAACGTTGTATTCGATTAATTGCGGGCCCCGCTCAGTGATCATCAGGCCAGCGTACAGCACGCCCTTGAAGGGCCGGCCGTCCTGTTCCATGGCCCGCATGGTGGGCAGGATGATCCGTTCCATGGTCTTCTGGCACATCTCGTCCGTCATCACCGGGGCCGGGGAATAGGCCCCCATGCCGCCCGTATTGGGGCCTTTGTCGCCATCGAAAACCGCCTTGTGATCCTGGGCCGTGGCCAGCGGCAGGGCGTTGCGGCCGTCACACAGGGCGAAAAAGCTGGCTTCCTCGCCGACCATGAACTGTTCCACCACGATCTCGTTGCCGGCATCGCCGAACTGGCCGCCCAGGACGTCCTCGGCCGCGGCCAGGGCTTGCTCCGTGGTTTCGCAGACGATGGCGCCCTTGCCCGCCGCCAGGCCATCCGCCTTGACCACGATGGGCGCGCCCCGGTCCTGGATATAGTCCCGCGCCGCTTCGATGTCGGTAAAGCGTTCATAGGCGGCGGTGGGAATGTTGTGTCGGCGGCAAAGCTCCTTGGTGAAGACTTTCGAACCTTCCAGGATTGCCGCCCGCGCGCTGGGACCAAAGGCCAGAATATCTTCCCGCTCCAGGCGGTCGACCAGACCGTCTACCAGCGGCACCTCGGGGCCGACGACAACGAAATCCACTGCCTGGTCGCGGCAATAGGCGACGATGCCGTCGAAATCATCAACTCCGATCGGGACACATTCGGCCAGCCGGGCGATGCCGCCGTTACCGGGTGCGCAGCTTAACCGCGTCGCCAGCGGCGACCGCGCCACCCCCCAGCATAGCGCGTGTTCCCGCCCGCCCGAACCAATGACCAGAACATGCATACTACAAACGCCTCTTTGCTTTACTCAAACGCCGCCAAAATTCCACAGGTGTTGTATCATACGTCCGTGGACTGTTGATCAAGGTTTGTGCAGCAATGAGCCAAAATGACACGAACGGGGGCGGCGGCGCGCCGAATTTACCGGAATACTCCGTCTCGGAAATCGCGGCGGCGGTCAAACGCACGGTGGAGGATAATTTCGGCTATGTCCGCATCCGGGGCGAGGTTTCCGGTTTTCTGGCTGCCCGTTCGGGGCATATGTATTTTTCCCTGAAAGACGACAAGGCGGTGATCGACAGCGTCGTGTGGCGCGGCACCGCCGGGAAACTGCGCTTTCAACCCGAAGATGGCTTGGAAGTGATCTGCACCGGCAAGCTGTCCACCTATGCCCCACGCTCGCGCTATCAACTGGTGGTCGAGGCGATGGAGCCGGCCGGCGTCGGCGCCTTGATGGCGCTGTTGGAGGAACGGCGACAGAAACTGGCCGCCGAAGGTTTGTTCGCCCCCGAACGCAAACAGGCCCTGCCCTATCTGCCCCGGGTGATCGGCGTTGTGACGTCGCCCACCGGGGCGGTGATTCGCGACATCCTGCACCGCCTGCGCGACCGCTTTCCCTCCCGCGTGCTGCTTTGGCCTGTTCTGGTGCAGGGCAAGGGATCGGCGGAACAGATCGCGGCGGCCATTCGGGGCTTCAATGCCATGGAAGGTACCGCAGACATCCCCCGCCCGGATCTGTTGATCGTGGCCCGGGGCGGCGGCTCCATAGAGGATCTATGGGCTTTCAACGAAGAAGTGGTGGCGCGGGCCGCGGCGGAAAGTGAAATCCCCCTGATTTCCGCCGTTGGCCACGAAACCGACACCACGTTGATCGATTTCGTCTCCGACCGCCGGGCCCCGACGCCCACGGCGGCGGCAGAGATCGCCGTGCCCGTGCGCGCGGAATTGATCGCCAATGTGCAGGATCTGGATCGGCGCCTGGGCCTGGGCCTGCAACGGGGCTTGTCCGAGCGGCGGCGGGACCTGGACGGCTTGGCCCGTGGCCTGCGCGGCCCAAGGGAGCTGCTGGCCCTGGCCCGCCAACGCCTGGACGAGGGGGCGGAGCGCCTGCACCGGGCGCTGGCCACCTTTGGGGCCGAAAAACGCAACGGCTTGATCGCGGTGACGGCGCGGCTGCGCCCCGGCCTGGTGGCGGACCGGATCCAGAATGGGGCCCGAGGCCTGCAGGAATTCGACGGCCGCCTGCGACGCGTCGTGGAAAACCGTGTCAAGGAAAGCGGCCTGCGCCTGGCCAGCCAGGCAAAGTTGCTGGAAAGTCTTAGTTTCGAGCGGGTGTTGGACCGGGGTTATGCCATGATCCGCCAGGCGGACGGCCCGGTGGTAATGGCCGCAGCCGGAACGGGCCCTGGCGATGCCCTGGCGATAACCTTCCGTGATGGCGCAGTCGCGGTTACCGTGGACGGCGACGGCCCGACCCCGCGCCCCTCGGCCAAAACCAAACCAAAGTCTGCCGCGAAGACCAAGCCTGGAAATCAGGGATCTTTGTTTTGAAACGCTTCTTTTGGCTGATCTGTGTGCTTTCGGCCTGGCCGCTTATGGCGACGGCAAAGGCGCCAATCCTAGCAGGTGACTTCGTGCAGGGCGGATTGGTCCAGGGCACGGCGGCGCCTGGGACAAGGGTGGAGTTCGCCGGGCGCAAGGTGCGGATCGGCAAAAACGGCCGCTTTATCATTGGCTTCGGCCGGGATTTTCCGGCTTCGGCGCCGCTTTACTGGATTGATGCGGGCGGCCAGCGTCACAGTCTGACCTTGGAGATCAAGGCCAGAACCTACAAGACCCAGCGCATCGACGGTCTGCCCCCGAAAATGGTCACGCCACCAAAAGCGGTGCTGAACCGTATTCGCCGGGAAAACCGGGGCATCGCCGCCGTGCGCCGCCTGGACAGCCCCACCCCCTGGCACGAAAGCGGCTTTGACTGGCCCTTGCAAGGCCGGATCAGCGGCGTTTATGGCAGCCAGCGTATTCTAAACGGCAAGCCGCGGCGGCCCCACTACGGCCTGGATATCGCCAACAAAACCGGGACGCCGATACATGCCTCCACCGACGGCATGGTCGCCCTGGCGGCGAAGGATCTGTATTACACCGGCGGCACGGTGATGCTGGACCATGGCCATGGCCTGACCTCGGTCTATTCGCACCTGCATTCGGTGGCGGTGAAACAGGGGCAGTTCATCCGCCAGGGTGAACAAATCGGCACCCTGGGCAAAACAGGCCGGGCCACGGGGCCACATCTTGATTGGCGCCTGAACTGGTTCAAACAACGCCTCGACCCGGCCTTGTTGCTGGGACCCATGGCAAAGCCGTAGACTGCCATATGACCGAATTACAGGAACAACAAATTCAGCGCTACGCCCGGCACATCGTGTTGCAGGAAGTGGGCGGCGTGGGACAATCCGCGTTGTTGGATGCCAAGGTGCTGGTGGTGGGCGCGGGCGGTTTAGGCTCGCCCCTGCTGATGTATCTGGCCGCCGCCGGGGTGGGCACCATCGGGGTGGTTGACGACGATATCGTCTCGCTATCGAACCTGCAACGCCAGGTCGCCCACGGCACCCCGGATATCGGCCGGCCGAAGGTGGAAAGCGCCAAGGACCGCGCGGCGGCCCTGAACCCGGATGTCAACCTGGTGCCCCATCAGATGCGCCTGAACCCGGACAACGTCATGGATCTGTTGGCGGATTACGACATCATCGCCGACGGCTCGGACAATTTTGACACGCGGTTTCTGCTCAACGATGCCTGCTTTCTGGCCAAGAAAACCCTGGTCTCGGCGGCCGTGCTGCGGTTTGACGGTCAGCTGTCCACCTACAAAGCCTATTTGGGACCGCCCAACCCCTGCTACCGCTGTATCTTTCCCGAACCACCGCCCCCCGATTCCATCCCGTCCTGTTCCCAAGGCGGCGTTTTGGGCGCCATGGCCGGGGTCATGGGCACCATGCAGGCAACGGAAGTGATCAAGGAAATCCTAGGCATCGGTGCCAGCCTGTCGGGCCGTCTGGTGATCCACGATGCCCTGGCGGGCGAATTCCGCACCGTGCGGGTCAAACCCGACCCGAATTGCGCCCTGTGCGGCGACAATCCAAGTATTGTTGATCTAAGACAGGCGAGCCAGGGCTTCGCCGGAACGGAAACTTAAGCCGGCAACAGGTCTTCGTCGATGATGCGGTCGGGCGGATTGTGGCCGTCGACGAAGGTGCGGATATTGATCAGCACCTTTTCACCCATGTTGATGCGCCCCTCGATGGTGGCCGAGCCCATGTGCGGCAGCAACACCACATTGCTCATGTCCAGCAGCTTTTTGTTGACGCTGGGTTCGTGTTCGAACACGTCCAGGCCGGCGCCGGCGATGCGGCCTTCCTGCAACAGGCGCACCATGGCGTCTTCGTCGATCACCTCGCCGCGCGCGGTGTTGACGATATAACATTGCGGCTGCAGCAACTGTAGGCGCCGGGCCGAGAGCAAATGATAAGTCGCCGGCGTATGGGGACAATTGACCGAGATGATATCCATGCGGGAGAGCATTTGATCCAGGCTTTCCCAATAGGTCGCCTCTAATTCCGCCTCCGTTTCCCCATCGACCCGGTGGCGGTTGTGATAATGGATGGACAGCCCAAAGGCGCGCGCCCGCCGCGCCACGGCGGTGCCGATCCGGCCCATGCCGATAATACCCAGCCGTTTGCCCCAGATGCGATGGCCCAGCATCCAAGTCGGGCCCCAGCCATGCCAGTCGCCGGCACGGAGCACCCGCTCCCCCTCGGTCACGCGGCGGGGCACCGACAGCATCAGCGCCATGGTCATATCGGCCGTATCCTCGGTCAATACGCCGGGGGTGTTGGTCACTGTGATGCCCCGTTCGCGGGCCGCGTGATGGTCGATGTGATCCCAACCGGTGCCGAAAGAGGCGATCAATTTCAGGCGCTCGCCCGCATGAGCGATGACGTCGGCATCAATCTTGTCTGTCACCGTTGGCACCAGGACATCGGCGAATTTCACCGCGTTGATCAGGTCCTCGTGGCTCATGGCATCGTCGGTGACGTTCAGACGGGTGTCGAACAGCTCCATCATCCGCGTTTCCGTCACGTCCGGCAATTTGCGGGTCACGATAACCAATGGTTTGTTTTGTGACATAAAACTATCCCGGCTCGGCATGGTTGGTGCTGAAAATCAGATCGTCCTAACGTCTCTAGCAGACTGTACGCTCCGGGACAATTGGACAAGCCTAATGACCAGGCGCGAATGCCCGCTTGACCGGGTTCATGCGCCTTGGGCATAAGTTGATCATGAAGTGGATATCCTGCCTGTTCGCCCTGCTGGTGCTTTTCCCGCCGGCCATGACGCTCGCCGACGAAGCCGCCGGAATAGCCGTCAAAAAAGCCGCGAAGCCGAAGCATCCCGGCGCCTCCGGCCTGCCCACGCCGCGCTTCGTCTCCCTGGCCTCTAAAAAGGTAAACATGCGGGCCGGGCCCGGCGTACGCTATCCCATCGCCTGGGTTTATAAGCGCCAGGGCACCCCGTTCATGGTCATGGCCGAGCATGAATACTGGCGCAAGGTGCGCGATATCAACGGCACCGAAGGCTGGATGCACCGCAGCCTGCTCTCCGGCCGGCGCACGGCGGTGCTGCGGGCCGGGATTACGGAACTGCGCCGCGCGCCGGAAGCCACGGCTCCCATCATCATGCGCGCCGAAGCCGGCGTGATCGGCAAATTGCTCGTCTGCCAAAAATCCTGGTGCCAGATGGACCTGAACGACACCAAAGCCTGGCTGCCGCGCACGGTGATTTTCGGCGTTTTACCGAACGAGCAGTTTTAGCTTCCCGCCAACTCCACCATCGTCGCGGCCAAGACCTGGACGCCTTGTTCGAAGTCGGCCATGGCCATTTTTTCGTCCGGATTGTGGCTGCCGTCGGCGTTGCGGACCAGCAGGACCGCGGCCGGGATGCCGGCGCGGGCGAAGATGGAGGCGTCGTGGCCGACCGTGGCGAATTCCTGGCAGGGGATGGCCCGGCGGTCGGCGTTGTCATGCAGTTTGGCCCGCAGGGCGAGATCGAGCGGGGTTGGCGATGATCCCACCGCATCGCCCAGCACGAAACGGACGTTGCGGCGGCGGGCGATGTCTTCCGTCAGGGCGGCGATGGCGTCCCGGGCGCGGTCCAGGGTGTGCTGTTCGGTGCTGCCGAAGTTGAGCGAGAAATGGCATTCTCCCGGCACCTTGGTCAGGGCGTGGTGGTCCGGGTCGGTGAACAGCTTGCCGACGGTAAAGACGGCGGAGGGATCATCGCTGTCCTCGATCTCGTGCCATAGGGCCTCCAGCCGCCCCAGCAATTCCGTCACGGCCAGAACCGTGTCCTGACGTAGGCGGCGCGGCGTGGCGGCGGAATGCTGATAGGCGCCGTGGCAAACCCCGTCACCATGGCGCAGATTGCCGCGTATGGCGGTGGCCACGGCCAGGGGGGCGTCCTGTTCCACCAACAGCGGGCCCTGTTCGATATGCAGTTCCAGGAAGGCCTTGGTATTGGTGGCCGTCACGATGGGATCGCCTTGCCAGATCTCATCAACCCTCAGGCCCTGGTCGGCCATATGGTCGGCGATGGAATGTTTGCTATCCAGGCGTACCAAATTGTCAAACTCTGACCGTTCCATAGCGCCGACAGCCAGGCGGGCGCCCACGTAGGCGATGCCGTACCAGACGCTTTCCTCGCACCGGGTACCCATGGCCGTGAGGCGGCAGCCCGGCACGATGCCGGTCCGGCGGACGGCGGCCAGGGCGATGACGGCCGCGACCGCGCCGGCTAGGCCATCGAAATTACCGCCCCGGGCGACGGAATCCAGGTGCGATCCGGATAATATAGCGGGCGCGGTGGGATCCGAACCTTCCAGGTCGGCGTAGGCATTGCCGATGGCATCCTGCCGGGTGGCCAGGCCTTCCGCGCGGGCGGCCATGAGTAGAATATCGGCGGCGGCCTGGTCCTGCTCGCTCCAGGCGGGGCGGGTTACGCCTTCGTCATCAAGGCTGGCGGTCCTGATATCGTCGAAGATTTCCGACGCCAGGGGCATCAGGTCCGTGACGGCGGTTCGCAGGGCATCGTCCGCCACTTTGGTCATTCGGAACCGTAGGTCAGGCGTTTTTGTACATTGATTTCGGTCGTGGCGAGAATGTCGGCGATTTTTCGCCCGGCGCTGCCGTCACCAAATAATTTCGATTGGTCAAAGGTGCCATGGGCGATCTGGGCCCGCGCCTTGGCCTCGATATCGGCCCGGTCATAAGCGGCATGCACAACATTTGCGCCATGTTCGCGGTCGGACTGTCGGGTGCCCACATTGACCGTCGGCGTGCCCAGATAGGCCCCTTCGCGCAGGCCGGAAGACGAATTTCCGATCAGGCAGGCCGCGTTGGCGATCAGGCGGGCATAATCCTCGGGGCTGAAGTTGCGATAGAAATGCAGCTTACCGTCGCCAACCCGTTCCCGGTGCAGGCGCAGCCCCTTGGAAACATCGTCCGAACCCGCATCCACATTGGGCCACAGCCAGGCGGTCTGCATATCCAGGGCCAGCACGGCGGCCAGGGTTTCCTGGATCTGTTGAAAGCCCTGACCGAACTCCGTGGTCACGGGATGCTGCAGCACCACCAGATAAGGCTGGTTGGTATCCAGGGTGGCGCCGACGCCCTTGTTGCTTTCGAACAGATCGTCGGGCAGGGAGAGATCAAGATCGGCGATCAGATCAATGGCCGGGCAGCCGGTCATATGAACCCTGACGGGCTCCTCCCCCATGCGCAGCAGATAGTCCTTGGCCAGATCAGTGGCCGGGAAATGCAGATGTGCCAGTTTGCTGACCGCATGGCGGACGCTTTCATCGATGGAACCCGTCACCTCGCCGCCCTGGGTATGGGCCACGGGGATGTTCATATAGCTCGCCGCGATGGCAGTGGCGATGGTTTCAAAGCGGTCCGCTACCGTCAGCACCACATCCGGGGCCAGATTTTCGAACTGGGTGGATAGATCCATGATCGCCATCCCGGTAGATTTCGCCATGGTGGTGGGGTTCTCCCCCTCGACAATGGAATAGACCGTTGCGGAAGGCTCGAAGCCATCGGCCCGGATGATATCCACCGCATGGCCGAACCGGTACAGCAGCGCCGAGGCGCCGACGATGGTCTGCAACTCCAAATCGGGATGCTCCTGGATCGCGCGCATGACCGATTTGATGCGGCCATAGTTGGCCCGGCTGTTGACCACGACGCAAATTTTACGGGGCATTATCGCAGGTCCTTATTGCACGTCATTATTTTACGTCATCAGGGCGCAGCAGCCGGTCGGGCTGTACATCGTCCGCCAAGGTACGACCAATGTATTCGTCCATCCGGGTGGCGGAAATGCCCGTGCCCGGTTTCTTGGCGGTCAGCATGTCAGCCGCCAGCACCGTGCCCTTGGCCAGGGCGCGGGTGGGCGCCAGGCTTTTGGTGAACAGGCCGCGCATGGTTCCCAACTCGTCCGCCACCACATCCTTATCCACCGGGTGAGCATCCATGGTGGCGAAGGCGGCTCGGCCATCGGCGACCTGGCGAAACTCCTCGAACGTCAGGGAAGCCGGTACATCGGGGCCGAACAGGCGTTTGTCAAAAGTTACATGCACCTCGATCATATCGGCGCCCCGGGCCAGGGCGGCCAGGGCCGGGTAGGGGCTGCCGCTGTGATCGGACAGACCCGCCGGGCAATCATGCGCGGCGCGCAGTTTGTCGATCACGTTCAGGCCCACTTGATCCAGGGGCGTGGGATAGCGCGAGGTGCATTGGAACAAACCCAAATCCACGCCCAGGGCGCGGATACCGACGGCACTTTCGGCGATTTCGGCCCACCGGCTCATGCCGGTGGAGAGCAGTATGGGTTTGCCGGTCGCCGCCATGGCCGCCATCAGGTCTGTTGATTTGTATTCGCCGGAGCCGATTTTCCAGGCCGGGTGGCCCAGGCCATCAAGCAAGTCCACCGCCGCGACGGAAAAGGCGGAGGACAGAAAAATAAGGCCTTTTTCCTTGGCATGATCGGCCAGGCCCACCCATTGTTCGGGGCTGAATTCCATGCGGTGCCAATAGTCGTAGCGGGTGGCGTCCTGTTTCGAGAACTTGACGCGGAATTCCTCGTCCAGCGTGGATTCGGCGGCCGCAATATGGGTCTGAAACTTTATGGCATCCGCGCCCGCCTCGGCGGCGGCGTCGATAAAAGCATGCGCCGTGCCCAGGCTGCCGTCATGGGCCTGGCCGACCTCGGCAATCAACAGCGCCGGCGCGCCATCGCCAACCACGCGGTCACCAATCTTGATGGTGCTCATGCGGTTCTCCATTCAGGCACATCGCCCTCACCCAAATCCCAGAACAGCCCGGCCATGATCTGCAAGCCTTCGCGCAAGACCGGCTCCAGCGCGTGTTCGTTGGGCGCATGTTGCGAACAGGCGGCATAGGAATGGGGCACCCAGATGGTGGGCAGTCCCAGGGTTTCGGCAAACACGTCGTTGGGCAGGGAGCCGCCCAGGTTGGGCAGAATGGTCGGCTCTACCCCCGTGGTTTCACGCAACGAGGCCCGAGCCCATTGCACCCAGGGATGATCAGGCAGCAGACGGGAAGCCTTCATCATGAAGCCGTCGTTTTTCTGGCCGACGGCGACGTCATGATAGCCTTCCTTGTCCAGATGGGCGCGGATCGCCGGCAGAAATGTCTTCGGGTCCCGGTCCACGGTAAAGCGGATCTGGCACCAGGCGGTAGCATTGGGCGGGATGGCATTGGCGACCTGGTCGGGATTACCGACTTTCATGGCCAGAACCTCGAACGCGTTCCAGGCGAACACCCTCTCGGCCGGCGTCAATCCCGGATGGCCCCAGTCTACTTCCACCTCTGGCCCGCCATCTCCACCCCGAACCTGAACCGCGGCCAGCACATCGCGCACTGATTGGGGGATTGCTTCGGGGCGCAATTCGGGCAGCAGAATTTCACCTTTGGGCCCGACCAGGGTGGCCAGGGCATTGGCCATTCGGGTGCCGGCATTGGAAATCAAGCCGCCCCAGTTGCCCGAATGATGGCCGCCGTCGCGCAGATCGACGGTCAATTCGAAATTCAGCGCGCCCCGGCTGCCCATGAACAGCGTTGGTTTATCGGGCGCCAGGCGCGGCCCGTCCGAGGCCAGCAGCAGATCCGCGCGCAGTTCTTCCCTATGCGCCTCGGCGAATTCAGCCAGCCCGACCGAGCCGACTTCCTCGGACATTTCCAACAGGATCTTACAATTGAAGCCAAGGCGTTCGCGCACCGCCAGGACGGCCGCCATGGCGGCGAGATTAACCGAATGCTGGCCCTTGTTATCGGCGGTGCCCCGCCCGTACCAGCGTTCCCCGTCCTTGACCATGGTCCAGGGGTCGCGATCATCCCGCCAATCGCCTTCAAAGCCACGCACCACATCGCCGTGGCCGTAACTGAACAAAGTGGGCAGGTTGGGGTTTTCCAGCCGTTCCGCCAAAAGAAACGGCCCGCCGCGCGGATCGGGGTTAGGATGGATCGTCACCTGGAAGCCGAGCGCTTCCAACGTTGGGGTCATTTCCTCGGCCAGATAACGGTCCAGTTCAGGGCGCAGTTCGCGCACCTGGGCGCTGGAGGCGATGGCGACCCGGCGGGCCAGATCGTCAAAGAATGCACCACTATCGAAATGTGCCGTGGCCTGGGCAATGGCGGCGTCGCGGGTCATGATAATTCCGGTCCTGTTTCGGTCAATTTCCGTCCGACCGTGCTTATACCAAGGTGCAGTGATAAAGACTCATATAGATCGTCTCAGAGGCCCCTCGGGTAGGAGTGGAACCGCCGACGACCGGTACCGTCAAGGTTTCAGGACGCCGCCGAGGGGCCTCTGAGACGACCGAATTCGGCGCTTTACGAAGGCTTTCGGCGGTGTCGCGCGCCGCTTGTGGTACTGGCACCCCAAATATTGCGGCGCGACACGCTCCTACCCGAAAGCCTTCGTAAAGCGTCTATATGGGTCTTTATCACCGCAACTTGGTATTAACGCGTCTTACAGCACCCGGGCAATAGAATTCGCCGGTACCTTGACCCTGACTTCGCGCCCCAGCAGATTGAGAAGGATCACCACGCGGTCGGCATCGCCCCGGCGTTCAAACAAACCGATATGATCGGCCATGGCGCCGCTATGCAGGCGAACCTGATCACCGGGCGTCAGGGCGTTGGGGTCCACCAGTTTCACATGGCCGGCATCATCCTCCCGCATGCGGATGGCCTGGATCACGTCGTCGGACACCGTGGAGGGACGCTCGCCGAAACTGACCAGGCTGACCACGCCGGGCGCGCTGTTGATGGAGCGCCGGCCCGGAACCGCCGGATCAATGGCGACGAACAGATAACGCGGGAACAACGGTGTGCTGACCCAATCGGTCTTGCGGGCGTGACGGCGTTGTTTTTGGTATTGCGGCAAATAGACCTCGAAACCCCGTTCCCACAGATTGCTGCGGGCCCATTTCTCCATGCGTGTCTGGGTATAGACCGCGTACCACTGTCTTATGGGGGCGGTCATGGGGCGGACTCCGGGGGGTTGCTCGGCACTGAAATTTTTAACAGCGCAGGCGCTATTATCGTCTCCGGATCAAATTGGCCAGATAGTTTTTCAAAGGTGCCTTGCGGGTCCGCCAAATCACAGATCAAAACCAGGTCATGGGCCGGCAGGGACGCCGCATCGCGGACCAGATCGACATGGCGGAACCGGTTCGCCGTGGCGCCTTCATCGGCCACGCCGACCACTTCGATATCATGTTGAAGCGCGCACAAAAGTGCGATTTCCGCCAGCTCCCCCGCGCCCACAAGCGCGACCCGGCGGCGGCCCGTATCGGCGGCTTCGCCCAACAAATCATCACATTGATTGCGGGCCCGGCGATAGAAGTCAAAGGAGCGAAACAAATAGTTCGCGGTCAGCCGGGATTTCTCGCCAAAACCTTTGGGCGTTAGATAGTAAGCATAACGATTCGGCGGCGTCTTGCGTACCTTAACCAGACCCATGCGCACGCAACGCTTCAAATAGGCGTTGGTTAACCCCAGCGCGATATTCAAACGTGCCGCCAAACCCCGTTGCGACAAGCTCTCTTCGCCATCCACCGCATGCAGCATTTCCATGGTGATGCGAGCCTCACCATCTATGCCATCGGTGGATATTTCGGTTTCGTCTACGGTCTGTTCGCTGCTCATTCGGGGTCCCAACCGAATCGGTGTTCACAGGGTGAACAATATGGCGTTCATAACATGAACGTCAAGCCATTCATGTCAATGGAATCAAATAATTCACACAAACTGACGGTACGGTTCGGCCTGTAGCAGGGCGATGTCCATATCCTGAAATAACAGGCCATGGTTAATCGATACCGCCGCCGCCGCGCCGCCAACCATAACGGCTGTTCAAAGCAGTCCGAGCAATGTTAAATTTGCTATCTTCTCCCACACCCGAAGCCACGATCGAAAAATGACGAGGTTCGAATAATGCCGACTGTTGCCGATATCGAAAAAATGAGGGATGAAATGACGGCGTGGCGGCGGGATCTGCATGCGCACCCCGAATTGGGCTTTGAAGAGAACCGCACGGCGGATTTTGTCGCGACGAAACTGGAGGAATTCGGCCTCCAGGTCCATCGCGGTATCGGCAAGACCGGGGTTGTCGGGGTGCTGAAGGTGGGCAATGAAACCACGGCTGTCGGCTTGCGCGCCGATATGGACGCCTTGCCCATCAGGGAGCGGAACAGCTTCGATCACCGCTCCACCAACGACGGCGTCATGCATGCGTGCGGCCATGACGGCCATAGCGCGATGTTGCTGGCGGCCGCCAAATATCTGGCTGCGACGCAGAATTTCAAGGGCCAGGTGAATTTCATCTTTCAGCCGGCGGAAGAAGGCATCGGCGGCGCCCGCGCGATGATCGCGGATGGTCTGTTCGAACAGTTTCCCTGCGATACCATTTACGCCATGCACAACGCGCCCGGCACGCCCATCGGGACGTTCGATGCCACCGCCGGCACCCGCACCGCGGCAGGGGCCTTTTTCGATATTGTTATTCATGGCAAGGGCTCCCATGGCGCCCACCCCCACAAAGGTATTGATCCGGTGGCCATCGCGGGTGAATTGATCGGTGCCCTGCAAACCGTGGTCTCCCGCAATCTGCCTCCGACCGCGCCGGCGGTGCTTTCAATTACGCAAATGCATGCGGGCGACGCCTATAACGTGATCCCGGAAACCGCCCGTCTATCCGGCACCGTCAGAACCTTTTCCATGGAGGTCATGGAACAGATCCAGCGCCGCATTGAGACATTGACGAAAGGTGTTGCAGAGGGACATGAGGCATCAGCGGAGGTGGATTTTCGGATCATCTTCCACCCCGTGGTCAACGCGTCAGAGCCCGCCGCACTGGCGGGCGAAGTTTGTGAGGAACTGGTGGGTTCCGATCAGGTGCTGCGGGAGGCGCCGGCGGGAACGGGTTCGGAGGATTTTTCCTTCATGGCGGAACAGGTTCCCGGCTGTTATCTGCGCCTTGGCAATGGTGTCGACAGCATCACGGTGCACAATCACGACTATGACTTCAACGACGAAGCGCTGGTTTACGGCGCCAGCTTTTTCTCCCGCATCGTGGAACGCAGCCTGCCCCTGGAATAATCGGCCCGGCAAAAGATAAATAGGAGAGGTCTGATCATGGTTTCGATCAATGGCGAACGGCTGTTAGGTGACTTACGCGCGCTGCGCGCCATGGGCGCGACGGGCACCGGCGTCGTGCGTCCGGCATTTTCGGAAATGGATATGACGGCCCGGCGTTGGCTGGCGGACCGGTATTCGGATGCCGGCCTGACGGCCCAGATCGATGGCGTTGGCAATGTGCTGGGGCGCTCCCAAAATCCCGGGCCGGCGTTGCTGGTGGGCTCCCACTCGGATACCCAGCCGACCGGCGGCTGGCTGGATGGCGCCCTGGGCGTGATTTATGGCCTGGAAGTCGCGCGCGCCCTGGCCGAGGATCCGGCGACCCGAGATCTGGCCGTGGATGCCATATCCTGGCAGGACGAGGAGAGCCGGTTCTACGGCTGCATGGGCAGCCGCTCCTTTTGCGGTGATTTCACAGCCGAGGCGGAAGCCGACCTGCACGACAAGGACGGTGTCGCCTTGGCGGACGCGCTGGCACAGGCCGGACTGTCGGACACGCCTCGACTGGCGGCCGGTGATCACGATTACATTGGCTTTCTTGAAGCCCATATCGAACAGGGCCCGCATCTGGAGCAGGACGGCCGGCGCATCGGTATCGTTCAATCCATCGTCGGCCTGGGCGGCATGGTTTTCATCTTTAGCGGCCAGCAAAATCATGCCGGCACCACCATGATGGCGGGCCGCAAGGATGCCGCCACGGCTTTGTATGCGCTGGCCAACGCCATAAACGAGGAATTCCCCAAGGTCGCCGGCGACCGCTCGGTGTGGACCATGGGCCGCGCCGTGCTGACGCCGGGTGCGCCCTCCATCGTGCCCGGTCATGGCGAGCTGGAGCTGCAGTTTCGGGACGTGGACCCGGCCGTCCTGGATCGCTTCGAGGCAGTGGCCCACCGGCTGGTGGCCGAGATCAACAGCCGGGGTGGCGCGACGGTCGAGGCCAAACCATCCCGGGTGCGTATCCCGCCGGCCCATATGGACCCGGGCTTCCAGGAACATCTTTCCCGCGCCGCGGAAACACATGCGCCGGGCAATTGGAACGCCATGCCATCCGGTGCCTTTCACGACGCCGGCGTAGTCTGCGGCGTGATGCCCTGCGCCATGCTGTTCATCCCCTCCATCGGCGGTATCAGCCACGACTTCGCCGAAGACAGCCACGACGACGACATCGTGCTGGGCTGCCAGGTGCTGGCCAGCGGCGCGGCATCAATTGTAATAGCCGCTGCGGGCCGGCAGTAGACAAAAGGGTTAGCGCGAAATGGAAATCATGGCGGGGTTGTGGGCAGAGGCCGTGACGGTCTGGCAGACGGCGGTTCTTGGAGTCGGAGTCGGGCAGGTCCTGCTGGCCCTGGCGGTATTCATCGTCTTTCTTATTCTACGGCGGATTTTTACCCGTATCGTACTGGCGATTCTGGGCAATATTACCCGGCGTACGGTCACCCAGTTCGACGATGAATTGATTGCGGCCCTGGAACAACCCTTGCGCTTCGTCTTTATCATCGTCGGGATATATGCGGCGACACAAGTTGTATCGTTTCCGGAACAAATAGATGTGCTTCTAACCCGGGTCGTGCGCTCGCTAATCGCCTTTGCTATTTTTTGGACCCTGTATCGTTTTGTCGCGCCACTGTCCTTTCTTATCGACAAGGCCTTCGGCGCCTTTGGCCGTTCCACCCTGGGTGACAGCCTGAAGGAATTCGTGGCCAAATTGGCGCGCTTTGTCATCGCGGTGGTGGGCGTCGTGGCCATATTGGAGGAATGGCAATTCAACGTGGGCGCGGTGCTGGGCGGCCTGGGGCTGGTGGGCATGGCGGTGGCCTTTGGGGCCCAGAACATGATCGCCAATCTGTTTGCCGGCGTGACCATTTTTCTGGACGGAATATTCGAGAAGGGCGACTGGATCAGGGGTGGCGGTGTCGAGGGTACGGTGGAGGAGATCGGGTTCCGCACCACCAAGATCCGCCGCTTCGACAAGGCCCTAACCACGATCCCCAATGATAAGCTGGCGGGCGATGCCGTGATCAATTTTTCCCGCATGACCAATCGGCGTATTTATTGGAAGATCGGTATCGAATACAGCGCCACCGAGGGTCAATTGCGGCAGATCGTCAACGGCATCAAGGCACACATCTATGACAACGATGATTTCGAGGTCGACGCGGGCAAAGTCACAACCTTGATCCACGTGGACAGCTTCAATGATTCTTCGATCGACATCATGCTCTATTGTTTTACCGCCACCACCAATTGGGGCGTTTGGATGCGCGTCAAGGAAGACCTGGCTTTCGCCATCAAGAACATCGTCGAAGGAGCCGGCAGCGGTTTCGCCTTCCCCTCCACCTCCATCTACGTGGAAACCCTGCCCTTCGGCACGCCGGAAGTCTTTCCTGCCGGCACCGATTAGTATCTTTTTGATTTACGCCTCGTCCCGCAACAGCCAGGCGAAGATTACCGTCGCCGCCACGGCACCGATCAATTGCGCGGCGATAAAGGCCGGCGCGTCGCCCGGCGCGATGCCAGAGAAAGTATCGGTCAGGGTGCGGGCGATGGTGACCGCCGGGTTGGCGAACGAGGTCGAGGCGGTGAACCAGTAACCGGCGGTAATAAACAGCCCCACCGCATAGGGCACCGCATCGGGACGGAAGCGGACACAGCCCAATATGGTCGCCACCAGTCCAAACGTGGCGACGAATTCCGCGAACCATTGCCCCACTCCGGTGCGGGCATGGGTGGAAATCATCAAGACCGGTTCGGCGAACATGATGTGGGCCGCCATGGCACCACAGATCGCGGCGACAATTTGGACCGCCACATAGGCCAGGGCCGCGCCCGGCTTGATCTCCCGGCGCAGCAGGAACGCCAGCGTCACGGCCGGGTTGAAATGGGCCCCGGATATGGATCCGAATACCAGGATCAGCACCACGAGGATAGCGCCCGTGGCGATGGTGTTGCCCAACAGCGCGATGGCCGTGTTGCCGCCCGCCAGGCTCTCTCCCATGATGCCGGAGCCGACCACCGTGGCCAGCAAAAACGCCGTGCCGATGAATTCCGCCGCCAAACGGCGTGAGAAACTGAACGTCATGCCTAATTCCCAGAGACCCGCCTATTCAAGCACGGTGACCTTGGCGCCCTCGTCTTCAACCAGGAAATGGCTGCCGGGGTAGCCTGCCTCAGCCGGAATGCGCAGGGTCCGGCCCTTGGGGTGTTTTTCCGGCTCGGGCTGTACGGTGACCACGGTGGTCGCGCGGCTGGCCGCCATGGCCGCGTCGACATTTTTGTACTGGGATAGTTTCAACAGGTTCATGCGAGTGGGGAAAACCACCGTACGCTTGCCCGATTCCGCATCCGCCACCGCCGCTTCCGGCCGCAGCCATTCAGAATCCGTGGATTCCGAACCATCATGCAACGCCACATGATCCACCGGCGCCCGGGCCACGAAAAATTGCGTATCGAAAACTTTTGGCACGATCCGCGGCGTGATCCAGTGGGCGTAGTTGACCATTTTATCCAGAGCCAGGATCAAACCTTCCGTGCGGCAGACATCCGCGATGGTGATCTTGCCCGCCGCCAGATCGGCCCGCCAACGGTCCTCTATACCTCTTAACCGCGCCGCGTCGATCAGGGCGTCGCCGTCCTTGTCGGTGGCCAGCAGGACGCCGCATTCCTCGAACGCCTCGCGGACCGCGGCCACGCGATGGGACAGAGCCGACTCGTCCAGACCTTCGGCGCCACGGCAGAAGGGCCGCGCGTCGGAATCTTCGGGATCAACCTTGCCGCCGGGAAACACCAGGGCGCCGGAGAAAGAGTCGATTTCGTGGTGGCGCACCACCATGAAAACTTCCAGTCCCTCGGCGCCATCGCGGATCAACAGCACGGTGGAGGCGGATATGGTTGGTTTTTCAGCTTCGCTCACAGCTACTCACATTTCTTGCTTTGTTCAGGTTTGATGCGTTGTAGCACATTAATCAATATGGGGTGCTGGTATCAGGGTCGCGGTTATGTCATTTTGCCCGTCCAATCGAAAAGGATGTTCCTCATGAGCCTTGCAGTTGACAATAACGGCGCCCAACCGCTTCCCGAATCCTTGATCGCGACACTGACGGAATTGCTGGGAGAGCGGTTCACGATGTCGAATTCAGTGCGGGAACATCACGGCAAGGGGGAGGCCTATCACACCGCTGCCCTGCCCGACGGGGTCGCCTATGGCAACAGCACCGACGAAGTGTCGGCCATCGTCAAGGCCTGTGCGGCCCATGGCACGCCGGTCATCCCCTATGGCACCGGCACCGCGCTGGAAGGCCATACCCTGGCCTTGCGGGGCGGCATTTCCCTGGATGTCAGCGGCATGGATCAGGTCATTCGGGTCAGTCCGGAGGATATGGATTGCACGGTGCAGGCGGGCGTTACCCGCAATCAGTTGAACGAATATCTGCGCGACACGGGTTTGTTTTTTCCCGTCGACCCCGGCGCCGATGCCTCCCTAGGCGGCATGTCGGCCACCCGGGCCAGCGGCACGACGACAGTCCGGTACGGCGCCATGCGCGAAAATGTCCTGGCCCTGACCGTGGTCCTGGCCGATGGCCGCGTTATCCAAACCGCGCGGCGGGCCCGCAAGTCATCGGCCGGCTATGACCTGACCCGGTTGTTCGTCGGCTCCGAAGGCACATTGGGAGTTATCACCGAGGTTACCCTGCGCCTGTTTGGTATTCCGGAGGCGACACAGGCGGCGGTCTGCTCTTTTCCCGATCTGGAATCGGCGGTCAACACGGTGATCACCGTCGTGCAATGCGGCATTCCCATCGCGCGCTGTGAACTGCTGGACAAGACCGGCATGAAGATGATCTGCGATTACGGCAAGCTGGACGACTACACCATCGGCGACACCTTGTTCATGGAATTTCACGGCAGCGAGGCGGGCGTGACGGAACAGGCGGCGCAGGTCCAGGCCATCGCGGCGGACTATGGCGCGGGCGATTTCAAATGGGCCTCCAAACCCGAGGACCGCACAAAATTGTGGGAGGCGCGCCATAACGGCCACTATGCCATTCTGGCCACCGCCAAACCGGGCCAGAATGTCATGGCCACGGATGTCTGCGTCCCCGTCTCGCGCCTGGCCGAGTGTATCCTGGCCACCAAGGAAGATCTGGAACAAAGCGGCCTGGTCTCGCCCTTCGTGGGCCATGCGGGCGACGGCAATTTCCATATGTCGATCATCGCCAACTATGACGACGAGGCGGAAAACAAACTGGCCCATGACATTCACGACCGTCTGGTCCATCGCGCCCAGGATATGGAAGGGACCTGCACCGGCGAACATGGCATTGGTTCGGGCAAGATCGATTACCTGGAAGAAGAACTCGGCGGTGCCGTGGACGTCATGCGCGCCGTGAAACGGGCCCTGGATCCCGACAACATCATGAATCCGGGCAAGATACTGCGGCTTTAATCCATTCCATTTGCGGCGAGCCATTCACCGCAGGCCTGAGCAACATCCCGCCAGCCGTCTTCCAGCAGCAGCATGTGGCCCATGTCCGGGAATTCCAAGTAGGTCGCCTGGTCGCGGTATTTGTCCGCGACCTTTTGCACCGTGGCGGGTGAGATTACCCGGTCGCGGCCGCCGGCGATGGCCAGCAAGGGGCAATCCACGTTGACGGCGTTGACGTAGGAGGCACGGCCCAGGTCGAACATCCAGAACAGGCATTCATACAGGGCCCGGCCGGATTCGGGCACGAATTGGGCAAAGACCTCTTCCTGACGCGCCGGCGAAAGGCAATTCAAGGAGTTGGCCGCGGCGATTTCAAACACGGCGCTGATGGTCTGATCCCAGATCGGCCCGAGGGACATCAGGCCCATGGCGGCGGCAATCTCGTTCTCGGAGGACGGCAGCACGCCCCAGGGCGGCGCCGGGGTCAACAGGATCGCGGCGCGCGCCAAACCCCTGGCGGCCAGCAGTTGCGCCAGCAAACCGCCCATGGAATGGCCCAGCAAAACCGGAGGCCGGTCAAGATCTTCGATCATGGAGCAGAGGTCGGCCAGATAGTCGGCCAGCCCTGTTTGCGTCAGACGCGGATCGGGTGGTTGATCGGGGCCCTGGTCATGATAGCGCAGCCCGGGCGTCAGGACGGTCCAGCCGGCGGCCTCGAAATGATCGCGAAATTCATTGAATATCCAGGCCGTGGAGCAGGCGCCCGGCAGCATCACGATGGTTCCCATATGGGCTGACCCGTTCATACAAGGTGTTATACGAGGTGTTGAAAGGCGGCCACGACCTGGGCGTAGTTTTCCCGCTTGAAAGCCACCGCGACGTCGATCAGGCTCGCCATGGGGGTCCATTTCCAGGCATCGAATTCCGGCTCCGCCGTGGCCAGATTGATATCGCTGTCGCCGCCCAGGAACCTCATGGCGAACCACTTTTGGGTTTGGCCGCGAAATCGCCCCTGCCAGACCTTATCGGCCAGATCATGGGGCAGGTCATAGGGGATCCAATCCTCGGTCTCGCCGATAATTTCAGCCCTGTTGGTGCCGATCTCCTCCTCCAACTCGCGCAAGGCTGCCTGGCGCGGCGTCTCGTCCGCCTCGACGCCGCCCTGGGGCATCTGCCAGGCCTCGACGACCTGATCGATACGTTGTGCGACAAAAATCAAACCATCCGGGTTGATCAACATAATGCCGACGCAGGGCCGGTAGGGGCGTTCCAAAAAAGGTATCAAGGTTTTGCCGGTCCTTTTCCTGCAAGGGCTGAAACGGGCACCAGATCAAAACCGCGATCGCCCATGGCGCGGGTCCATTGGGCCAGCCGCTCTATGGTCACGGGGTAGGGAAAACCGATGCCGATGGCGCCACCCGTAGCGGAGGCCAGGCGCTCCAACTCCAGCAACCGGGCATCGATCGCGGCGCGGGAGGCCGTGACATCAACAATCCGGTCCGAGGCCGCGACATCAAGGCCCAGCTTATCCGCCACATCAACGGCGACGGAGGCGGAAGATGCGCGGGCATCCAGGAACATCAGGCCGCGCCCGCGCATGGCCTCCAATATGGGTGCCAGATGAGACTCGGCCGAGGTGAAACGCCCGCCCATATAGTTGACCACGCCCACATAGCCGGTAAAGCGGCCCAGCAGCCAATCCAGTCGCTTAAGGTTGCGGTTGATGGTCAGGCTGGTCAACAGAGTATGGGGCCCGGGGTCGTTGGTGGGGTAATCCATGGGTTCCATCGGCACCTGCAACAGTACCTCGTGCCCGGCGGCGCGGGCCTGGTTGACATAGTCCTGCAAATTTCGGCCGTACGGGGCGAAGGCCAGGGTCACACCGCCGGGCAATTGCTGCACGGCGGCCAAGGTGGTGGCTTGCGAAAGGCCAAGACTGCCCACCACCAGGGCAATGCGCGGCCGGCCGGTGGCCTTGTAGGGGCGGGCGTAAACCTGCAAGGGCGTGCGGCCGTCGGCGGCGACCACGGGCAGGTTGCCATCATCGGTGGATTTGACCAACGCGGGATCGGGCGCCGGGCGCAATCCGCCGGAACGGGTGAAGGTACCGCGCGGGGTCTGCCGATTTGCTACCCGACGCGTTCTGGTATCATCCCCGGCACCCGGCGTGGGTGCCGCCGCCTTTGTCTTAGCGGTCTTATGACTGTCCGTCTTAGGCTGATCATTCCGCACCAGGGGTGTCGGACCGCGGGCGGGTTTTTTCTTGGCCGCATGATCTGTGGGCGATGGAACCTTCGATTTGGAAGCTTGACCGCTATCCGGGGCCGGTTTGGCGTGGCCCTGGTCCTGGTCCTGACCGTCGGCCTTTTCCCCATGGTCTTCCCCATGGCCACCATCATCCTTGGCAGGCTTCGCCGGTGTCGCGGCAGCGACCTGTTCGCCGCTGCCATCCTTGGTAAGATCGATGCTCATGACGGCGCGGGTCGTATCGGCCGTTTGTTGGCCATGTTCGGCCGGCTCGTAACTATAGGTCAACCAGCCGCCCAGACCCGCACCACCGGCCAACAGCAGAAATACAACTACCGACAGCGCACCGGGCCGCCGCCGGGGGGTTTTCGCCGCCCGTTCCTTGGCCGGTTTTTCTTTCGCCGGTTTCTTGACCCTGGGTTTCCTGGCCACGCTTTCTCTACCCCGCGCCGTCCCGCGCCATCCGGGACCGGCTACCTACTTTTCGCTACGTTGTTGCAACAGGGCCATGCCGCGCAACAGATCAAGCGCATAGCTCAATTGAAAATCACGCGGCTTTTCGGTGTCATTCCCATTTTTCTGAACAGTCTTCGCCACGGCCTTCTTCTTTTCCGCCTTCAAATGCTTCGGCAAATCGGCTTCGCTGCGGCGGCGGCCGTTGTCCGCCTTTTCCACGCGCACCTGTTCAACCTCGACGTCCGGGTTGATGCCCTTGGCCTGAATTGAGGTGCCCGAAGGCGTGTAATAGCGCGCCGTGGTCAGCCGGATAGCGCCGTGGCCCTGCAGGGGAATGATGCTTTGTACCGAACCCTTGCCGAAAGATTTGGTGCCGATGATCAATGCCCGCTGGTGGTCTTGCAAAGCGCCGGCGACAATTTCCGAAGCAGAGGCGGAGCCGCCGTTGATCAGCACCGCCACCGGCAGGCCGTTCGCCAGGTCACCAACCTTGGCATTGTAGCGGCGGGTTTCTTCCGGGCGCCGGCCGCGGGTCGAGACGATCTCGCCCTTGTCCAGAAAGGCATCCGACACGGCAATGGCCTGATCCAGGGCACCGCCCGGATTATTACGCAAATCCAGCACAACGCCCTGAAAGCGGTTGCCCAGTTCCGATTTGCGTTTGGCCATGGCGGATTCCAAGCCGCTGTTGGTCTGTTCAGTGAAGGACGTGATACGGACATAGACCATATCCCCTTCCACGCGGGAGCGAACCGATTGCACCCGGATCACATCGCGGATGATCGTTATCTCAAGGGGTTTTTCCAAGCCCTTACGGGCCACGGTCAGCAGGATTTCCGATTTTATGGGACCGCGCATTTTCTTCACCGCCTCGGCCAGTGTCATGCCCAGCACCGGGGTGCCATCAAGATGGGTGATATAATCCCCCGCTTTCATACCGGCGCGGAAGGCCGGCGTGCCGTCGATCGGCGAAACCACCTTCACGACGCCGTTTTCCATGGTCACTTCGATGCCGAGGCCGCCGAATTCTCCTTTGATCTGTTCCCGCATATTGCGGTACGCCTTGGGCGGCATGTAGGAGGAATGGGGATCAAGCGATCGCAGCATGCCGGTTATTGCGGCCTCGATCAGCTCGGGGTCATCGACCTCCTCCACATAGTCGGCGCGAATACGCTCCAACACATCGCCGAACAGGTTCAATTGGCGATAGATGCCATCGTCCTTGGCCTGAGCCGGCCCGATCACCGTCAATCCCGTGAGCGCCGCCCCGGTGAGCACCATAAAGAGGCCGACCGCACACATGACGCCGAACCGAATTCCGAACAATTGCTTCATCATCCACTCGCCCTTTCAAGGCTGCTTGACCACCAGGGGTTTGGATTGATCGCCGTCCCCTTGCGCCGTAGTTCGATATAAAGAGACCGCCTGTCGTCCCCACCCATTACGCCCACCGGCTCGCCCGTCAACAGCGTTTGACCGACAACCGCCTGCAGCTTCGCCAACCCCGCCAGCAGGGTATGGTATCCCTCGCCATGAGAAATGATCAAGATCAGGCCGTAATTTCGAAACGGACCGGCAAAAACCACCCGACCGTCATAGGGTGCGACAACCTGAGCACCCTGCCGGGTCTGCATTGTGATACCTTGGGCACGGGGGCCAAATCCAGTACTTTCGCCGTAACGGCCAACCCATGATCCCCGCGCCGGCAGCCGAAGACGGCCGCGCAGTTTGGAAATTCCCGTCTTCCCGGCGGCCATGGCCAGTTGCGTAGATTTCTTGCCGTCGCCGTTTTGCCCGTTTTTCGTTGTTTTGCGCGTCTCGGGTTGTTTTGGCATGGACAGGGCGCGGGCGATATCGGCGGCCAGCTTGCGCCGTCGCAACGCGGCTTGCCGGGTGGCTGGATCCTGGATATTCGCGGCTGGGTCCCCGCCGTCCACCCCGGTGGGCCGCGGGTCTTCGATTGCTGTCGTATTCTGTTCCTCTGTTTCCAGACGACTCATCAGCCCCTGCAGATCGCGGGCCTTCGAAGCCAGCATTGCCAGGCGTTGGCCCTCCTGTTTCGCAGCCGTTTGCAATTCCTGCTCTGACGTGGCGCGTTCATCCAGTAGCGCGCCTAGCTCCTGACGCCGAGCAGACAGGCCGGCCACGGCGGAATTCCGCAATTTCTGTTCGGCCTGTAATTTGCGGCGCACATCATCGGCGGCCGCCAGTAATTCGCCCACCCGGGCTGCATTCCGGTGCAGGGCCGGTAGGGCGGCGGCCAGTAGACGCCCGCCACGGGCGGCATCCAGCATCGTGCCTGGAGCCGCCAACAGGGCAACGGCCGGCTGGCGCTCAACACGGGCCAGGGCGGTGATCGAGCGGGCCATACCCGCGCGCATTTTTTCCAGGTGCTGGCGCTGATCCTTGTCTTGGCGCTGGAGCTGATCCAAACGGCGTTCGATATTGCTCAGCGCCGTTTCTTCGCCCTGGGCCAGATGGGCGGCGCGGGCGGCGCGAAGGCGCAGGCCGTCGATCTGATCGGCGACCGCACGGGCCCGATCCGTCAGCGCCCGCTGGCGCGCCTGACCCTTGCGGATGGATGCCGCCGTTTGCTCCATGTCATTTCGGACAACGTCTTTTTGACCCATGCTTTTCTGCGTCGTATCGGCCATGACGGCGGGCATACCCATCAGGCCCGGCGACAGCAGGCAGAGCGCCAGCAGGAATGTCCGGGGCCTAGCCATGCCGCGCACGTTTCGCGGCAGGCGCCAACAAGGAGTGGCCCGTCATCTCCGCCGGCGGCCGCAACCCCATCAACCCCAGGATGGTCGGCGCCAAATCGGCCAGACTGCCGTCCCGCATGTCCCGCCCGTCCCAATGTTCACCGGTTTCGATGCCCGGCGCGTTTACCACCAAGACCGGCACCGGCCCCGTGGTGTGCGCTGTATGGGCACCGTCGCCACCAGGTGTCCGCATCATTTCAATATTGCCGTGATCGGCGGTGACCACCATGCAGCCGTCTGTCGAATTCAAAGTATCGACCAGACGGCCCAAGCAACGATCAATCATCTCCACCGCCTTGATGGCGGCGGGCAACTTGCCGGTGTGGCCGACCATATCGGGATTGGCGTAGTTCGCCACGATCAGGTCGTATTGGCTTTCCTCGATTGCCCGGACTAGTTTATCCGTCACCTCGGTCGCTGACATCTCCGGTGCCAGATCATAAGTCGCGACCTTCGGCGACGGCACCAGAATCCTGTCCTCGCCGGCAAAAACCGCCTCCTCGCCGCCGTTCAGAAAAAATGTGACATGGGCATATTTCTCGGTCTCGGCAATGCGCAGCTGCCGCAGGCCGGCATCCGCCACCACCTGGCCCAAAGTATTTTCCAAGCTTATGAGCGGAAACAAACTGTCGAAAAAACGATCCAGGGCATTGGAATAGCTGACCATGCCGAGGCGATCAGCAAAGTTGGTCATGGCCTTGCGTTCAAAGCCGTCGAATTCCGGATCTACCAGTGCGGTCAGCAGCTCGCGGGCCCGGTCAGCCCGGAAGTTGGCCATCAAAAGACCATCGCCATCACGCATGCCGGCATACTCGCCGATCACCGTTGGCGGAATGAATTCATCCTGAATGTCCTGAGCATAGGCGTCGTTGACCGCCACCATGGCATCCGCGGCCGCAACAGCGGAGCCGAAGGCAATGGCTTCATAGGCCCCGGCGACGCGATCCCAGCGCTGATCCCGGTCCATGGCATAATAGCGGCCGCAAACAGTGGCGATACGCACATTTTCCAGGCCGGCGATAGCCGCCACCGCGGCCGCCATATACCTCGCGCCGCTGTCGGGCGGCGTATCGCGGCCATCCATGAAAAAATGCAGCCGCACCGGCACGCCCGCGGCGGAAACGATCCGCGCCAGCGCCAGCACGTGATCGGAATGGGAATGCACCCCGCCCGGCGACAGCAGGCCCATTAGTTGACAAGCCCCGCCGCTACCTTGCAGGCAGGCGATAAATTGTTCCAATCTGGGATTTGCCGCCAGACTGCCATCGGCCAGGGCGGCATCGATCCGCGGCAGATCCTGCATTACGATCCGCCCGGCGCCGATATTTTGATGGCCGACCTCTGAATTTCCCATCTGGCCATCCGGCAGACCAACCGCCCGACCCGAGGTTTGCAACAGGGCATGGGGCCCTTGTTGCAACAAACGGTCATAGACCGGGGTTTTGGCCAAGGCGATACCGTTGTCGGCACGATCCTGTCGATGGCCCCAGCCATCCAGAATACAAAGTACCACCGGGCGACACTGGTTCTTCACTCGAAACCTCAAAATCTAGCGCAACCTGCGTTTATTTGAACGCAGACAAGTCGCGCTAACCCCTTGATCTAGTAGCTAGCCACTGATTCGACACCAATATGGCGCAGCCAAGCGGGAATGCAACCGCTATCATCAGGCCCGATGATAGGGATGCCCGACCAGTATGGTATGGGCACGGTATAGCTGCTCCATCAACATTGCGCGAGCCAGCAAATGCGGCCATGTCATGGCCCCCAACGACAGGGTCATATGGGCATCTTTGACCAAATCCCGATGCAAGCCATTGGCACCACCGATGACAAAAGCCAACTCGGCGATGCCGTCATCCCGCCATCGGCCCAGACGTTTGGCAAAATCCTCGCTGGACAGTGCCTTGCCCTTGCCATCCAAGGCAATAATTGTGGCCCGGTCCGGCGTAGCGGCGCGCAACAGATCCGCTTCCGCCAAGGCCAGCTTTTCACCGGAAAGGTTCTTGCGCACTTCGACTTCCCGGATATCAACATCCCAAGGTAGCCGTTTTTGATAGGTCCGGCAGATCTCGGCGACCGGGTCATCCCGGACACGCGCCACGGCACAAATCGTGATACGCATGATCTAGTGTTTAATCAATACTGGCCAAGCCGCCCGCTCCCCCTTCCCGACCACCCATCAATGGTACCCTGCGGGTGGTCTGGAAGGGGGAGCGGGCGGCTTGGCACATTGATGACCATAAAATGGGCTGCTAGAGGGCGGCGCGCTCGGGCTCCGCCATCTCGATCGACCACATTTTTTCCAGGTTATAGAACTCCCGGACTTCGGGGCGGAACAGATGCACGATGATGTCGCCCAGGTCGATCAACACCCAGTCGCGCTTGTTCAGGCCCTCGACCTTACAGCGGCCCTGTCCCAGTTCCTTGACCCGGCGCAGCAAATGCTCCGCCATGGCGCCCACATGCCGGTCTGATCCGCCCGAGGCGATCACCAAATGATCCGCTATGCTGGATTTACCGTACAGGTCGATGACAACCACATTTTCAGCCTTGTCGTCATCAAGGGAACTATTCACGAGTGCCAGCAGTTCTTCGCCTGTCGCTGGCTGTTGGCTTGCGCTTGCTATGGTGAATAGCTCCTAAGTTTTTTGCTGGTCTGCATATTGACCCTTCTGTCCACGGTTGATGTTTGATTATGGCAACATTTTGTCAAATTGTCATGCCTCTTTCGCCCTGATTTCCGTACTTGAGGCGGGATGCAGGCGGGAAAACAGAAAACACCAGGCCGGCGCGGGGCTCAGCGCCAGTTCCGCCGGTCTCGCTACCCGAAAAGGGGCGAAGCGGGCAGCGGCCGCCCCGGCTAGCGCGCGATGCCCGCCGCCAGCCCCATCGCCGGCACGGTTGAAGACGGCGATCGGCATGCCTTCGACAATCTCGCACCAACGATGCCAGCGCGGCAACTGCATTAGATTATCCGCCCCCATCAACCAAACGAAGGCATGTTCAGGACAGCGCCGGCGCAATGCGGCCAGGGTGTCCACGGTGAAACGGGTGTTCATGCGGCGTTCCAGATCGCTGACCCGGATGCGGGGATGACGGGCCATGGCCTTCGCCCCCGCCATGCGATCGCCGAACGGCGCCATGCCGACAGTAGGTTTCAGCGGGTTTTGCGGCGAAACCAACCACCAGACTTGATCCAGCCGCAATTGTTTCAAGGCCAGAAGCGATATATGCCTGTGCCCTTCGTGGGCCGGGTTGAAAGAGCCCCCCAGCAGGCCGATCTTTAAACGCGCCAAGACTTCTGCCCCTAGGGCCGCACCTGGCCTTGGCCATGTACGACGTATTTGAAGGAAGTCAATTGTTCGACCCCGACCGGCCCGCGTGCGTGCAGACGGTTGGTGGAAATGCCGATCTCCGCCCCCATGCCGAATTCGCCGCCGTCGGCGAACTGCGTGGATGCATTATGCAGCAGGATGGCGCTGTCCACCTCGTTTAGGAAGCGTTCCGCCGCCGCCGTATCACTAGCCACGATGCAATCGGTGTGGTGGGAGCCGTGCTCATCGATATGACCGATGGCGGCCGCCACGCCGTCGACCACCTTCACGGCGATGATGCTATCAAGATATTCCGTATCCCAGTCCGCCGCCGTCGCGGGCACCACACGATCATCAATATCCTGGGTTGTGCCATCGCCCCGGACTTCGCATCCCTGGTCCAAAAGGTCGGTAACCAAGGGACCCAGGTGGGACGCCACGCAGTGCCGATCCACCAGCAAGGTTTCCGAGGCGCCGCAAATACCCGTACGACGTAGCTTGGCATTCAGGGATATCTCCCGCGCCATGGCCAGATCGGCGGAGCCATCCACATAGACATGGCAGTTGCCGTCCAAATGGGCGATCACCGGTATCCGGCTTTCGTTCTGCACCCGTTCGATCAAGCCCTTACCGCCTCGGGGCACGATGATGTCGATATATTGCGGCATGGTCAGCATCATGCCCACGGCGGCCCGGTCCCGCGTGGGCAACAGCTGGATCGCGCCTTCGGGCAGATCGGCGGCGCGCAGACCCGCCGCCAGACAGCCATGTATGGCGCGGGAAGAATGGAAACTTTCCGATCCGCCGCGCAGAACAGCCGCATTGCCCGACTTCAGACACAGGGCGCCCGCGTCCGCCGTAACGTTGGGCCGGGATTCATAGATGATACCAATAACGCCCAGGGGCACCCGCACCCTGGAGATATGCAGGCCGTTGGGACGGTCCCATTCCGCCATGATGTCACCCACGGGATCCTTCAGCCCGGCGATATCCTCCAAACCCTTGGCCATGGCCTCCACCCGCTCGGGCGTCAGCAGCAGGCGGTCCAGCATGGCCTTGGTCAGATCGCGCTGTTGCGCCGCCGCCATGTCCGTGGCGTTGGCCTGCAGAATGGCGGCCTCGCCTTCCCGCATGGCGGAGGCGGCAGCCAGCAGCGCCTTGTTCTTGGTTTCGGTCGGTGTTTTGGCCAGCACGGTCGCCGCCGACCGCGCCCGCGCGCCCAGGTCCAGCATCTGCTGTTGCAGATCATCCGCCCTATTATCTGCGGTGTTTTCCGAAGTGGTTTCCGCCGTGCTCATCACATGTGTCCCTATGTGTCTAACCCAACACCAGATCGTCCCGGTGGATCATTTCTTCCCGGCCCAGATAGCCCAGGATAGCCTGAATCCGGTCGCTGCGGTGGCCTTTGATGCGTTGTGCATCGGCCGTTGAATAGGCCGTCAGGCCGCGCCCCAGGGCGCTGCCGTCGGGTCCCCGTACGACAACGGCGTCGCCGCGCTGAAAATCCCCTTCCACTGCCGTGACCCCGGCCGGCAACAGACTGCGGCCCTGGCCCAAGGCCTTGACCGCGCCGGCATCAACGCTAAGAGATCCCCGCACATGCAGACTGGCCGCGATCCAGCGCTTGCGAGCGCTGGTCGGTGTCGCCGCGGTCGTGAACCAGGTACCCCGGCCGCCGTCCCGCAGGCGGGCGATCGGATGGGCGGCGGTGCCATCGGCGATGACCATGGAACAACCCGCCTGTCCGGCAATACGGGCCGCCTGGATTTTCGTCACCATGCCGCCGCTGCCGTCATGGCTGCCCGTGGCCCCAGCCATGGCTTCGATTTCAGGCGTGATCTCGGCCACCTCGGCAATGAATTCCGCATTGTCATGCAGGCGCGGGTCGGCGCTATGGAGGCCGCCGATATCCGACAGCAACACCAGACAGTCGGCCCCGATCATGGCAGCGACACGGGCCGCGAGACGGTCGTTATCGCCAAAGCGAATTTCCTCTGTCGCCACCGTATCGTTTTCGTTCACCACGGGGACCGAGCCGTGGGCCAGCAAGGCGGTCAGGGTATTGCGGGCATTCAAATAGCGCCGCCGGCGTTCGGTATCGTCGCCGGTCAACAGGATCTGCGCCACGGGCACGCCATGGCGGGCCAGGCTTTCCTGATAGGCATGGGCCAGGCGGATCTGCCCGGCCGCCGCCGCCGCCTGGCTGTCTTCCAGGCGCAGCATGCGCGCACCAAGGCCAAGACTGCGCCGGCCCAAGGCAATCGCACCGGACGATACCAGCAGAATATCCTGTTTCCCCTGGCGGCAGCTGGCGACATCGTCCATTAACGCGTCCAGCCAGTCCCGGCGCAGATCGCCGCTCTGTTGATCGACCAGCAGGGACGAACCGATTTTTATCACCACCCGCTTTGCGTCGGTCAGGCGCTGGCTCATGGCCGCCAGCCGCCGGCTTCGGCCGCCGGTTCGTCGTTTTGCCCGTCAGGCTCCTCCTCGGGGAGATCCATGGTCTTCACCAGTTCCGCCAACAGTTCCGGCAGGCCCTTGCCGGCGATGCCGGAGATAACATGCACCTCCATACCGGCGGCGGCGGACAGTTCCGTCCGACGTTCGGCGATCAGTTCGTCGCTCAATGCATCGCATTTATTCAGGCAGACCAGTTCCAGTTTGTCAGGCAAGCCTTCGTCATAGGCCTGCAATTCACCGCGCACGGTGCGATAATCGACGGCGACGTCCTCGGCCGTGCCGTCAACCAGATGGATTAGGGCGCGACAGCGTTCCACGTGGCCCAGAAACCGATCGCCCAGGCCGGCGCCTTCGTGGGCGCCTTCGATCAGGCCCGGAATATCGGCCAGGATAACCTCCCGCGCACCCGCCTGGGCTACTCCGAGGTTGGGGAACAGGGTGGTGAAGGGATAATCACCGATCTTGGGGCGGGCCCGGCTGACGGCGGTCAGAAACGTCGACTTGCCCGCGTTGGGCAAACCGATCAGGCCGGCATCGGCGATAAGTTTCAGGCGCAGCCACAGGGTCTGCTCCTCCGCCTCGCCGCCCGGGTCAAACTGCCGGGGCGCGCGGTTGGTGGAGGATTTGAAGGATTCATTGCCCCGTCCGCCACCGCCGCCCTGGGCCAGGACAATCTGTTCGCCCGGGCTGGTCAGGTCGGCCAGAATGGTTTCCCGGTCTTCGTCCAGGATCTGCGTACCCACCGGCACCTTGACGATGACGTCATCGCCGCCCGCCCCGGTGCGCGAGGCGCCCATTCCGGGGCGGCCGTTCTTGGCCTTGATATGTTGTTGATAGCGGTAGTCGATCAGGGTGTTGAGGTTTTCCACGGCGACGGCGATCACGTCGCCGCCCTTGCCGCCGTTACCGCCGTTGGGACCGCCGTATTCGACAAATTTCTCGCGCCGGAAGCTGACACAGCCGTGTCCGCCCTTGCCGCTTTTGATATAAATCTTGGCCTGATCGAGAAATTTCATGATGCATCATCGCGGGTTCTAGAATTCTTGCCGTACGGAAAATAAAAAACGGGGGATGGCCAACCATCCCCCGCGTTTCAACTGCGCTTGCGGGCGCGCCTACTCCGGCGGCTGCACCGAAACGAAAGTCCGGCCACCGGCCCTGGTCTGGAACTTCACCTGACCCTCGATCAGGGCGAAAATCGTATGGTCCTTGCCCAGGCCGACATTGTCGCCCGGCTTCCACTTGGTGCCGCGCTGACGCACTATGATGTTGCCTGGAATAACCGCCTGGCCGCCGAATTTTTTGATACCGAGGCGCCGGCCGGCTGTATCGCGACCGTTGCGTGAACTGCCGCCTGCTTTTTTATGGGCCATCTTTAAAGTGCTCCTTAACTCTCGGTGTTTTCAGCAGCGGTATCTGTCGCGGTATCAGTTTCGGGCGCCGTATCGGCTGCCTTGTCTTCCGCTTCTTCCTTTTTTGGCGCCGCTTTCTTTTTTGGGGCCGCCTTTTTCGCCGCACCCGGGCCGGTAATGCCGGTGATTTGCACCACGCTTAATTCCTGCCGGTGACCGTTGCGACGGCGATAGTTTTTCCGCCGCTTTTTCTTGAAAACAATGATCTTTTTACCGCGGGCCTGTTCAACCAGGGTGCCGGTCACGGTCGCGCCATCAACCAGAGGAGCGCCGACGATGGTGTTGCCATCGGCATCCAGCATCAGCACATCATCGAACGCAACTTCGTCGCCGGCCTCGCCCGCGATGCGTTCGATCCGGATCACATCGTCCGGTGCGACGCGGTACTGTTTACCGCCGGTCTTAATTACAGCGAACATTCTTTTTGTCCATCTATTCGATCATGTATGCGCCGCGCCAGGCGCCTGCGCATACGAAACAATTCAGGCGGCGCGGACGCCGCCCAGGTCGGCGCGGATATACGCCCCGGCCGGCCCTTTGTCAACGGCTGCAAACATTGGAAATCCCTATTTTGCCAAATGTTCGCGGACCATATTCAAAAACACATCCAGCCGGTCGTGATGGGCCCAATGACCGGCCCCCTCAATTGCCGCGACCGTGGCGTTTCGGAAGGAGGAAATTCGGCCATCTTCTTCAGGGTCCGAGGCCCAGCTTTCGGTGCCGCGAATAAGCAGCGTGGGGCATATGATGCGGGACCACAGGTGGCGGATTTCTTCCGGGCTCAAACCATAGGGGCGGAAGATGCGGACATAATTATCGAACTTCCAACTAAAACTGCCGTCCTCGTTCTGAGAAGCCCCATGCACGGTCAGATGCCTGGCTTGGGCTTCCGACAGATGTGGGTTTTCGTCCTGCATGCGGGCGAAGGCATCTTCCAGGGTGGCATAACGCCGGGGCGTACGGCCGGACATCTTGCGCAATTCATCCGACCAATCGGACAGTTTTTCATTGATGCTTTTGCCGGCGTTTTTCGCCAGCATCGTGGGCGAGGCGCCCAAACCTTCGATCGCGGTGATGCTTTTGACCTTATCGGGATAAAGGCCGGCATATTGCAGGGAGATCATGCCGCCGAGGGAGTGGCTGACAATGGTCACCGGGGCCATGTTTTTCTGGTCCACCAAATGGGCAATATCATAGACATATTCGGGCATGGTGTAGCTGCCGCCCATGCTCCACTGGCTGTCCCCATGGCCGCGCAGATCAGGCGCGATGATATGATATTCATCGCGGAAGGCCTCCGCCACCCAGTCCCAGTTGCGGCAATGGTCGCGACCGCCATGAACAAGCAACATGGGCGGGGCGCCTTCGCTGCCCCAATCCACGTAATGCAGGCGCAGGCGCTGGGAGAAATAGGTGTGGCTGGCGGGGCCGGAGTTAATTTTCGGCAATGTTCGCTCCTTTTCCCTAGGCGGCCTTTTTCAAATGGCGGGCAACAAGGGTTTCGGCGATCTGCACGGCGTTCAGGGCCGCGCCCTTGCGCAGATTGTCCGATACCACCCAAATGTTCAGGCCATTCTCTACCGTCGGGTCGACCCGGATGCGGGAGATAAAGGTGGCATACTCGCCAACGCATTCCACGGGCGTGACGTAGCCGCCCGCCTCTCGCTTATCCACCACCATGCAGCCCGGCGCCTCGCGCAGAATATCCCGTGCCTCGTCGTCATCGATGGGGTGTTCGAATTCGATATTGACCGCCTCGGCATGGCCCACAAACGTCGGCACCCGCACGCAACTGGCGGTCAGTTTAATCGCCGGATCCAGTATTTTCTTGGTCTCGGCGGTCATCTTCCATTCTTCCTTGGTCTCGCCGTCATCCATGAAATCATCAATATGCGGTATGACGTTGAAGGCGATCTGCTTGGGAAATTCCCGAGGACTGGGCTGATCGTTGACGTAAATACCCTTGGTCTGGATGAATAATTCATCCATCGCTTCCCGCCCGGCACCGGAGGCCGATTGATAAGTGGCAACGACCACGCGCTTGATCTTGGCGTGGTCATGCAGCGGCTTGAGCGCCACCACCAGCTGCGCCGTGGAGCAATTCGGATTGGCGACGATATTACGTTTGCTGAAACCGACCAAATCCCCCGGATTGACCTCCGGCACCACCAGGGGTACGTCCGGATCCATGCGGAAGGCCGAGGAATTGTCGATCACCACGCAACCGGCCTGGGCCGCCCCGGGACCAAATTTTCGGGAGATGTCACCGCCGGCCGAGAACAGCGCGATATCGACGGTCGAGAAATCGAATGTATCCAGAGCTTTGACCTTTAGGGTTTTCTCGCCAAAGGCCGCGTCCCTGCCGACAGAACGGGTCGAAGCCAGCGCCACGACTTCTTCGGCGGGAAACTCCCGTTCATCCAGAATATTCAACATCTCCCGGCCCACGTTACCCGTGGCGCCGACGACCGCGACCTTGATACCCATATCACGCATTCCTTATTTCACCGGGGTTTCACCGGGGTCTCACCGGGTGTCCTAAAGGGTCCCCAAAAAGGGGCGCATCAATAACGCTTAACAATGGTTATCGGCAAGCGGTTAATCAAGTGGCTAGTCAAGTGGTGATTGGCCCGCTTCCGATAGCAGCCAGTCACGAAAGGCCCGCACCTTGGGGTGTGTTACGGCGCGGGCGGGATAGACCAGGTAATAGGCGTACTCCGCCGGCAGCGCCAATTCGAAGGGCCTGATTAGGCGGCCGTCATCCAGAAAGTCCCGGACCAGGGCACTGCGCGCCAGGGCGACACCCTGGCCGTCGGCGGCGGCATGAATAACCAGGGCCGAAAGGTTATAGCCCGGCCCACGGTCGGGATCGACGCCCCGCACATCCGCCGCCAGCAGCCACAGACGCCAGGTTTCCCGCATATCGTCGTGCAATAAAGTGTGGTGGCGCAGGTCATCCGGTTGGCGCAGGGGATGCGGTCCGCGCAAAAGATCGGGGCTGCAGACGGGAAAGACGTCCTCCGTCATCAGGGGCACAACCTCGAGACCCGGCCAATGGCCGTTGCCGTAGCGGATCGCCAGGTCCACGTCGTCACGGGCAAAATCGACGATCTCGTCGCTGGCCGCCACGCGCACATCAATCTCGGCGTGCTGGGCGCGAAAACGGCCCAGGCGCGGTACCAGCCAGGCGGCGGCGAAAGAGGCCAGGGTGGCGACGGTCAGCACGCCACTGTCCTGGCGCCGGGTCAGGCGGTCCGTGGCATCAGCCAGAATATCCAGTCCCTCCCGCACTGCAGCATGGTAGCTCTGACCATTCTCGGTCAACACGATGGCTCGGCCCCGGCGCCGGAACAGTGCCAAACCCAGCCATTCCTCCAGGCCTTTCACCTGATGGCTGATGGCGGCCTGTGTGACATGCAGCTCCTGGCCCGCGCGGGTAAAGCTCAACTGCCTGGCGGCTGCCTCGAAGGCGCGCAAGGCATTCAGCGGAGGAAGCCGGCGGTCAGCCATTAAGACCTCGTTAAATCATTAGTATTTCTTATGATATATATGAAAAACACTCGTTTGTCGTTGTAAATTTTAGTCGTTATATACTCACCTATACAGACATACGAACGCGATAAAAGGAGCGTTGACATGATCAGAACCATACCCGTTTCAATTAGAGAATTTGATCTAAGCAAGATTCTTGTGAACGCCGCGCGAACGCTCTATCGCTGGCAGGTTCGGGCCGAACAACGTCACCGTCTCGGCGAGTTGGACCAACATGCCTTGTGCGACATTGGAATTACCCGTGACCAGGCCAGGTCCGAGGCCCGCAAGCCATTCTGGTGGCGCTAGCGACCGACCCCCGGACTTGACGTCCTGCAACTTGCGGCGGGTGGATCATGGGATCCGTCCGCCGTTTTCTTTTGACATTTTTTCGGCAGTGCAAAATAATTTGCTGCACTGCACAATTTTTTTCTTGACATCCGTGCCAGGTTTCCTATTTTAACGTTATGTTGCACTGCAGCATAAAGATTTTCGCCGGGTTTTTCCCAGGCATCGAACGGACACACGACAGAAACTTTTACAGAGAGATTTGATCATGACCGCCAAGACCACCAAGCAAGACAAATCTGCCAATAGCGCCGAGACCATTATTTCCGCTGGTCAAGAAACGCTTCGTAACTTCACCCAAGCCGGCACCGAGGGTTATGAAAAAGCCTTCGCCGATTTGCGCGGCAAGGCCGAAGGCATGGCCCAGGGCTATGACGATCTGGCCGCCAGCGGCAAGGAAGGCATTGAAGCCTGGAGCGCGGCATCCACCGCCTATGGCAAGGGCATGGAGGCCATCGGCAGCGAAATGATGGGCTTCGCCAAGCAGATGCTGGACAGCAATGTCGCGGCGACCAAGGCCATTCTGGGCGCCAAGTCGCTGAACGAGGTCATGGACCTGAATTCGGAATACGCGCGCGGTAGCTTCGACGGCCTGATGGCCCAGGGCACCAAGGTTGGTGAACTGGCGACCAAAGTGGCCCAGGAAGCGGCCGAGCCGATCAACGCCCAATTCACCGCCTCGGTGGAGAAATGGCGTAACAACGCGGCGTAATAGCCGTTTGGCTGCCCGTCCTTAGGGACTGGGCACCTAAGAGAAGGGTCCGGGTCCTCCCCCCGGACCCTTTTTCTTTGTCCGCAATCCTGATATCCCGATATCGTAGCAGCACCAGATGACAAATGATGGCCAGCCAATGTCCGATAACTATTTTCTGCAACAGCCCGCACCGGAGAATATCGAGGCGCGAAAGGCGGAATTGGGTGCATGGTTCGAAATCGACCTTAACGACATCGCCTTCAATCTGAAGGCCATTCGCGACCGGGTCGGCCCGCATGTGGAGATCATGCCCGTGGTCAAGAACGATGCCTATGGCCATGGCCTGCGCCCGATCGTGGCGGCGCTGGCGGCGGACGGCGTCAACTGGTTCATGGTTGCGCGCACAGCCGAGGCCCTGGCGATCCGGGAATCCGGTATTACCAGCGGTATCGTTAATATGGATGCGCTGTATACGGATGGGCAATACCAGCGCATCGTCGAACAGGATATCAGCCAGGTCATCTACACCCCAGCGGCGGCCGAAAAACTGACCGTGGCCGCGCGGGCCATCGGTCGGAAGGCTGGCGTTTTCATCAAGATCGATACCGGATTGCGCCGTGTGGGTGTCCCCGCTGCGGAGGCGGTATCCTTTATTGAGACGATTGCGGCGTCGGCGCATTTGGAGATCAGGGGCATATTTTCGACCTTTATGCTGCATCCCGAACGGGATGCCGGCGTTCTTGCCCGCTTTCGAGCCATCACGGATGAGTTGGCGGAAAAGGGCATAGATCCGGGCTATTGCAGTCTTGCCTCCAGCCATGGGATTTTTCATTCCCCCGAGGCGTGGCTGGGGATGGTACGACCCGCCCTATCGTTGTTTGGCATTTACAATGGTGACGAGGACCGGACAGCTGGGTTGGCGCTGCGACAGGCGCTTTGCTTCAAGGCCCGCATTGAACATCTGAAATGGATCGAAGCAGGCGATTCCGTGACTTATTTCGGTCGCTTTACAGCCACCGAACGGATGCGGGTCGGGACCCTGCATGTTGGATTTTATGACGCTGTGCCGCGCGAGCATTCCAATACCGGCCAAATTCTGGTCGATAATGTCCTGCGGCCCTGTATCGGATCGGTCTCGCTCAATCACTACCTATTCGATGCAACCGGACTGAATGTTCGCGAAGGCGATGTGGTGGAGGTTTATAGCCGCGCGGCCGGGAATAATATCGCCGACGCTTCCGAAACAGCCGGTTGGATGACCTATAGCCTGTTGAATCACCTCAACCCGTTTGTTCCGCGGATTTACTATCGAGGGAAAACGCCGGTAGCAATCCTGGAGCGCTCTGTCTGAGGGTCAGGCCCGCAAATTAGCCTTTTCCACTTTTTAAAGACCTGTAATCTATTCTCGTAACGATCTGCCTCTTCCAATATGATGGAAAGGGCCGATATGATAGAACTGTGGGCCGGTCCATATTGGATTGCGGCACATTCGGTGGGGTACCTGGTGAGCATGATTGTTCCAATGGGCGGCATAAGGGCCATCAGTGGTCCGGACGATGACGACGGCGCCAATGATGGCGACGGCGGCACCGGTGTTGCCACCAAGACCAAGCCGAAAACCAAAAAGCCGTCCATGTACCGTGTCTTGTTGCTGAACGACGATTACACGCCCATGGAATTCGTGGTTCATGTGCTGGAACGGTATTTCAATAAGGACAGCCAGGAAGCAACACAGATCATGCTGCACGTGCACCAAAAAGGCATCGGTGTTTGCGGCGTATTTCCGTTTGAAATCGCGGAAACCAAAGTTATGCAGGTCACCGATCTGGCCCGCAAGAACCAGCATCCTCTACAATGCACCATGGAAAAGGTTTAAGCTCCGGAAAAGGTCTGGGGCCAAAAGTCTAAGGATATTATCTAGTGGCATCATTTGCGGCAGAACTGGAACAAACCCTGCATCGGGCGCTGCGCGGCGCCAACGAGCGGCGGCATGAATTCGCCACCCTGGAACATCTGTTATTGGCCCTGTGCGATGACAACGATGCCCGTTCGGTGTTGCGTGCCTGCAATGTGGAAATTGATCAACTGCGCGAGCAATTGACCCACTATTTGGAAGACGACCTTGCCTCGCTCACGGTCGAGGAGGAGGAGGAGGCGAAACCCACCGCCGGTTTCCAACGGGTGATCCAGCGCGCCGTTTATCATGTGCAGTCGTCCGGGCGGGATGAGGTTACGGGCGCCAACGTCCTGGTGGCGATCTTTGCCGAGCGGGAAAGCCATGCGGTCTATTTCCTGCAGGAACAGGATATGACCCGGCTGGATGCGGTCAGCTACATCTCTCACGGGGTCGCCAAGACGCCGGGCATGGGCACCGAACGCACCGTGCATGGCACGGAGGAGGCGGAAGAAGAGGAAAGCCCCGTAAAGGCCGGTGACGAGGCCCTGGCCGCCTATTGCATTGATCTGAACGAAAAAGCCCGCGGCGGCCGCATCGACCCCGTTATCGGGCGCGAGGAAGAGCTGGAGCGGACAATCCAGATCCTGTGCCGCCGGCAGAAAAACAATCCCCTGTTGGTCGGCGATCCCGGCGTGGGCAAGACCGCCATCGCCGAAGGCCTAGCCCGGCGCGTGGTCCTGGGTGAAGTGCCCGAAGTTCTGCGCGACACCACGATCTTTTCCCTGGATATGGGCGCTCTGTTGGCGGGTACGCGTTATAGGGGCGATTTCGAGGAACGCCTGAAAGCGGTCATCACCGAGTTGGAAAACCACGACGACGCCATTCTGTTTATCGATGAGATCCATACCGTGATCGGCGCCGGCGCCACCTCCGGCGGGGCCATGGATGCCTCCAACATGTTGAAGCCGGCCCTGGCCAGCGGCACCATCCGTTGCATGGGCTCCACCACCTACAAGGAATATCGCGGCTATATCGAGAAGGACCGCGCCCTGCTGCGCCGGTTCCAGAAGATCGATGTCAACGAGCCCACCGTGGACGACGCGGTGAAGATCCTGAAGGGTCTGAAGCCTTATTTCGAGGACTACCACCATATTCGCTATACCGGCGAGGCCATCAAGGCGGCGGTGGAGCTGTCGGCGAAATACATCAACGACCGCAAACTGCCGGACAAGGCCATTGATGTCATAGACGAGGTCGGCGCGGCGCAGATGCTGCTGCCCGAGCACCGGCGCAAGAAAACCATCTCTGTCAAGGATGTGGAGAATGTGGTCGCCAAGATCGCGCGCATTCCGCCGAAAACAGTGTCCAAGGACGACCGGGCCAGCCTGGCCAATTTGGACGGCGAGCTGAAACAGGTCGTATTCGGCCAGGATCAGGCCATCGACGCCCTGGCGACGGCGTTAAAGATGTCCCGGGCCGGCTTGCGGGAACCTGAAAAACCCATCGGCAGCTATCTCTTTTCCGGCCCCACCGGCGTCGGCAAGACCGAGGTCGCGCGGCAGCTGGCGAATATCATGGGCATGGAAATGGTCCGCTTCGATATGTCTGAATATATGGAGCGGCACACGGTCAGCCGGTTGATCGGCGCACCGCCCGGATATGTGGGCTTCGATCAGGGCGGCATGCTGACCGATGCCATCGACCAGAACCCCCATGCGGTGTTGCTGCTGGACGAAATCGAAAAGGCCCATCCCGATCTGTTCAATATCCTGCTGCAGATCATGGACTACGGAAAATTGACCGACCACAACGGCAAACACATCGATTTCCGCAACGTGGTGCTGATCATGACCACCAACGCCGGGGCCTCGGAAATGTCCAAAATGGCCATCGGTTTTGGCCGCGAGAACAAGGTCGGCGCGGACCAAGAGGCGATCGACCGTCTGTTCACCCCGGAATTCCGCAATCGCCTGGACGCCACCATCAGCTTCTCGGCCCTGCCGCCGGAAGTGATTTCCAAGGTGGTGGACAAGTTCATCGGTGAATTGAGCGACCAACTGGCCGATCGCAAGGTCGCCATCACCTTGAGCGATGAAGCCCGTAAATGGCTGGCGGACAAGGGCTATGACCAACTCTATGGCGCGCGACCGCTGGGCCGGATCATTCAGGAAAAGGTCAAGAAACCCCTGGCCGATGAATTGCTATTCGGCAAACTGGCCAAGGGCGGCCAGGTGGCGATCGGCGTGGCCGAGGGCAAGTTGACGTTCGAATTCCTGGCCAGGGAAAAGGCGACCAAAAGCGGCAAACCCAAGGGCGGCGATGCGGGCGGCAGCGCGGGTGACGGTGACGGTGACGGCGGTCCCGCTGATCCGGAAAACCCAAGCGGTGACAAGATTCCGGAATTGGTCACCTAGTGGTGCGAACCAAACAGAAGAGTCCTTCTGTTTGGTGTCTTGCGCACCACGATTCTTTAGAGTCTAGTGGACTTTCGATCTTCACGGATGGGTCGCATCCGTTAGAATTGGACCACTAGGAGGCAATCATGGCGGATGCCCCACAATATTTGTTGATCGTCAGCGCCGAGATCGCAAGGGAGGTCGAGGACGCCTGGAACAAATGGTATGACGAGGAGCATCTGCCCGAAGCCCTCGCCTGTCCCGGGGTCCTGGCCGGCAATCGTTATGTCTCGGTTAGCGACGCCAGCCTGACCAGGGACGGCGGTAAATCCACTTCATCAGCCAGGGCCTATGTGGCAGTTTATGAACTGTGCGGACCGGAAGCCCTGGAGACGCCGGAATTCATCGAAATGCGGGGCTGGTATCAGTTCACCGACAAGATCACGGCCCGCACCCAGGTATATAAAAAGCTCTAATCTCCGGTGCCGGCCGACTTCTGGCCGATCACCGTGAAGAACGATGCGGATTTGGGCTGTTGCGGCAATTCCACCTGCAAGGGGATCATGCGCGCCGTCGTACTGGCCTGACCGCGCACGATGGTGCCTTCCAAAGCGGACGGCATGGGATTGCGGGCAATGGGGATCGCGTCCGCCGCGCTGTAAACACAGATATAAATGGCCCGGCGGCGGTCGGCGGATTGGGTTGTCTCGCTGCCATGCTGCAAGCGGGTGTGCATCAAACAAACCGCGCCGGCCTTGCCCTCGATCGGAACCTGACGGGCCAGATAGTCCTGTTCCAGCACCGGGTTCACCTTGCCGGTAAAAACCCCGTTCTCGAACAGGCTGTCGATGGTGCCCCGATGGGTACCCGGAACAACCATCAGGCAGCCGTTCCCTTCGTCCACATCATCCAGCAGCAGCAGGGCGGTGATGACGTCATCGTTGGTGTGGGGCGTGTAGGGAAAATCCTGATGGTAGCGCACCACCATCGTGCTGCCGGGCAGCTTCGAATTGATCTTGCAATGGTGGTATTTCACGTTCGGGCCGATCAGGTCGGCGACCATATCAACCATGGGCGCATCGGTCATCACGGCATGAAAATCGTCCGAAACCTCGGCCGGATTGTTGATCCGCCGCAGGGCGGGGCGTTCGGTGGAATGGTTTTCCTCCAGATCAAAGCGCGGCCTGCCATCCACCGTAGGCGGGCCATAGGGCTCCGTTTGACCGCGGCTCTCTTCCGCCCAGTCGTCCATTTGCCGGCGCAGGCGGGCCAGGGTTTCGCCATTCACGGCGCCATCGACCACCAGATAGCCGTCGCGCCAGAACTTCTCCTGCTGTGCCGCTGTTAGGATCTCGTCCGTCGTGCTCATGGTTGGCCGCCTTTTAGGTTACACTCCACGGTGGATGCAGTAATACCAAGCAGACGCCACCTGTATCAATCGGGAAGACGACGCATGCAATTGCAGGACAAAGTCGCGATCATCACCGGCGCCGGCCAGACCGCGCCCGACGGCATGGGCAACGGCCGGGCCACGGCGCTGACTTTTGCCCGCCACGGCGCCAAACTGATGCTGGCCAACCGCTCCGCGCCCTCGCTGGAGGAAACCGCCCGCCAGGTCCGGGCCGAGGGGTTTTCGGTGGAAACCAAGCTGACCGATATCACCGACGAGGAGGACTGCCGCAAGCTGATGGCCGCCGCAATGGATGCTTTTGGCCGGGTGGATATCCTGCACAACAATGTGGGTGCCGGTATTGTCGATCATGACACGGTACAGATCGACCTGGCCGATTGGCAGGACATGCTGAACCGCAATCTGACGGGCGCCATGCTGTTGTCCAAACACGTGCTGGGGATCATGCGGGATCAGCGGTCGGGCTGTATCCTGCATACCAGCTCCATCGCCGCAGTCGCCATGTATCCCCTCATCGCCTACAAGGTGGCCAAGGCTGCGTTGAATGAATTCTGCCGCTGGCTGGCGTACGAAAATGGCCCCCACGGCATCCGCTGCAATGTCCTTATGCTGGGTCTGATGGATACGCCCACGGCCATGGAGCTGTACCATCAATCCAGCGGCGATCCGAAAGAGCTGATCCGCCAACAGCGGAACGAATTGCCCCCCCTGGCCCGCATGGGCAGCCCCTGGGATGCCGCCAACACAGCCCTGTTCCTGGCATCCGATGCGGGCAGCTATATCACCGGCGCGACCCTGCCCATAGACGGCGGCCTGGCGACGAAGGTGGGATTATGAGCGACACTGGAGCGAACGATCCGGCCGACCGCCTGATGGCGCTGGAAAGCCACATCGCCCACCAGGACGGCACCATCGAGGATCTGAACGAAATGGTGCAGGCGCAATGGACCGAAATCGAATCCCTCCGCCGTGACCTCTCCGAACTCCGCGCCCGATTGGCTCGCCTCGAAGGCGATATGGAACCCACCCAACCCGACGACCAACCGCCACCGCATTATTGAATGGCGGCACACGGTAGCGGAGTTGATTGAGTGACAGACCGATCTACCTCACGACTCCGGAACAGCGCCCCGGCAAGCCGATCCCGATCGATATGGATATCTAGCTGTGACGGAGAGACGGAAAATGACGGATTTCATACGAGAAAATCATCCAAACATCCTAAAGGAAGTTTTCTAGAAGTCGGTCTTTGTCCGTCACAATTGACGACTCAAAGGCAAGGAAAGAGGTTGCGGGCGAGTGCGAAACCAAAAACTACGGCTCGTCGAAAGTTGCGGGTCCTTCGAGAGGTCTCAGAACCAATACGGTGCGGCAGCGTGTTGGATACTGAAAATTTGGGATTATTGGAAGGGCCGCGAATGTGGTGGTTGTTGTTGAACCATGCCTGGCTGTTGATACCGATCAGGCCGCGAAGGAGAACCAACGGACGAATTCGGACGGCTTGCGGACGATGTTCGCCCGGTCAACGTTCACCGGGGCCTGAGGCAGCGGTCTTGTCGATCTCGCGGTTGACGACAAAGCGAAGGATCGGGTCGGGCGGTAAAATAGCCGCCTTGGGCAATGAGAGCATGACCTCCAGGAGTTCGCTGTCGACACCGCAGATATGCTCGGCCAGCAGCTTGCCGCCGATCGCGCCCTTGGTCATGGGCGCGGCGTCGGCAGACATCAGCGCCCAAAGCCCGGCGCCTATTGCTCCGAATACGGTTCCCTCGTTGCGGGTGAAGCCGAGGATGCCGCCCCAAGTGCCGACGAACTCAACATCTGCCAGGCCGGGCCAGCGGCGCGTTATGCTCTGGCGGTGGTTGTCGGCGACCTCGGCCATTAGCTCAGGTGGGAAGCGTTTACTTCGTGCATAGTGGAGCGTGTTTCGCATCAAAATACGCCCATCAAGGGTCAGGCGCACTGTGCTGCCGTTGGCATTGGCCGGCAAGAGACCGAACTCACCCTCGGAACCGACTTGCCCCATTTCGGTATCAGTAAGCGGCCGGGTTAGGCTGGCGAAGCTCGCGAGCGGGACGATCCGGTGCTTGAGGAAGCCCAGTTCCTCAGCGAAGACGTGATTGGCGAGGATCACCTGTTTGGCCTCGATCGTCCCTTCGGGACAGACCAACCGGAAGCCGCCACGCGTGACGAGCTCTATCACCGGACTTTCCTCGTACAGGGTCACATTGATCGGCAGCGTCGATGCGAGGCCGCGCATCATTGCCGCCGGCTGTACCAGGGCAGAGCCTTCAGCGCGTACGCCGCGAAGATAAAAGCGGGTGCCGGTGATCTCCTCCAGGCCATCATTGTCAACCTGGCGCCACGGTACGCCAAGCTTGTCGAACCCCTCGGCGACGCCCTTCAGCGCACCCTCGGACGAAGTCTCGGCCGCGACGTAGATGCGCCCCCAATCGCTCCAGTCGCACTGGATCTGATGTTGCTGGACGAGCTCGCGGAGATAGTTGGTACCAGCAGTAAAAAGTCGGTCGTTCTTGCTCGCCGCCTCAAAATGCTTCATGCCGCCGTGGCTATGATGGTCGAGCATGAAGCCCGCATTGCGGCCTGAAGTGCCGTAGCCAACCCGTGTCGCCTCGACCAATACAACCGTGTCGTCGGGTCGAAGCTCGGCGAGCCGGCGCGCCACCGCGCAGCCGCACGTACCGGCGCCGATCACCGCGAAGTCCGCCTTGACCGTGCCTTCGACCCTGCGTGCGGGCGGCGGCGGGGGGAGGGTCTCATACCAACCGTTCCTGGGACCGTCGTCTGGGAGCTTCCGGGCTCTTCTGGATCTCGAGAACATATCGCGCGTCTCCATATCTGGAGCTCGACTATAGCGCAGTGATGGTTGCGCGTAGTGGGAGTTTGCGGCCGCCATTCAATACGACGCTCCCTTGCTGCCTAAGGAGGCGCCACCTAGATTGCCCTGAAAGTCCGGTATAGGGTTCTCCGTGACGGATTTGTCTGTCGGCAGGCAAGAGGTCAGATTGGCTCAATTGGCCTTGGCGAACCGCTTATGGACTCTCTGGCTACCCGGACCTTCCAGCGATGCTCGATGCTGGGGGTGAAGCAGAAATGGCCCCCCGACCGCCTTATGCTTGAAGAGTGCCAAAAACGGTCATCCGGCGTTCCCAATCCTATCGTAGCTCATGAGCCTTTTTTCCGCCCGAGCCCTTGAGCAACTGAATAATCTCGGCGTTATCGGCGTTGCCGGCGTAATCCAGGGCGGCGGCACGGTTGAAGTCGATTTCGTTCACCTTCGCCCCGTTCGCCAAGAGTATTTTCACGGCATCAACGTTGCCTGCCTTCACCGACAGGATCAGCGGGGTCTGGAGATAGGTGTCCTTCCTGTCTACATCCGCCCCTTTGGCCGCTAGCAACCCAATGACTTTCGCATGACCGGCGATTGCCGCAACCAAAAGAGGCGTTTCATTGTGGTTGCCCGTTGGGTCATAGGCAGCACCCTTTTCGATCAGGTACGCAACAAGCTTAGCATGTCCGCCAGAGGCGGCCGCATGCAAGGCGGTTTGCCCCCCAAAACCTCTCCTTTTTCCGCGCGTCGAGAGGTATGGCATCTTCTTATTCACATCCATGCCCGCCGCCAGGAATAGTTTGACCGTCTCGATTTCGCCTTTGGCCGCCGCGCCCCGAACGAAATCTTCGACTGTGAATTCTAAGCCACGGCCGGTAAGTTTCTCGCGCGGGCTCTCGGCGAACGCAGCCATGGCAACGATCATGAGGGCAGCGACAAGAACCACGACCGGTAGAGATCGAAGATCCGGCCCAGAGACCCCAATCGTTTTGATCACGCTATTCATGGTGCTCCTCCATGGATTGTCAGTTCCAGCTTGACGAAGGATAGCTCCGAAAGAAATCGGCTGCTTGAGGGATCTTGGGGTTTTCGCTTGGCGAATTCTTGAGGACGGTTTGAGGGAGGACACTCTTGAGGCAGCTTTAACGAACGCGACTTTAACCCTATGATGGCTTGGAGATAGCCGCATTTCGGATTTCGCAACGTGGCATTTTCCGGCAACCAGAGCGGCGCACGAAGCATGGATGGGGCGCAATGACCTATTTGTTCGGAGATTGCGAATTGGACCCGGACCGCCATGAATTGCAAAAGCAGGGGCGGGCCGTCGCTGTCGAACCGAAAGCATTGGATGTGCTGCTTTACCTGGTCGAACACCGGGACCGCCTGATCGGCAGGGAGGAGTTCAACCGGCAAATCTGGGGCGGTCGGCATGTGTCCGACTGGGCCTTGAGCACCTGCATCAAGAACGCACGCCAGGCCATCGGCGACAACGGCAGGCGGCAGGATCATATCCGCACGGTGCCGCGGCGGGGCTTTCGCTTCGTCGGCAGCGTCGAGGTCCGCGGCCAAGGACGAGTCGCCGCCGCGCCCGACACCGACTCGATCGTGTCCGGTCTGACCGATCCCTCGCTTGCCGGCAGGCCCTCGATCGCCGTGCTGCCGTTCGAGAATATGTCCGGCAACCCGGAACAGGAGTATTTTTCCGACGGCATGACCGAGGATATTATCACCGCGTTGTCGCGCCTGCGCTGGCTGTTCGTGGTCGCGCGGAACTCCACCTTCACCTACAAGGGCACGGCCGTCGACGTGAAACGGGTCGGGCGGGAGATGGGCGTGCGATACGTGTTGGAAGGCAGCGTACGCAACGCCGGCAGCCGGGTCCGTATCTCCGCGCAGTTAATCGAGGCGGAAACCGGCAACCACATCTGGGCGGAACGCTTTGACCGGGAACTAGTTGACATCTTCCATCTGCAGGACGAATTGACCGAGGCGATCAGCGCCGGCGTCGACGCGGAACTGGCGGGGAGCGAACGGAAATTTGCTCACACCAAGACAACTGACCTGAGCGCCTGGGATCTCTATCAACGCGGGATGTGGCACTATTACAAATATACAAAGGACGGTTTCGCTGAGGCACGCGGGCTCTACGAACGCGCTATCGACAAGGCGCCCGAATTTTCCCGCCCGTTCGGCGCCCGTGCAGTCACCGCGTATTCTCAGGCCATGCATGGCTACGTCGAAGATCCTGTGGCCGTTCTCGAACTAGGCCTGAGAGACGCCGAACAAGCGGTCGCGTTGGACGACCGGGACAGCTTCAATCAATACGCACTCGGCCAGGTCTCGATCGTCTTGGGCGAGCGCAAACAGGCCATCTCGTCGATGCTGGCGGCTATCGACTTGAACCCGAATTTTGCCCTCGCCTATCACGGCTTGGCAATTGCACATCATTGGTTCGGCGAACCGGCATTGACGCTTCCTTTGGAGGACCACGCAATTCGTCTCAGCCCGCACGATCCAACGCTATTTTCGTTCTACCTAATCCGAGGCGGAGCCAAAGCCGCCCTGGGCGAACATGAACAGGCGCTTGTCGATGCAGAAAAATCGGTTCGGCAGCCACACGCCAACTTCTGGCCGCATCTGCTGCTGGTTTCCGCCAACAGCGCCCTGGGCAGATACGAGGAGGCACGCCGCGCGTTCGAAGGGGCGAAAAAGTTGCAGCCCGATCTGACCGTTCGCAAGATAGCATCCATGCTGCACCATTTTCACCCGCCCCTGCTCGAGATTTATCTGAACAACCTTAGGGCGGCGGGCATATCGGAAGAGTGAGCGCCCAAAACTCAGCTCCGAAGTAGGAGCAGCCATTCGAAAAGGCTGCCGCCACTTCCGCTACGGGTCAAACTGCGACATAAAATTTTTCGCATATGATGCTCGAAGCTGGATGATAAGCGGAAATCATCTCAGCGCTGACAACCTTCCGGATTGTGCCAATAGCGCCCTGTTAGGGTTTCCCAATACATAGCGGTTAGATGCCAGCGAGCGGGAGCCGTCCGCAGAATCAGGAGCGGTCATGCAAATCCGGCCGCCCTCGAAAGGCGGGTGTGTCGGAATAGAGCTCAATAGATCGGGCCGGGTCGGACCGCTGCCCTTAGTGCACCTTGGCCGTGTCGCCGGGGCCGTTTAACCAGCGTTCGGACTTGACCCCGATAGAGGTTGCTCGGTGGGCGGTGGGACGGCATTCGAAAGCTGTACACCTTCATAACCCGATGCCGCTACATCGTTGATGGTGGCGACATACTTCGGTGTACCGCCATTGTAGACGAAATACCTGATCTTGCCCTCTTCGTGCCCGGGGACGTTGGAATTATACCCGGTGAACCAGGATTTTGCTTTTCGCATGAGCATGGTCGAATACATCTTGGTTACATGCGCGGTCCAGCGTTCCTCTGCCGCCGTGGTCGCTTCCACGCGGTTGTAGCCGTTGGCCCGAATATATTCGAGGAAGTCCGTGCACCAATTAACGCCATTCTCGATGCCGCGGGGATAATTGGTTGAGGCGGAGCCGCTTTGCGGACCGCTGGGCATCAACAAATTTGGAAATCCACTGACGAACATGCCCAAATAAGTCGACGGACCATCATGCCACTTATCTCCCAATTTCTCGCCACCGACACCCTGGATGTCGATGTGGTCATATGCGCCGGTAATGGCATCGAAGCCGGTGGCATATATTATGATGTCGAATTCATACGCATCCGCCGTAGTTCGCAGTCCATTCGCGGTGATCTGTTCGATCGGTGCCTCGTTGATGTCAACGAGGTGCACGTTGTTCCGGTTGTAGGCCTCAAGATAATTTGTTTCGAGCGGAACCCGCTGCACGCCGAAGCCGTGATCTTTAGGTATAAGTTTTTCCGCCGTAACCGGATCCTTCACCCGCTGACGTATCCGCCCGGCGATATATTCGGAAATTTCCGCATTGGCATCATCGTCCGTGAAGATCTCGCGGAAGTTCGCCAACCAAATACCAAACCCTGGTTCATCATAAAGCTTGTCATACAGTGCCCAGCGTTCCTCGCGGGAGGTTGCATTGAAACCACGCCGGTCGGGTTCATGCTCAAACCCACCGGGCGAGCGGTTGCAGGCGGCAAAGATCTCTTCGTAACGGGACCGTATGCCGGCCATTTCTTCTTGGGAGATATCTCGGTTATTGAGGGGCGCACACCAGTTGGGCCGGCGCTGAAACACCGTCAGGTCACCAACCTTGTCCGCGATTGCGCCGATCACCTGGATCGCTGTTGCCCCGGTACCAATGATGCCAACCTTTTTATCTGTCAGATCAAGCGCTTCATGGGGCCAATCAAATGTGTGGAATGACCTCCCCCTAAATTCGTCCATGCCGGGAATCCTTGGCAAGGTTGGGATCGACAGCAGACCCAGGGTCGTGATCAAAAAACCGCAGGTCAGTTCGCGCCCGTCGTTGATACGCAGCCGCCAAAGATTTTCATCTTCGTCATAATGCGCCGCCTCGACTCGGCTATTGAATTGCATATATTGCCGCAGATCGAATTTCTCGGCGACGAAATTCAAATAGCGTAAATTCTCTGGCTGACTCGAAAACGCCTCCTTCCAATGCCATTCCTCAAGCACTTCCTTGGAAAAGGTATAACCATAAGTGTAGCTCTCGGAATCGAACCGGGCACCGGGATAGCGGTTGTTGTACCAAGTACCGCCAAGGTCACTGTCGGCCTCCAGCACGGTGGCATGCACGCCCAGGTCGGCAAGGCGCTTGATCTGGTAGATCCCGGCCACGCCCGCGCCGATGACGATGGCTTCATAGTGCGATAAATTTGCGCAGGACATTGGCGGCTCCGACTCGGATGTTTGTTTGCTTTGGGAACTCGGCGATTTGATGGCGTGGCCCTGATAAAGGGGCTATGCGAGCTATGATATTGGGTTAATCATCCGCGAACAACCTACGACGTCACGATATATACCTGAACGCCGTCAACAATGCTCTGGCGACCAAGGCTATGATTATAGGGGTTCAGGCATCGGCTCGGAATAGAGCGATGTGAATGATATTGGTCGGCGCAGCTTTGGATCCATGGCCACGCGAAGGATGCTAGAAATGGTCAGTGTCTATGGTCCCGAAATTTTCCGACAATGCTTGAAGCTGGAGGTGAAGCAGAAATGGCTCCCGCGATGCGGGCCGTTGACAAACTTCATCAACAGTGCGGCAATCCAAACCTCGGCCTAATGAGAGGGTCCCAAAGATGAAGATCGCAGTCATGGGAACCGGCGCCATGGGCGGCTATCTCGGAGCCCGATTGGCGACGGGCGGAGCCGATGTCAGCTTCATTGCCCGGGGGGCGCATCTGAAGGCCATCCGTGAGCATGGACTGAAGGTGACGAGCCCGGCGGGCGACATGTTGATCAACCCGGCCAAAGCCACCGATGATCCGGCTGATATCGGCTCTGTCAATATGGTGCTGTTAGCTGTCAAAATGTACGACTTGGAGACCGCTGCCGACTTCATCCGGCCGATGGTTGGCGCTAATACCGGCGTCGTCACATTGCAGAATGGGGTCGATGCACCGGGTGTCATCGCCGGCCTATTCGGCACCGAGCGCACCATTGGTGGCGTCTGCGTGATCAACGGCGAGATCGCGGCGCCGGGCGTGATCCAGCACAATGCCTTAAATGCCGTAATTGTCGGGGAACTCAGCGGCAGAGAGAGTGAACGGTTAGCAAAATTCGCGGCAATGGCGACCTTGGGTGGCGTTGAGACTCGGGTCAGCGCCGACATCCGCCTCGACCTCTGGCGCAAGATGATGTTGCTGGCACCACTTGGCGCGATCAGCGCCATGATCCGGCTGCCGCACGCACGCTATCACCAGTTTCCGGAAAGCTGGCGGTTGGTCGATATGGGTGTGCGCGAAGTGGTTGCCGTTGGCAACGCACACGGTATCCCGCTTGGCGAAATCGATGTTGAGAACACAATGACGCTTGCCAACGGAATGCAACCGACCTGGAAAGCCTCGATCACTGTCGATCTTGAGCAGGGCAAGCGCCTCGAAGTCGATGGGCTCGTCGGCGCTGTCTGTCGTTACGGTGAGGAGGCCGGTGTGGATACGCCCTTCCATCGAGTCGCACTCGGCGTCCTCAGGCCCCACGCAAGTGGCGGCACCTAACGCCAACGGCTGACGCACCGACACATAGCGACCGTCATCGATCTGCCGCCACTCGCGTGCGCTTCGAAGGATCGCTGAGAGTTATCGGATTGCGGCCACCGTTATCCATGTTAAATCTACGGTCCAGAAAGCCATAACGCGGGATGCAGGCACCATCCCAGGAGACCAATACATCATGGAAGAGCGGCAATTAGGGGCCTCTTCGCTTATGGTCGCCCCGATCGCATTTGGCGGCAACGTCTTTGGGTGGACCGCCAATGAAGCGATGTCTTTCAAAATTCTCGACGCTTTTGTGGGAGCAGGATTCAACTTCATCGATACCGCCGATGTGTATTCACGCTGGAACGACGGCAATGAAGGCGGCGAATCGGAAACCATCATCGGCAACTGGCTGGCCAGCCGGGGTGGCCGCGACAAGGTCGTTATTGCGACAAAATTCGGCCTGGAAATGGGGCCGGACAAGGTTGGATTGTCGCCCAAATACATGGCTGAGGCGGTGGAGGCGTCATTACGGCGACTGAAGACCGACTACATCGATTTATATCAATCCCACAGGGATGACCCGGACACGCCGGTGGAGGCGACCCTGGAAGCCTATTCGCGACTGATAGAGCAGGGCAAGGTGCGCGAAATTGGCGCGTCCAACTTCACCGCGGAGCGTCTCGGAGAGGCGTTGGATTTAAGTGAAAGGGGATTACCGCGCTATCAAAGCCTGCAGCCGATCTACAGTCTGGTTGAACGAGATACCCTTGAAGGTGCGCTAGAGGATCTGTGTCTGGCGGAAAATGTCGGTGTTATCGGGTACTATTCTCTGGCCAGCGGCTTTCTGACCGGAAAATATCGCTCTGAAGCCGATATGGAAGGGCAGACACGTGGCCCCCGGGTCGGAAAATACCTCAATGACAGAGGCCTTGGCGTCATCGCGGCGCTGGACGAGATCGCGGACAAACACGGCGCCAAGCCGGGACAGGTGGCGATGGCGTGGTTGATAGCCCGCCCCAGCGTGTGCGCACCCATCGCCAGCGCCACGAATTTGGACCAACTGAACGAATTGTTGAAATCCGTTGATGTGGCGCTCGACGCTGACGATATCGCCAGATTAGACGCCGCCAGCGCCTGAATTCTGCAGTATAAAGCTTTAGGCTAAGGGTTAAGCGGACATCGGCTCAACGCTGACTTCCTTCCGGAATGTGCCATTCTGGCCGGTCGGCAATTTAATAGGCAATGCTCGGACGTCATTCCGGTCATCTGAGCTTGAATATTTGACATAAGTCATTGTTGATGCGGCGCCTTTTGGGCATGATTGCCGTGATGTTTAATACCCACTTCTATTTAGGAAGCGGGGAGCCTTTTTGAAACTTCTGGTTTGGAGGGCTCGATGACACGGGCATTCCAACGTTTGGAAATCGAAGGTTCGAACGGCGCATCCGCATGCGCCGCCGCCTCGCCGTGCGGCGTGTCGACATTGCCGCCCGAGAAAGCCTCGTCACGCCCCGGCCCACCATATCGAGACTCAGGAAGAATAAAGGCCACGGAAAGCATTCTGGCGGCAATGCGGACATTTTTGTTTGCCGCTCTGGTAAATTCGGTTCCCGGCTGCGCCGTACTTCAGGCAACCGAGTTGGGCGATCCGAAACGGGGCCGGGCTCTGTTTCGAGTTTGCACCGCCTGCCACACCTTGGTATCCGGCCA